>JABHTG010000128.1 GCA_018697205.1 Nitrospina sp. | reverse complement strand
TTATATCAAAATATTTTAAAGCTATGATTTTGTATTGATGAGTTTACTACGTGAAAGGAGATTACTTGTAATCGAATCATCCGGCCAAAGTTGTAATTTCTATACTTTCACTAGATTCGGTACAGGCAGCAGTTTTATTTTTGGTATTTTCTATGGTGTTAGGTTCCATAAGTTTTTTCCAATTTTCTTTTTCCCAAGAACGCGCTTCATAATATAATCGATATTCTCTTTCTTTTTTCTTGAACTGCAGGTGATGAGCTATCCACATTCCTTTTTGTCTTTTCATTGGGGCCCATTGATGACACATTTCATGATATACGGTCAGTTCCAGGACTGATATAGGGACAAAGTTTTGCTTCAAGCGAGGATGTATTCGGATAAGTTGGCTTGCTGGATCGTAAGAACCAAATCTAAAAGAGGTAAGATTCTTCTTATGCACTTTTTTCCCCCATTCTATATTTGCTTTAATTTTAGGTTTAAAATACTCGGTATTGAGCTTATCGAATATCTCTTTCAAGCATACCTTACGGTTATTAATAAGTTTTAAAGAGGATGACTGCTTGCTATTAGCCACTTTATTTTTTAAAAGAGAAAAAACTGCTTCTCTTAGTCTTTCAGGTAAGTTTTTTTCAGACAGTAGTTTTGTGAGCAATATGTTTTCTAAGGCAAGGTTAGTTTCTTTTAAAGGGGTGCCAAAGTAATCAAAATAACTTGTATTAAATATCTCTATGTCAGTGCTAATTTTTTGAAGATTAATTTTAATTTGCCCTATAAAATCAAAACCCTTCTTACGGCATCTAAAAAGTCTTGAATAGGTCGGCATGCCTTTGCTGACTTCTTGAGAGGGGCTAAATACGATACTTCCTGGCTTTATAGGATTTTTAGAAATAATAGTTGAAGACTTTCCCATAAGAAAACATCCCCCTCGTAGTAAGTAATAATTTCGATTGTGACTTTAAGAAAATATTACTTTAAGCAAGATCAGGTGTCTATAGGCAAAGTAGTTATAGTTTGAAGCCTAGAGAAAAAAATTAAAAATAGATTAAATTGCTTTCTCAATCCTTTACAACAATTATAATTTATTTTAAGCTGAGATTATTAACGTTCTACTCTTAGGTAAGCTTATGAAGAATATATTGATTGTATTCACTTTGTTTACTGTTCTTGCCTGCACAGCCACGAACAAAAAAACAATGGTCGCTTCAACTTATGATAGTAAGGCTGATATAGATTTATTTTTATCTACCGGAGAAGAGAGTGTAGAAAACCAAGTTCTTGACCGTTTAAAGTTACATAATGTCGACTCTGTTCAAATAAAACAAATTTTAAGGGCAACACTTTCAGAATCTAGCCAGAATTCTAGAGGACTCCAATCAAATCTAAAGCTTAAAATTAAGCAAAAAAAATATTCATATGCGCTTTATGTTCCGGATTTAGTTTCACCCAATATGCCAATGATTGTGATTATGCACGGCATGGGCGGTAGTGGAGCTAATACAATTCAGGCATGGATTGATCGACTTGGTGACAAGTTTGTCATTCTTTGTCCTACGTATCCTATGGGGGCATGGTGGTCGCAAAATGCAGAAAATTTTGTCCTGCAGTTGATTAATGAAATACAATCAAATTATCAGATCGACCCAAATCGAATTTTTCTTTCCGGACTTTCCAATGGAGCCATTGGTGCCTACATGTTGGGGATGTTCTACCCAGATCGGTTTGCTGGTATTATTCCCATCGCCGGTGGCATCACCAAGCGACTTATGTCTTTCCTGGTTAATCTAAATAATACTCCTTTATATATTATTCAAGGAGAGTTTGATCCCATATTTCCTATCGCACTTATTCGTCGAACCTATAAAATTTTATCTGATTTTAAGTCTCCCGTTATTTATCGAGAGCATAAAGAACGCGGGGCAGCACATGGAGGTCATTTCTTACCAGAATCAGAGGTTCCTGCATTAATTGAATGGCTTACCAAGCAAAAAAGAAATACCTCTCCAAAAGTGATACGAATAACCCGAGAAAAAAATCATATGAAACGTTTTTTTTGGGCAAGAATCAGTAAAGGCTTAAAGCTTGCCGCATTACAAATTCCCGGTCCAGAAATGGAACCTCTTAATATACAGGATGGTAAAATTGCTACGTTATTTGCCATCGATAAGGGTAATAACCGTTTTATGGTAAGAGGCAAAAATGTCATTGAGTTTGAGATTTATCTTTCATCTGATCATATTGACTTTAAAAAACCAGTGGTCGTTACTTTTCAAAGTATTCAGGATGAAGGGAATAAACTTACCCCAGGTAAAAAGTTTGTTGCATTTAACCAAAAAGTAAAAAAAGATAGTAACTTGCTTCTGCAGGGGTTTAAGGAGTCACGTGATCAAAACCTTTTGTTTGATGCGAGAATTACTATTTCAACACAAAAGAATGTTGAATTCGCAGCATCACAATGACTCAGTCAGTATATTCTTTATCAGATAACAGAAACTATCTTCTAGAAAAATCGAGAGATCTTCTGGGTTGGCCTTTAATAAAAGAAACTCTGGCAGGTTATGCATGCTCTCCAGTGACATCAGAACTTTGCCGCTCGCTTGTTCCTCACTCAGATAGGAATTCTGCAAATAATGCTCTCGATACTACAGCGGAAATGGTTGAGTTTCTTGCAAGAGAAAACGCTTTCCCTATAAATTCTTTTGAAAATTTTCTCCCTATACTTGAAGAGGCTAAAGAAAGAGACTTTCTAGAGTCAGTTAAGTGTCTTTCTGTTTTAAAATTATTACGCGTCATTCGACAGGTGAGAAATTCTATAGAAAAACAAGATAGTTTTCCTTTGTTAAAATCAGTTAGCAACCCACTAGACCCGCTCCCTTCTTTATATAGAGAATTGGAGCGATGCATTGACGATGAAGGAGAAATAAAGGATAACGCTTCACCTGAACTTAAGCAGGCGGCTCGTGATGTGTCATCTGCTAAACAAAAGCTAGAATCAAAAGTTGAAAAGTTTTTTTCTAGCGATGGATACAAGGAGGCAATTCAAGACAATTTTCATACTGAAAGGGAGGGCCGGCTTGTTATTCCTGTTAAATCAGACAAACGTTCACAAATAGAAGGAATTGTCCATGATAGCTCTGGAAGTGGGCAAACTTTATATATCGAGCCATCTGCTATAGTACCACTAAATAATCAACTGAAAATAAATAGACTAGCCCTTGATCGGGAAAAGAAAAAAATTTTACAGGTACTTACTAGGCAGATAATTGACTCTGGCGAGATGATTGTTTCTAGTATGGAAATTCTTGTACAGTTAGACTTTATTCATGCTCGAGCTCGACTAGCTAAGGTAATGCAGGCTAGGTTGTGTTCTATTGGACAGGGACAAAAATTACAGTTAAATAAGGCCCTTAACCCAGAACTCGTATTAAATGGACACGATGTGATCCCAAATGATATTGCTTGGGACCAATCTACTCATGTAATTATAATATCGGGCCCAAACACCGGTGGGAAAACAGTAACTCTTAAAACGGTTGGCTTGATGACCCTTATGGTTCGTGCAGGGTTATTTTTACCTGTTGATAAAGGGTCATACATTCCTTTTTACCCCGAAGTATATGCCGATATTGGGGATGAGCAAAGTCTTGAACTTAGCCTGTCTACATTCTCAGCACACATTAAAAAGATTATACATATTATGAATCACGCTGCCTCAGGGGCACTTATTTTACTTGATGAATTGGGGATCGCTACTGATCCACAAGAAGGCGCTTCATTGGCAGAAGCTATGCTTAGAGAGCTAAATGATAAAGGGGTAACAACACTTGTTTCGACGCATTACATGCAGTTAAAATTACTTGCGCAAACACGCAGTGGATTTCTTAATGCTTGTACTGAATTTGATTCTAAGTCACAGGCGCCAACTTACCGCCTTATTTTTGGAGTTCCTGGTCATAGTGCTGCCATCGATATTGCCGAGCAGCTCGGGCTCCATGTAAGAATTACGGAACTGGCAAGAAAGATATACCAGTCTCATGACACACGGGCCGAGGAGGTGCTAAAAGATTTAACTCAGCAGCGAGTTGAATTGCTTAAAGAAAAAGAAGCTTTGCAATTGGCTACTCTGAAGTTAGAGAATTTAACTAGGCAACAGCTTGAAATTACTGAAAGCCTTCAAGAAAAAGAGAAGAAATTTATTCTGGAAAAATCAAAACGTATACAATCTTCTGTTCGTGAAGCAAAAAATCAGGTGCTTAAAATAATTAAGGAAGTTAAGGGGACTTCTGATATATCAAAACTTCATAAAGCAGAACGTAAAATTGGAATGCTGGGGCGAGTGCCATTATCAGCCTATCGAAATGATCTTTCTGAATGGAGAATTTCTCCTGAGACACTTAAGGAAGGCGATTTGGTGTTGATTGAAAATTATGGTGAAGTAGGTACTTTATTGGAAGAACCTGCAGGAAAAAAGAAAGTTAGAGTTAGTCTAGGTAAGATAGAAACGGTTATACCCATAGATAGACTAAAAGGAAACCTGAAAAAGTTACCTCCTAAAGATAAACTTTCTAAAACAATAAATGTGAACGTTCACACAGAGTCGGAGGTAGCAATAAAAACAAATTGTGATTTGCGGGGAATGAATTCTGACGAGGCACTAATTACAATGGAGGGTTTTCTGAGTCAGGCAATAGTCAGTGGAATTAAGGAAGCAACAATTATACATGGACACGGCATGGGAAAAATCAAAAGTATCGTTAGGGACTATCTTTCTTCAACGGGAATCTGTAAAAAGTTTTCTCCTGCTCCGAGGGGGAGAGGAGGTGACGGCGCAACAATAGTTGAATTTTAGATAACTTAAATTTAAGTATATTAATCGAAAACCGCGACTAAATGATCAAAACGATTTTTGGCTTTCTTAATTTTTTCTTCATTACCCAAAACACAGACATTGCCAGATTTTTCCATTTTTCTAAATAGACTGGAAAATGACTTGATTTCCTCTAAGCTTGTCGACAGTAATTCATCGCGTCTCTGTTGTTTTAACTCATATGTTTTTCCTGTTAAATATTCAACCATTGAAACCGAGCCTTTTCGGTCTGCTGTCATTGGAGGATCCAAGCGTCCTACACAACCAATTAAAATCTTTGTTAACTCTTTTTCTGAAATATCCAAATTTTCAAGATAATCTGCAATTTGATCGTAGATATCGAGTGTTTCCGTTAAGTTGGGATCTCGATAGGAAACTAATCCATAATCACCGCTATATGAATCAAAGGAGCTTTGTGAACCATAGGCTCCTCCTTGGACGCGGACTCGGTCCCATAAAAAACAAGTGCGAAGAACAGCGTTAATGACATCAAACTTTCCACTATATTGCATACCTAGTTCAAATAAATTTGCTCCTTTGCCAACAAACTGGACCGAGCTAGCTGTTAAAAAGGCTTCATTTGTTGTTCCTTTTGTAAATTTAAAATGTGCAGGAGGTTGTTTTTTATCAGATAAGTTATGAGTTAGGCTTAAAACTCTTTTTTCAATTTTTTTGTAATCATTTTCAGGGGCAGTGATATTTACTAAAATATTTTCTTTTGTAAATAAATTTTGTGCAACTCCTCTAAACTCTTCAACTACCTCATCGGGATTTTTCTCTGCTCGATTTAGTAATGTCTTTAGGAATCTATAATAGGAAATTCCTTCGATGAGTTCGTTGTATTGACCAAATAAAGACTGGTATGAATTGAGCCGAGAGAGCACATAATGATTTCCTGAAGACAGGATAGAATCTTCCATTGAAGATTTGGAGCTTTTTATTATTTCAACCAAACGCTTAGGGTTGTCAAAATTATAATCCAAAATCACCTCTTGCCATATGTCAAAGAGTTGATCCAAGTTATCCATAAGACTTTTTCCGCTAAAGAAAATATAAGATAGTATCTTTTTATGATCATTAATTGTGGTTGAGGTAAAATGCCAAGAACGAAGCCCTCCTGTATGGATGCCCAGTAATTGTGAAATTTCCATATAACTGTGATGGCGTGTGCCCATACCTAAAACTAAACTGCCAATAAGTGAAAGGTATGGAATTTTATCCATAGGTATACTGGTGGCATCGAACCCGATTTGAACATAAGCTATATTATTTGTGAATAAATTGTGAAATAAAATTTTAGGTTCAGATTCTTTTTTTAACTCCATCGGGAAACGTTCACTTTTAACTTCAATGTCTTGAATATCTAAGCTTGGTAGGGTTTCTAAGGTTTCTGGGGAATCAGGCTTGATCTGCATTGCCTGAAGTTCTTGAGTTTTTTGAACAAGATTTTTAATGTCATTTTGTGACAAAGAGGACTTTAAAGTGCGCATACTTTTTCTAACCTTTGCATCTTTCTTTTTCTCTAGATCAGGGTTAGGTTTGGCAAGCATTACGCTCTGATGATTATTATTCAAAAGATACTTATCTATTAAATTTTCAAAGTAACGGTCTTTTGATTTTCTCTTAATTTTTCCCATGAGCTTGTCATACTTTAAGTGCATAAACGGATCTGATCCGTATAACCAGGAAGCTAAAGTTTGAATGTTGTAGACAATACCTTTTGGGAAACCACCAAAATTTGACTCACGAAGTTTAAAGTCAATCGAATTGACAGCCGACTTAACCATGTCTTTTTCAATTCCATTGTCAACAAGACCTTTTAGAGTCGAGAAAATAAGTTCAAGAATTTTATCTTCATTAGTTGATTCTGCACCTTTAAGCCCAACTGCGAATGTTGTTTCGAAGCGATTGTCATCAAAACCACCGCCAATCAACTCGCTACCAAGTTCAGAGTCGAGTAATGCTTTACGTAGAGGAGATGCAGAAGTACCGAGCAATAAATAGCTTAAAATATTAAAAGCAAGGCAATGTTCATGATTGGTTGACTTGTCTATTTTAAATCCTACAACAATAAAAGTTTTCTTTTCCAGCGATTCCTCTTTTGATACGGGATAGAAAATTATTTTGCGCTTGGGTTTGCTAAACCGTCTTTGTGCACTAATTGCAGATTCAATTTGAATAGGCTCAAAATTTTTAAGATACTCATTATTAATATAATTTAAATATTCTGATGTATCTCCGTCACCATAAAAGAAAATACGACTGTTAGACGGGTGGTAATGCTTATTATGGAAATCTTTAAACTCTTTATAGGTTAAATCTGTTATTGCCTCTGGATCGCCACCTGATTCAAAACCATAAGTAGTCCCTGGGAAAAGAGAATGAGCTAAGTGCCGATCCAAAATACTTTCAGGACTCGAAAAAACCCCCTTCATCTCATTTAAAACTACCCCTTTAAAAGTAATATTTTTATCAGGAAGTTCTAGCTCGTGATGCCATCCTTCTTGCATAAAGGTCTCTTCTGTTATTTTTGGATAAAATACTGCATCAAGATAAACATCCATTAAATTGAAAAAGTCTTTCTTATTGCGGCTTGCCACTGGATACATGGTCTTATCTGGAAAGGTCATCGCATTTAAAAAGGTCTGCAAACTTCCTTTTAATAATTCAAGAAACGGCTCTTTTGCTGGATACTTACGTGACCCGCATAAGACACTATGTTCAAGAATATGAGCAACTCCTCGATCATTAGACGGTGGAGTCTTAAATGTTGCGCTAAAAACTTTATTATCATCGTTATTCTCTATGACAAGAACTTCTGCACCAGTTTTTGAGTGTGTAAACAGCAAGGCTAATGAATTCAACTCAGTAATTAATTCTCGCTGATGTAATTCAAACCCAAAATAATTTTCTCCGAAGTCAAAACTCATTATTTTCCTTTCGTATTTCTAATAATAGAAACATTTATACTGGCTATTGAAAAAATATTTTATCTATTTTGGATGGTAATTTATTACAATAGATTCATTCTAATTGGTAGCAGAAACGGCAGGTTAATAGTTCAGTTAACCTCGATATCCAAGCCAATTGGACAGTGGTCTGACCCCATTACCTCAGGGTATATATAAGCATCTTTAACCTTATCGAGTAGGTCCTCGGTAACGAAAAAATAATCAATACGCCATCCAATATTCTTTTTACGTACATTAGCTCTGTAGCTCCACCAAGTATAATGATCAGTTTCCTGACAAAACTCACGAAAAGTGTCAATGTACCCATGAGAGACGAACTTATCAAGCCAGGCCCTTTCTTCTGGAAGAAAACCTGAGTTTTTTTCATTAGGTTTTGGGTTTTTTAAATCAATTTCCTTATGAGCTGTATTGACGTCCCCGGTAACGATAAGCTTTTTACCTTGCTTACGCAAATTTTCACAATGGACAAGGAAAGCGTCATAAAAGTCCATTTTATATTTAAGCCGTTCCGGACCACTAGTGCCATTAGGAAAGTATATGTTCAAAAGATCAAAGTCTTTAAATACTAATCTTATAATTCTACCTTCTATATCAAATTTATCAATTCCCATTCCTAGGTGAATTTCTAAGGGTTTTTTCTTGCTCAAAACAGCCACACCACTGTAACCTTTTCGTTGAGCAGGATTCCAAACCGCATGATATCCATTAGGTTCTGCCATTTCTTTTGCCAGGTCATTTGGAGTTGCTTTAATTTCTTGAAGACATATTACATCAGGTGCTTCAGTTTGGAACCAATCCAAAAAACCTTTACGAACAGCAGCACGCATGCCATTAACATTCCAACTTAAAATTCTCATTATCAACTATCAAACTTAAAAAAAGAAGGTTAATTATATGCAAATAAAAAAACTTAGGGCTAGAAATATTTTCCTAAATGCCATGTTAGAACTCTGAATAAACCATAATTGTGCAATATTAGCATTATTAGTTTAAATTAAGTAAATACCTTGAAAATAATTATAAAAAAATTTATCCAATGATAAATTGATATCCTATAATTCTTATAATAATTTAAGATAAAAAATTAAGAAAAATATGGCTATACAGGAATTATTAGTAAAAAATCTAAAAGTCTCATTTTTAACTCCCGAAAAAGAGTTACTTGCTATCCGCGGAATCAGCTATGAGCTTAACCGTGATGAGACTCTGGCAGTCGTTGGTGAATCTGGTTGTGGTAAAACAGTAAGCGCACTTTCTATATTGAGACTTCTTGAAGAACCGCCTGGGAAAATTGTCAGTGGAGAAATTTTCTTTGATGGAAAAGACCTTCTTAAGATGAGCAAAAAAGAACTGCAGACTTACCGTGGTAAAGATATTGCTATGATTTTTCAAGACCCAATGACCTCTATGAATCCGGTATTGACCATAGGTGAGCAAATAATTGAAACGTTGTTACGTCACACGTCTTGCTCCCGTAAAGAAGCAATGAATAAAACATTGAAATTATTAGACCAAGTAGAAATTCCTTCTCCAAAAGAAAAATTAGATCAATACCCACATCAATTAAGTGGTGGAATGCGGCAAAGAGCAATGATCGCTATGGCCCTTTCATGTGATCCACGCATACTTATAGCTGATGAGCCAACGACAGCACTTGATGTGTTAACGCAAGGCCAAATACTTTACCTTCTAAAAAAAATAAAAAAAGAAACCAAAATGTCAATTTTACTTATCACGCATGACGTAGGAGTTGTAGCAGAAATGGCTAGACGTGTTATGGTTATGTACGCAGGTGAAATAGTCGAGTCAGGACCTGTCCGTGAGATTTTTAGCTCTCCTCGCCACCCCTATACGATAGGACTAATGAAATCATTACCCACGCTGGAATCCACTGAAGAAAAATTTTTAAAACTAAATGAAATGCCAGGAATTGTGCCGTCGCTTTCAAAAATTCCTTCAGGGTGTTCTTTTCATCCTCGTTGTCCATCAGCAGAAACTCGTTGTAAAATAGAGAAACCAATTTTCAAAAAAATTGCAGAAGAATATTCTGTGAGATGCTGGTTATATTAATGAAATATTATAAAAATATGTCTAAACCAGTCTTACTTAAAGTTAACAATCTTAAAAAGAATTTTCACGTTAGAAGTTTGAATATAGATAAACAAACGGTATATGCATTGAATGGTATTTCCTTCTTGCTTCATGAAGGTGAAACTTTAGGTCTTGTCGGAGAATCGGGTTGTGGTAAGTCGACAGCCGCACGTACAATCCTAAGGTTAGTTGAACCTACATCTGGAGAAATTTTCTATAAAAATAAAAATCTTGTTAATATGAAAAATGGTGAATTGCGCTCCTTACGAAGAGAGATGCAAATTATATTTCAAGACCCATTGGCATCATTAAATCCAAGAAAAAATGTTAGAAAAATATTAGAAGAACCTTTCGCCATACATGGTTTTACCAAATCAATTGAGATAAAAGAACGTATCTCATGGCTGTTGGAGCGGGTTGGGGTTTCTCCTGACCAAGCAGAAAAATACCCACACGAGTTCAGTGGAGGACAACTACAGCGTATTGGTATAGCTCGTGCAATTTCATTAAACCCAGGTCTAATCATTGCGGATGAACCTGTTTCGGCTTTGGATGTTTCGATTCGAGCGCAGATCATAAACCTGCTAAGTGATTTGAAAGAATCAATGGGTATATCGTATTTATTTATTTCTCATGATATGACTATTGTTAGACATTTTTGTGACCGTGTAGCAGTTATGTATTTAGGAAAAATAGTTGAAATAGGAGATAGTAATGTTCTTTATAAGAATCCATTACATCCTTATACTGAAGCCCTATTGGCGGCGATACCATCAATTAACCCGGAAATAAAAAAAACGAGTATAAAGATAAAGGGTGACTTGCCAAGTACCATGGAAATGCCATCAGGATGTGCTTTTTATTCAAGATGTCCTATTCGAGAGAAAAGATGCCAACAAACTGAACCACAACTTAAAGAAATAAACTCTGAACACAAAGTTGCTTGTTTCCTGAGAAATTAAAGGTAATCCTTATGAACAAATTTTTTTTATAATATTATATTTTTTTGTGCTTCTTCAGGATTTTCATTAGAAAATGAGAAGTTAAAAGTTGTTCCTAATATAGATTTAAAGCAGTTTCAAGGAACCTGGTATGAAATAGCACATAGGGCCGTTATAATAAAGCATGGATATATTTATAAAATGTCTTTTTTGGTTCTTCTCTATTTGGGTTTTGTTGCATGGTTTTATGAAATTTTCTCCAGAATATGCCACGC
>JABHTG010000134.1 GCA_018697205.1 Nitrospina sp. | reverse complement strand
TGGGATTTTTACTTTTAGTTTTTTGGCTGCGATCTCAACACCTCGAGCCAGAATGTCACAACGTAAAATGCCGCCAAATATATTAATAAATATTCCTTTTACATGCGGGTCTGATAGTAGAATGCGAAATCCATTTTCAATTTTTTCCTCATCAGCTCCGCCTCCAACATCCAAGAAGTTCGCGGGTTCGCCACCTGAATGTTTGATTATGTCCATAGTTGCCATGGCTAAGCCAGCCCCATTGACCATACAACCAATATTTCCATCAAGTTTAATATAGTTTAAGTCGAATTTACTGGCTTCCACTTCCATGGGATCTTCTTCATCTAGATCTCGGTATGCAAGAATTTCTTTTTGGCGGTAGAGGGCATTACTGTCAATATTAACTTTTGCATCAAGGACAAGGACTCGTTCGTCTTTTGTTATGACAAGAGGGTTGATTTCTAGCATATCGCAATCTTCTTTAAGAAAAGCCTGATAAAGATTGATTATTAAAGGAATCATTTGTTTAAGAGCGTTTCCTTTTACATTGAGAGCAAATGCTATTTTTCTAGCTAGATAAGGTTTAACTCCAATAATAGGGTCGATTATTTCTTTGATAATTTTTTCCGGAGTTTCTTCGGCGACCTCTTCGATTGCCATACCGCCAGCTTCGCTTGCCATAATCATTACACGACTACTCTGCCTATCCAGAAGGATGCCTAGATAGAGTTCTTTATCAATAGGCATACCTTCTTCTATTAGAATCTTTTTGACCTTTCGGCCCTCTGTTCCAGTTTGGGGTGTTACTAATTGCATTCCTATTATTTTTTTTGCATGAACTTTGGCTTCTTTTGGGCTATTGGCAAGCTTAACTCCTCCGCCTTTACCTCGTCCTCCAGCATGAATTTGGGCTTTTACTACGACAACATCTGTTCCTAGTTGGCGAGAAACATCTTCTGCTTTATCTGGGTTATCGATGACTACACCCTTAGGAACAGCTACACCGTGTTTTGCAAGGACTTCCTTTGCCTGATATTCGTGAATATTCATGATTCAAAAAATAAAAAAAATTAAAGACGATAAAGTTTGCACGCAGAAGAAAATTTTTATCATAGCTCGTATGCCTTGTCAAAAAATAATCTATCGGTATTTGGTTCTATTTGGGAAAGGTAGTATTAATTTAATAAAACTTAGGTTTAAGAATAATAGAAAGGGGAAAAAATAAAACTAAGTATAGGTAAGCTTTGTCAACATTTTGATGCGATCTTTTTGTGTGGCTGGGTAGATATGTTTTGGTGGCTATTGCCTTTGTCGTTAGTATTCTTTTTCACTAATAATTCTTTCCAAGCTTCCATTAGTGGTGTGATAACACTTACTATCGACTCGAGAGTTTTACGATCTGATTTAATATTAGCTAGGGTTAATTGATGAAGAATAAATTGATAAAGCGATTCAAGTTTTTGGGACACCTCACCACCTTTTTTCATGTCTAAAGCACACGACAGCTCATTTATGATATCGTGAGTTTTATTGATATATTTCCCTTTTTTTGATAGGTCGTGATTGTCAATTCCCTCGATAGCCAAATTTACGAATTTTAAGGCACCTTCGTACATCATGACGATTAGTTTAGCCTGGCTGGAAGTAGCTATTTCGTTTTTATGATATTCTTTATGAAATCTATGCTTAACCATATTTGAATTTTTTTTTATGAAAAATATTAGTTGTTATTTTTTCTGAGAGAAAATATTTTGAATTCCTGCTAAAGAGCTATTAAAGGTATCTCTTTGTGCGTTAAGTCTTCCCAGGACAATTTCTAAGTTGGAAAATTTTGCTTTAAGGCTTTCTTCGAATTCAAGTAGACGTTCTGCTTGGTTAAGTAGTGTTATATTGAAATCGTCAACTGTCTCGGTGATCGTGTCAACTTCTGTGACCAAGGGGCCATTTAATGAAGAGTCAACCATATTCTCCAACTGGCGATTAAGAATTTCTGCGACTCCGATTGATAGCCATACTTGTCCATAATCACCATTAGATAAATTACTGATACGAAAGTTAAGGCCAGTTGCATCTCCTGAGGAACCTGCCCAAAAATTTCCAGATCCGGAAGCGTTCACAAAGGTAGCGGCCCCTGAGTTACTCAGTTGAGGGACTCCGTTAGCTACTTTTAAGTCGTAGTATCCCGGCTCTGTATCGCTAGTGAAGCCGACATAAGCTACAGATGAATGTGTTACGGTTCCTTTACTCGAAAACAGCTGGCTTACATTCTGTATGTCGTCTATTAATGCTTCAGAAAGGTCATCGGTATCTAAAACTAGAGACCCGTCTGACTCAGTGGTAATACCGATTTGCGAAAGGTATTTATAGTCACCGCTAATACCAGTTACTTCACTACTTATTGAACTTCGAAGGATTTGTTGTAAATTTTGTACGGCAAAATTGCCAAATAACACACCCGTCTCCTCAGACTCTGGATCTAACGCTAGCTGTTCACGAAGGAATAAAGAAATTTCATTGTATTCATCTACAAAGTCAGAGACTTTGCTGGTTATCGCATCTGTATCTGTGGAAAGAGAGATAGTTCCTGAACCAGCTGATTGCAGCTTTAAGGCCGCGCCGCTAATAACGTCTGAAACAGTATTAGACGATTTACTAACAGCAACACCATCTATTGTAAAACTAGCATTTTGGGCATATTGTTTTGTTTTGAAGTCTATACCTGATAATGCTCCTGTTCCTATTCCACTAACAGGATTAACCACCGTTACAGCCCCGCTTGCTCCAGTTAAATTACCCGAAATAAGAAGTCGAATTGGATTAGTATCATCGCCATCATTTAAAAAAGATGCCTTCACATCAAGCCCTAGGTTGTTAATAGCTAGCCTTAGGCCATCTACCGTATTATTTGAACTATCGACATTAATTGTTTTTGCAACTCCGCCAACGGTGACAACTAAGCTACTCATTGTTACTTCTGAAGTAGTAGTAGGAAAGCCTTCTGAAATAATTTTTGTTTCAGTAGCTAGGTTATTAACTATTAGTGAATATGTGCCAGAAGTTGCTGAACTGGTGGTAGTTATATCTACGACTTTATTGCTGTCTGAAGAGCTGCTATTTGAAAAAGAGCTTTTATTAACTATAAAGCGGCTTTCGGTATTTAATGTGGTTACAACGCTTTTGAACGTTTGTAACCTATTTTTTAATTCCTGAAAACTAGACAACTTTTGCTGCTCTATTTGTTTTTTGGCTTCGATAAGATCCATCGACCGAGCTTCCAGTGAAACCATCTTATTGATGATATCCTGAGTGTCTAGATTAGAATTTATGCCAAATACTGCGTTTTGTGCCATAAAATATATTGGACCCTTTTAGGTGGGAATGTTTTCACCAATTCTCTTCATAGATTTTATCGGTTTCTAAAAATCATATCTTTAATTGATTTCAAGGGTTTAGGTGATTGTTTTTAACCGATTGGTCGTAGCTTTAAAGAGTTTTAAAAAATTTTATCTAAGGGTTTATTTTATTTGATGTTAAGTTGTTTTTCTTGATTTGATTCTGGGGAGTGCTAGAGTTATCAAGTTCAATTAAAACTATGTCCTTTGAGCCGCCGTGAACGGTATTAATATTTGGAGTTAGTGCGATATGTCAGAGCAGTTGGACCTGTTTGAAGACCCCATAAAGAATAAAATAGAGCCTAAAACTATCCCTAAAGCGTTGAATTCGTATCGTGTGCTTTATTTTGACTTGGAAACTCAAAAAAGCGCTGACGACGTTGGAGGGTGGGGAAATATTCACCTTATGGGGCTTGCTGTGGGTGTAGTGTGGGACAGTGTTGAGCAAAAGCATTTTAGCTACCTTGAAAGCGAGGCTTCCCAGTTAGTCGAAAAACTTAGTAAAGCCGATCTGGTTGTGGGGTTTAATGTGAAAAAATTTGATTATACTGTATTGCAGCCATACGCTGATTTTGACCTTAATGAAATAGCTACTTTTGACATGTTGGACGATATTAAGGCCAAACTTAACCACAGACTTAGCCTTAATCATTTAGCAGAAAACTCACTGAATGCAAAAAAAAGTGCTGACGGTTTGGTTTCTTTGCAATGGTATAAAGAAGGAAAAATAGACAAGATTATTGAGTACTGCAAACAAGATGTTGAGATTACCCGAGATTTGTTTCTGTATGGCGAATCACATGGTCATGTGAAATATTGTACTCGCTCAGGGGTAGTTAAAGAGTTGAAAGTTGATTGGAAAACAGCCGGCCTAATTAGCCCTTCCTAGTTTATGCCTTGATTGATTTTAAAAGTTTTTCGATGATATCATTTGTGGTGATATTTTCGGCTTTGGCCTTGAAGTTAAGTATGATTCTGTGTTCAAGGACTTGGCGGGTTACACGTTTAACATCTTCGATAGTTGCAGCGACTCTATTGTCCATTAGGGCGCGTGCTTTTGCCCCCATTAGGAGATATTGAGAAGCACGAGGTCCAGCTCCCCAATCAACCCACTCGTTTATAAAGTCGGGAGTACTACCATTTTTACTTGGACGTGAACTTTGCGCTAGCCTTACTGCATACTCAGCGACATGCTCTGAAACTGGAACGCATGGCACTAGCCTTTGAAAATCTTTCACCTGTTTTGCATTTAACACCATATTCATTTCTGGGTGTATTCCAGAAGTAGTGGTCATCGCAATTCTCACTTCTTGTTTCATTGTAGGATAACCTACATTTATTATGAACATAAAACGGTCGAGTTGTGCTTCAGGTAAGGGGTAAGTACCTTCGTGCTCAATGGGATTTTGTGTCGCAAAAACTAGAAAAGGTTGATCTAGTTCATAGGTATTTCCACCAACGGTTACCTGCTGTTCCTGCATCGCCTGGAGCAGCGCGGCTTGCGTCTTAGGTGGGGTTCGATTTATTTCATCGGCTAAAACAATATTTGAAAAAATCGGACCTTTTATAAAGCGAAAACCCCTTTTGTTGGTTGTGTGATCTTCATAAAGTATATCTGTTCCTGTAATATCTGAAGGCATCAGGTCAGGAGTAAATTGTATTCTACTAAAACTAAGGTTTAGTACCCTCGCTAGAGTTTTTACAAGTAGTGTTTTTGCCAAGCCGGGGACACCAACAAAAAGGCAATGCCCTTTGCAAAAAAGAGCTACCAGCAAATCTTCTAGTACGTCGTCTTGTCCTACGATCACTTTACGAATTTCTTTTATGATGAGACTTTTGGAATCCACTAACTCTTTTACTAGTTCTAAGTTTGTAGTCATTCTACGTTTTAATTGAAAGGTTAATTAGTGGTTTATATAGCCGGCAAGTTTTACCTGTAATGCTTTTTCTTTTTTCCACCCTAGTTTTTGGTAGATCGTTATTAGTCGCATATGAACAAAAGGATTGAAAGGGTTAATTTTAATCGCTCGTTCATAGAAAGTCCGAGATTTTTCTATTTTTCCTAGATCAAAATATAATTCACCTAAACTTGCAAGGGTAGAGTGAAACATAGGATAGTAATGTAAGCTTCTATTTAGGATAACTTTGGCTTTGTTATATTCCCTGGTGATTAGATGAGTCTTGGCTAGTTTGTTATGGAGTTGGGGGGAGAAATTTTTTGATTGTTCGATCGCACGTTGATATTCGATAAGAGCTGCTTTATAAAAGTTCCTTGATTTTAAAACGTCACCTAAAAATATTAGGTCTCGACTCTTCCTATTATCAATTTCACGATATTCTTTGCTTGGCTCTTTAGACGAACGGTCTGTTTTAAAATAAACTCCTGGCGGCTTGAGTCTTGGAATAATTTTGAGTTGTTTTTGTTTTACAAAGTGCTTCCAATTTTCCTGAATTATATCTAGGTTTGTTCCTAGAGTTGTATATATTACAGATTCAAATGTTTCTTCTCTTGCCAATCTTTCCAGAAGAGTTGAAATTATTTTATCTCCATGAACTTTGGTAATGTATTCAATCATTGTAGAAACTTCAGCATAAGCAAGTT
Source organism: Nitrospina sp. (assembly GCA_018697205.1). Classification (GTDB taxonomy): domain Bacteria; phylum Nitrospinota; class Nitrospinia; order Nitrospinales; family VA-1; genus Nitromaritima. The sequence continues at coordinate 5,148 of JABHTG010000134.1, read as the reverse complement.
GAACATCCTCGGCTGTTTTTAGCTTTGCCAGCGAAGGCATCATATTCTCTAATGATATTAGATAGTTTTCTTGTAGTCCTCCCGCAAGCATTGTTTCCATGATGGGCGATAAGTATTCGTGTTTATTTCTCCATCGTGCTTCGTAATACTTTGCTATTCCCTCATGTAACCATAAAGGTAGGTTGTTTTGGCTTTTCTTAGTCAGTATGTAGTGAATATATTCGTGGCTCAAGGTGTCCATCCAATTGTAACCGCGGACTAAAGATCCTGGGGAGATAATCATAATTCGATTGTATTTACAGAGAGCGACTGTGCCGGAGGTAGTTATATCATCAAGAGTTAACGGAGAAACTTTAGATAAGGATTTTTGGTTCGGATAGAACTCAACTAAAACTTTTTCTTTTGGATAGTAATTTAAAATGTTTCCTAGAACCTCATAAGATTTTTCCATAGCTTGGGTAGCATAATGAACTAGTATTTCATCCGGTCCTTTTTGATAGCGGTAGATAAAATGTTTTGATTCGCTTGTTGTAAATAGTTTTGTTTCTTCGTAGGTGTTGTAGATGAGGTTTTTGAATTCGCGTACTTCTTTATGGTTACTATTTACTTGTTTTAGAATTTCCCAGGCTATTTCATGGTTTCCTTTTAAAAATTCTATGCGCGCTTTAAGGAAATATACATCTCCTGATTTAGGATACTTTTTAAGTAAGTTGTTTGCATATTGCTCTGCTGCATTAGTATTCCATTTATCTATTAGTTTGTGCCCTGCATATATCTCTTTTTGAGGCAACCCAATTGCTGATGTAATAAGTGGGGGGATTAAATTGAATCCAATCAGGCAAGTACTTATTATAAAAAACATATGTTTCACTGCACTAGATCCTTATAATATTCCATAATCATACGTTCGTAGTTTTTAGGCGCTTGTTTTTTCATTGCGTTTAATATTTCTTCGCGGAATTCTTTTGGTGCTTTATACTGGGTTTCATCTGGGAGTCGCACGTGTTCTTTTTTCATTCGTGACGCACTACCTCGTCGAGAATCTGGGCTGCTGCCAGTCCCGAGTTTTCGAGGATTTTGTCTTTTTGCTTGTTTCGTTTCTCCGTTAGAGCTTTTCATTTGCCTTAATAAGTCGCTTGTCTCGTTTAGACCTTTGAGGGCTTGGTTTTCAGATTCGATACTTTGGCGGACATTTTGTTCTTTAAGGTTAGTTGCCGCTTGTTCCATATGACGCGCGGTTTTTTTCATTCTTTGTGAAAGCTCTGAGGGTATCATTGGGTTTTTTTTGCTTAACTCATTAAACTGCTTAGACAGTTTTTGTACTTCCTGTTGTAGTTGTTGTTCCTGTTTTCCCATTTGTTTTAATTCTTTTTTTTGATTCCTTGTTATCGATGAACTGTAGTTTTTTCTAATTGAGCGTACCATCGAACCAATTTTTTTAGATATCGAGTTATTTATCTGAGATACTCGCGCTAAATCTTCTTCCAATTTGTCTGAAATGTCATTTCGGAGATTAGGTGTAGTACGTATCTTATACTGCCATCTCAATACATTTGGGTAGGCCTGCTTGAAAACATCTTTAAATTCATTAAGATCTTGTAACTTAGCCAGCTTTTTGAGGGAGTCGTATTTTTTAAGTATTTGAGGTAGAGTTTCTCTAAATTTCTGAGGCTCATCTAAATTAAGTGAACTTTTCTTTACGATTAACTCCGAGAGCTTATTGCGCGCTTCTTTAAGATTAGTGAAGCTTTGGTCTAGTTTTTCTGACCCTGAAAAATCGACAGTTGCTTGGCTTAATTGTTTTATCTTTTTCTTCATCTCAATTTCTTTATCTATGAAAATCTTTATTTGGTTCATCGCTTTGTGACTTGCTAGGAACTTTTCATCTTCTTTAAAAATACTGCGGATTGAGTCTATATCGAGGAGTAGACCCTTGAATAGTTTGTCAATTTGGTTTTCAAATGCTTTTGATTGCTGCTCTCTTAGCTCCTGGTTTATTTGAGTCGTTGATTCTGCTAGTTTCTGCTGTCTCCTCTCTAATTTGTCCACTTTTTTGATACTACTATCTATTATTTTGATTGTTTCTGGATCAAAAAAGCTTTCTTTTTCTGAGTCAGCACGATGTATCTGATTCGCGAGAAGCTTGAGGTCTTCTTCCATTTTTTTTAATTCTTCTATAGCTTCTTCAAATTTTCCTCGGCTTACCATATTCTGCATCTTTTTTAGTGCATCAGAAAGCTTTTCAATATTTAATCGCTTAAAGGCATCTGGGTTTAAAAACTCATCTGGTGTACCATTCGTCTGACGTGATAATTGGTTCATCAATTTTTGTAGAACTTTTTGGAGTTCATCTATTTTGTCAACTAACTTTTTCGAGTTTTTAGAAATTTTTTCGTTGTTGGATTTCTCTAAGTCTTCTCGTAGTTTTTGGGTGAGGTCATTTAACTCCTCCTCTAGAGTCTTTGCTCTAGTTATCTTTTGCTGATTGGTCATTTTAACTAAAAATAAAATATCTTTTTCGAGGTGATCCGTCATTTCATTATTGGCGGGTGCGTATGGTGATATGAGTTTTAGTATTGCTTGGTTGGGCTTATGAATTTGACTTTGAAGGTTACTAAGAGATTTTATTTGATTTTTCCGAATTTGGGATAATCCTCTGGTAATATTTTTAAGTAAGTCTAAGTATTTCTGAGGAAATTGATCAATTGCTTTTCCTCGGTCGTAAACTTTCTGTGTAAGGCTTACTATTTTGATCAGTTCATCAATATTGCCTGTTAATAATTCTTTCCAGCCTATGAGGTTGTTTGGTTGATTATTAAGAGATGCTCCTTTTACTAGTCCTGTTGCTAGAAGAGCAATCATTTTTTCAACAAGATCTTCTTGCATCTCAACAAGGTTTTCCAGCTCTTTTCCAGAGTCAAAAATTTTAAAACTGTAGGTCTCGGACTGACCTTTGTTAGGGCCAAAAATATTATCATTATCATTAATTTCTAAATAGTAATTAACTTCATCGCCAGGATTTATAGACATTTGCGCGAGAGACCAGGTGTAACTACCTTTAGCCATCTTTTCTTGGTTGTTATTTTTTTTAACTGGAAGTCGTTCTGTTGTTCCATTTATGGAAATAACCAAATCTATTGTATTTATGCCAAAATCATCACTCCCTTCATAAAACAACTCAACTTTATCAGTGAGAAAATATACTGGCCTAGGGTTGGCTAAAAATAAAATAATGTTAGGAGGGTTATCTTTAACAAGTGTTACTGGATATTTTTTTGCGAGCAGCTGCTCACTACCATCTGAACCCTTAATTTTAAACTGATAAAACCCTCCTTCTTTGACTAGTAGACTGCTCTTTAGGTATTTACTATTTTCTTTTTTCATGGCAAATGAGTCTTTGCCTTTAAATATTAGATTTCCTCCATTTATCTTGGTGTTAGTTTTAGCCGATATATTGACTTCAGTTCCAGGTAGGACATGGATTATTCCTTTAGAATTTTTTATTAGCTCAGAGTTCTTTCGCGTATATGAAGGAAAATGAAAATTTAAATCCAGAGATTCAATTGAGTAATTGACAGCACCTAGCTTAGGTTTTGTCTGGTTTTGATTAGCCATTTTATCTTGTTCAGTTTTAGCTAATATTCTAGGATTAGCCCAATTTTCATAACCCTTTGTTAGAAGCTCGGGAAAAAAAATGACTGTTAGTACAAGCGTCGCTAATATGCCAAAAAACCAGTTCCGATGAAAAACTATACTACTTTGGCTGATTAATAACGCTGGATCAATTTGGTCTAGCTCTTTACTTGTTCTTTTGTGTAACTCTTTGATTAAATTTAGGGAAATAGTATTTTTAAAATGCGAATCTTTAAGGTGTTTGCTTAATTGGTAGGAATTTATGAGAGAGTTATTTACCTCTGGGTAACGTGACTCTGCAAGTAGCGCTGCATCATCATTGGAAAACGGCGAGATTAGAATTTTGATGAAATACTTGTAAACTATATAGACCAACCCTATGCAAAAAAAACTTATTGCTGGAATAATCCATCCATCAGCCGGTTTATAGCTCAACCCTATTAAACAACCTAAAAGACCAGCTCCAGTAAAATATGCTAGGAGGATATAGGTTCCTTGGAGGGTATGGGCATAAAAGTGCAGTCGTCTAACTCTATTCAGAAAGTTTAGGATTTTTGTTTGAGATTCCATATTAATAGACTTAGATAGCGAACTAATTTATAGCTTTTACTTTGCTGGAAACGACCTCCTTAAAAACATAAATAAACGGAAAAAAGCTGGCTTATTTACTATCTATGTTCTCATTTTTAGATTGTTTTTGTTTGTAAAATCCTTCAAAAAGTTCCATTGGGAGAGGGAAGAAGGTGGTTGTGTTTCGGTCAGTTGAGATGTCTAAAATTGTTTGTAAAAATCTTAATTGTAGCGCTGGTGGATGCTGTCCTATAGTATCTGCAGCTTGGCCTAATTTTTCCGCTGCTTCAAACTCACCCATGGCATTAATTACTTTGGCACGTCGTTCCCGCTCTGCTTCTGCCTGTTTAGCTATGGCTCGCTGCATTTCTTGAGGTAAATCAACATTTTTAACCTCAACATTAGCAACTTTAACGCCCCATGGTTCTGTTTGTTCGTCAATCACTCTTTGAAGTTGGGAGTTGATTTCATCACGTTTAGACAAAAGGTCATCAAGTTGACTCTGACCTAGTATACTTCGTAGAGTAGTTTGGGCTAATTGGGATGTGGCGTAAAGGTAATCTTCGACTTCTATGATAGCCTTCTTAGAGTCCATTACCCGAAAATATATAACTGCGTTAACCTTAACTGTCACATTGTCTAGAGTAATAATATCTTGGGGAGGTACGTCCATTACAACTGTGCGAAGGCTTACTTTGACGATTTTTTGAATTCCGGGTATGACTATGATGAGCCCAGGTCCCTTAACTTTCCAGTATCGACCTAGCATAAAGATAACTCCACGTTCATATTCTCTAAGAACATTAAATGCGCTAAAAAGAAGCAGGCCAACTATTATTAAAATGATTATGGTAACGTCCATTTACCATCTCCTAGATAGTTTTTATATTTTAATGTTAACAGTTTTTCCTTATTATGAAATAGGAAAGCGTGATATTAATCTAG
>JABHTG010000082.1 GCA_018697205.1 Nitrospina sp. | reverse complement strand
ATATCTCTTCAGCCGCTTTTATCACCGCAGGTTGCCGTTCCCTTTCATATTTTTTTCTTGTCTTATCTAGCATATAAAGGGCAATTTTATTAATAGCCCATTCTCTACTGGACTCTTTGATTTTCTGTCGACCGATCTCTAACTGAGCCTGTTGCTTTGACATGTCTTCATTGTTTACCAGATAGTCAATCCGAATTCTATTTTCCCCTATAACTTGAAATAGTTTATCCTTTTCAGCGTTCAACTCACTCAATTGTTTTAAAACACTTTTTATTTTTTGGTGGTTTTCTTCCGGACTGCTTGATTTTATAGATTCTATAAATTCGTCATACGAATCTCCTAGCCCAACTCGCGACTGAATGTACCCTTTTTTGTCAGCAATAACTCGATCTAAATATTTTTTTCTCTCAAAGATTTTATTTTTTTCAATAAAGCTATCTGCATCGACAGTATCGACCGATTTTAAAAAGTCAGAAAGTTCACCATTTTTCTCCTCTATTTTATTTTCTAGTACTTTTATTTTTTCCAACAATCCACGACCTTGAGCCTCTAAATTATCCCTTTCTACACTTAAAATACGAGCCTCATCAAAATGCCGGCAAATCAGCTGTATATTCATTGAAGTATCATTATCCATAATGTAGTTTTTTAAAAAAGGGGCTATTTTTTCTACCCGTTGTGATACTTTTTCTATTGTTTGAGACATTTCACTAAGACGTTCATCAATCCCCTCTCTATGCACCATTCTAATCTTAATACCAGAGGCCTTATCGCCTAATTTCTCTGCAGCCAGTGGACTTAACTGCTGATCAAGACCTCTTTCACTTAGCCATAAAAACCATCCACTAAAAGATTTCTCTCTTTCTTCCGTAGCGTTCGTTAGCAATTTCACTAGCGAAATTTCTAAAGTATCTTCAGACTCTTCAAATATTTTTTTTTCAACTAACATTTTGTTGCGAAGCAACGCACCCAAACTCACCATAGCTATCCCTAGAACAAGATAAACATAATCGAGGGAAATACCTCCTACTGCTATTCCAGTCAAACCAACTCCAATTAAACCGTTTGGCAAGGCACGCTTCCATAACGAAAGAACGGGTTTTGGCTCTGGTTTATTGGCTTCTTTCTGCTCTCGATATAAGTTTAGTTTATCTTTAGCGCTAGTTTCATTTTGCCTACATTCAGATAGTCTATTATAAAACCCTTGGATTTCTTTTTTTTCTAACTCGGACAATTCAAATTCACTGATTCGCTCTTCTGTCCAATCTTGCCCCATAGCACTAAGATCAACTATTATCTGAGCACTGACATGTCCTCTTTCATTTTTTACTTTCAACTCCTCTTTAATAGCTGACTGTACCTCATTAAGGGATTGTTGAAGAAACAAGACATCTCCTTCCCTTGCTAACAAATCATCATTCACTACAATATTATTCAATTTTATTTTTAATTCATCGTAAGCTTGCTTCTCCTCTTTAACTTGTTCAAGCAAGTTATGACTGTCCAATTGAATCGAAGATAATCTACGCATTCCATTTTCAGGAAAATTTAAAATATCTTCCATTTGCTCAACTTCTTCCATGGCGGTTAATATTTCCACAACAACTGGAAATAGCTCCTGACGAGTTTCAAGAAGTTTTTTTGTTAACTCCAGATTATCTATTGCTTTAATCTTAGAAGATTTTTCACAATTCATCTCGGATAACGCGTTAGTTAAAACGTTAAACTTGCCGAGGTTTTCTTGAGCCTGCATAACTTCTTTTTCTATTTCGTTTACTTCACTAAGAATCATACCTATTCGAGACTGACCTCTTGGACGAAATATTCCAGCACAAGCTTTATCTAAGTCTTGCTCGATTTTCCCCAAAGATACCTCCCCTAAACCCATCCCCACTCCATAAATACGGCTCTTAATTTCTTCACCTCGCAAGCTTTGTATGTCATGCAATTCATCGATAGTAAATCCATAAAGATTCTTAAAAACCTCTTTCGTTGCATATCCTAGAAGAGAATCCAAGTATGATTGCCCCTGATTCTCTGTGGATTCCGTGCGAATTATAGGTCCATCTTTTTTTTCCGCTTGTCGATCAACAGAAATCATCTGTCCTGAAGCTAAAACACATTTCAAAACCCCTCCCAAGCGACCACCATTAATTGGCTCATACTGATTGACTTTTTGGCTCTTTTTGGGAAAACCAAATAACATACACCTTATAAACTCAAGCAAAGTAGTCTTGCCAAATTCATTAGGGCCATAAATAATATTAAGGCCCGAGGATATACCTGTCACTTTTTTAGTAGAAAAAATTCCAAAACCATCAATTTGTAATTCTCTAATTTCCATCTATTCTCCAACGAGTAAAAAATTGACAAAAGTATTATTTCAGGGTTAATTTCATTTCAATAAATTGTCTAAGCACAATGCTTTTGCTTGAATTAAAATATCTCTCATTTCTTTATCGGATAAGCTATTCAAATGTTTTTTGCCTTGCCAAGTTTCAAATAATGGCTTAAGCGCCTCCTTCAAGTCTGAAAAAGATTCTCCCTTTTCCTCTAATTCAAAGAGACTAATAAGATCAGCAACAAAATCCTTACCTTCTCTCAGAGAATCGATATCGTATATACCAGCTGTGTTTACTTTCAGATTTAACCAGATAGAAGGAGTTCTTCCCTGAAAATAAGTTCTAATTTCGGCTTGCAGTTCTTTTATTGAGTCCTCTCTTTGTAACTCAAAATGAACTTGCGTCCTGCCATTTAATAACAAATCAAGAAAAATATCTCTTTCCTTATTCTTATCTGCAAGGGATTCACATTTTAAACGCACGGCATGTATGACTTCTTCTAATGAAATCACTCCCACAAGGTCTACTTCCTCTTGAATGTATCTAACTGCATCATTAGGTATAAATTCAACTAATGGGGTTGCACTTTCATTTAAAGTAACTAGGCAACAACCCTTTTCACCGGCTTCTCTCATATGTCTGGCCTGACTATTTCCAGAATAAACTATAGCGGGACTACTTTTGCGCAATACTTGGAAACGATGAATATGGCCCAAAGCCCAATAATCCATTCCACTAGAGATCAGATCGTCCATAGAGCAAGGAGCATAATTATCATGACCTGATTGATGCCCCACATTACAATGAAGCAAACCAATGGCAAAACCTTCGGCATTACCCCTAGAAAATTTTTGAGCCAAGTTTTCCCTCACGTCGCGTTTTGGATAACTTATTCCATGAATATGCGCCTTTACTATCCCATTTCTTTTAACCGGGATGCACTCCACTTGTGCACCAGAAAACATGTGGACCCGTTCAGGCCAATCTAAGGAGGCTGACCAACTATCAAGAGGATCATGGTTACCATTAACTATGAAAGTATCAATTCCTGCGTCAGAAAGTTCCTGCAATCCACGGCGAAATTTAAGTTGTGCCTCTAAGCTTTTATCCGATCCATCGTATATATCACCAGCAATCAAAACAGCTTCTACTTTTTCTTTAAGCGCAAGTTCAACAATATTTTGAAATGCTTGGTAAGTTGATTTGCGAAGAACCTCAGCTAGTGGATGTCCCATAGAAGAAAACCCTTTGAAAGGGCTATCAATATGTAAATCTGAGCAGTGAATGAATTTAAATACCATCGTAATTATGAAAAAAAAATTATAAAATTATCAAAAAAACATAATACAGTTAGTAACTTATTATATACGAGGCCAATTTTTTTTTCCTTAGATATTAAGGGAACAGTAATCTAAATGCCTTGCTCTTAGTAAAAAATATGCGTTAATTTATAGTTGTCAACATCAAGAGTCGTATTAATTTTTTAATGTTGCATCTTCAATAATATCATGAGCTATAATTCTACAATGGAATATAGGCGATTTGGGAAAACTGAGGAAATGATTTCTGTCATTACTCTTGGAGGCATGAGGTTCAAGCAAGGGTGGAATCCTCCTAGAGACTTTCTGCCCAAAAGTTCTATTGAAAACTGTATCTCTACAACACGGATGGCGTTAGAGTTAGGAATCAATCATATTGAAACTGCCCACGGATATATAAAAAGTGAGAATTTATTCGGTTTTGCCTTACAAGAACTAGGTGCTCCTAGAAACAAATTTAAATTAATGACAAAGGGAGCACCGATGTCTGGAGATGAAACTCGCAAGCTTATAGAAGAACAACTTAAAGCTCTTAAGCTGGACTATATCGACTTTTATGGCTGGCATGGTATCAATAACAAAGAGCTCTTAAAACTTGCTGTGAAGAGGGGTGGACCGGTAGAAGTATTACACAAATTAAAAGATGAGGGCTTGATTCGCCATGTTGGATTTTCAACTCATGCCCCACTTGACACAATACTTGAAGCCATGAAAACTAATTTATTTAGTTTTATTAACCTCCACTACTATTACTTTTTTCAACACAATCTTCCAGCCATACAATTGGCAAAAAAAATGGATATGGGTGTTTTTATAATTTCACCCAACGAGAAAGGTGGAATGTTATTTAAGCCCTCAACAAAAGTACAAAGTCTCTGCAAGCCAATTACACCTATTGTATTTAATGGGCGATTCTGTTTATCTCACCCTCAAATCACTACTCTAAGTATGGGCATGCACGAACCAAAGCATTTCACTCAAAACCTCGCCATTCTTAATAAAGAAAACTATTTAAATGATGAACTTTTGAGAACCAAATCTGAAATGGATGCTCCTTTAGCAAAAATATCGGGATTATGCACTCTATGCAATGAATGCCTACCTTGTCCTGAGAATATAAACATACCGGAAGTACTAAGGTTTAGAAATCTTATAGAAGGTTACGATATGCAAGACTATGGCCGTTTCCGCTATAATATGTTTGAAGGACAAGGACATTGGTTTCCCGGAACCTTTTCATTTAATTGCACAGAGTGCGGGGATTGCCTTCCACGATGCCCGGAGAATTTAAATATACCTGTGCTATTAATGCAAACTCATAAAAAGTTATTCAGCAAATCGAAATACTTAAAAACCAAACTATTGTTCTACATAAAGTCAACACTCAAAGCCTTAAAAGTTTGGAAGTTAATTTTCAATTAAAAATTTTTGAACCCTAGTTAAACACCTTTTTTAGAAGAAAATTCGACTAATTACCCCCTATGATTTTAACCTTCTACTAGCCTGTCGTTTGATAAGGCAAACACTCGTTTAGAAGGTATTCAGCATTACGATAAGTATCATCCTTTTTTATTACTTGCTGCAAATACGGAATTGCTTTTTGACATCGCAGAGTTTTGGCGAAAGTCTCCCCAATAATAAATTGGAGGTTGATATCATCTGGATCAACCATGGCATAGCGGTTACCATATTCCAAGACATTCCCAAATTCCCCTCTTCCTCGAGATCCAAAAACAATATTTTTTAATGCTTGCTTATTAAGAGGCTCTTTTATCAAAACTTTATTAGAGTAACTTAATGATTTCTTATATTCTTTTTTAATATTATAAAATGCTGCCACTGAATTTAACAAACCAAGGTTTTCTGGGTCAGAATCTAATTTTGAGTGCAAATCAATTAATGCTATTTCCTGGAGAATAGAAGTAAACTGTGCCCGATTATTCTTAATAGCCGCTTTAAAAAAAACCTTGGCCTCTTTACGCCTTTCTAATTCCATCAAATTATAACCAGCATACAGGTTAGCATACGAATGCGACTCATCCTTAGTCAGTATAATTTTTAAAATCCCAAGACTCTTTTCGTATTCACCAATTTGATATAAAGCATGTCCTAAGTTAAGCAAAGCCTCCAAGTTAGAGGGATTGGATTTTACCTCCTCCACCAAACTAGAAACTTGCCGTGAATTTGCCTGCAAGTGATATCGCACTAAATCACTCCCTTCTAACTTAAACAAGGACTCTAAAAGCAACTCTCTATTATTATAGGTAATCCCTCGTTGATAAAGATCCATACCATCATAAAAGCTTTCAAGTTTTTTTTCTTCATCATAAGTAATGTTAGATATACGATTAACAATCTTTTTAAATGGGGTCCTTGAAAACAAAAAATCTTCACGCCCGTAGACCCCAATCACATTGCCAAGATCAAGATAAAATTCAATGAAAGGCCTATTATCTGTTATTTCTTTTTGATTTTTAGCTAAATCATTTAATCGATCTTCCAAAAACCAAATATTACTGAGAAGTGAAAAAGCACCTGGAACTTCAATTTCCTGCATAAATAGGCTAACAGCCGGATCTAAAAAGCGCCCCTTTAATTTTTTAAAATCAATGTCAATCGGGCGGTCTGATCCAATAATAATTATTTCATTAGCAACTGGCATCCAGGCTATCGCATGAGGAAATACAGAAAGGAAGGTTTTAAAGTGCATCAATACTTCCTCTTTTCCCTGACTATGCAAAGGAATCCATTGCGCCATGATTCCCCCTGAGTTGAGATGTTTCCGAGCTATTTCATAATATTCTTTAGTGTAAAGATTAACCGTAAATGCAGTGCGTGGAGGCGGAGGTTCGGAAGTTATCACATCATACATTTTTTGAGTGGTCAGCAAATGATTTCTGCCATCTTGAAGAATGATATTAACCTTCTCATTTTTTAATACATTGTAGTTATGTGATGAAAACACATTACCTGCTTTTACAACACTCTCTGACAAATCGACACTATCGACTGACTTTACTCTTGGGTGAAGAGTAGCAGCGCCTGTAGTTTGCCCAGTACCAAAGCACACGACCAAAACCTTTTCAGGGTTTTCCACCAACATTATAGGTATATGAGCCAAAAGCTTCATGTATCGCGAAGCAATTAAGTTGACAGCAGACATGGAAACACCATTTGTAACAAGTCGCTTTGCATCGGGATCCAAAATACCGTAATTATCCTCAAAAGCGGCTACAGTATCGGTAAGACCCTCCTCAAAAAACAACAACTTCCTAATATCTTTTTTACCCGCACCATCTCGCATAAAAAATTGGTCAAGCAAACCAGAAGGTAAACCCATGTTCACAATAAGAATTACACCCGCTAGTGCGACTGTTATTGTTTTGCGTGATGTTTTCGTGAGATAATTTCCAGATCGGAACAAATACATCCCCATTAGTAGATTTAATGTCGCAATAAGAAGCAAGCTCTGTTGCGTTCCCAGTTTAGGTAAAAATAGGAAACCTGCAAAAAGCGACCCCAAGATTGCTCCAAGAGTATTTCCTCCGTATATTTGACCGGTTCCTTTTCCTATATTTTCATATCCCTTAGATATTATTTTTATTAAAACAGGAAAACTCATACCCAGCGCAATCGTGGGGAATAGCATTAAGGCCGACGAATCCAAGAAATATTGCCAAAAAACAAAAGCAGGTTTTTGCAAATTATAACCATTCCATGGAGCTGAAAGTAATAACTCCATGTTATACAAGGAACCAATCACATAGAATCCAATGCTTACCTGAAGAACTATTAATACAGTTCTCAAATCTAAATTCGATCTTAATACGGCTGCAACCAAAAAACTTCCTAGCGCGATTCCTATTAGAAAGACACCCAGCATCATGCTAAACGAGTAAACTGTGCTCGAAGTACTAAAAACTAACAGCCGTGTCCATAAAATCTCATAAGCCAAAGCAGTAAAACCGCATATAAAACTTACAAATACCCATAACCATTGGTCCCCTTTCCACGATATTTTAGACATTGTGAAACGTGGGAAGCGAAATATCTGGCTATTTTCTAATGACTCCTGGTATATCCTAATTGCACTGATCCCAATAAAAAGATTCAGTAGTGAGGCAGTCAGCACTGTTTGTAAAACACCAAAATTAGCAATTAAAAAAAAACCTGCGAGCAAGCAACCCACTGCGGCACCAATCGTATTAATACCATAGAGAAGGCCTAGCCGACTATTCAACCTAATATTATCTGTAATGTAGTATTTAGTTATTATGGGTAGAGTCGCACCCATTAAAGATGCAGGGACAACCATCAAAATAAAGGCCAAAAAAGACTTAAATATGTTTTGAACCACTGTGGATTCTGGAATAAAAAAACTAAACCAAGAATAAATAACCGAAAATTTAAAAAGAATTAAAGAAACAATCAAACACAACAAAAATAGTGCAATCTCAATCCAACCGTATATTAATAGCGTAGAAGGCGTTTCTAAATCTTCTGAAAAATCTCCACTTAAGTTACTATCATCTAATTGTATTTTTTTACCTCCCATGTGATTGATTGCATGACCAAAAAAATAGCTACCAAGTCCTAAACCTGCCATAAATGAAGCTAAAACAATGGATACCGAAAATACTGTGTGCCCAAATGCAAGTGTAAGCATTCGAGTCCACACAACCTCGTAAATCAACGCAGTAATCCCAGAAAACAAGAATAGAAAATATACAATTGGCGAACGTTTCATTTTTAGATGCAATTATGTCTTAAGATTAGTATAGAAAACACCCAAAATAATTGACATTCAAACCTGCTTCAAGTAATTTCGAATGTATAAGCTTACTTTTTTAGAAAATAATATAACAGAAATTTCCATCTGTGAATTAGCTAATGAACGAGAAGACTCAGTCAACAGAAATTATTGACCACCCATATGCCCGCGAAAATAATGTCGAGTGGCATCCTGATGCTTGGGAGAGAGTAAAACATGCCCCTGAGTTCGTGCGCCCTGGCATTCGAAAATTAATGGTTCAGCGTTGCGTTAAAAGGGGATATAAAATAGTTACTTCTGACTTTCTAACTGAAATTCGAAATGAGTCAATGATGCTTGTGTCCAAAAGGGTCAAAGGATTTGGTTTTGAGGAACTAACTATGGACTCGTTCGAAGTTGCGAAAGAAAAAATGCGACAAAGCCCAAGAAAAGTTGAAGTCATTGAAGAAATTGAAGACTTCTTAGCTATGAGAACAGAAAAAAAAGACGACATTGTAGAAAAATTTAAGAGCTATATGGAAGTTACGCCTTCAAGCGGAATGCCTTGGAATAAAGAAGCACTTGAAAAAATGGAAAAAGTCCCTCCTTTTGTCCTAGGAATGGCCAAACAAACTATTGAAGCGCGTGCCAGAGAACGTGGTGACAAGATGGTCACCCCTAGTATCATTGAGGAAGTTTTTACAAACATAATGCCTGCGTCTGCTAAACAAGCAATGGGTATAGAGGTAACTGAAGATGAACTAAAAGAAGAACAAACTCAGACCGATGCTCCACAAGATATTCCTGAATTTGAACTTAAATGGCATGATGACGCTCTACAAAAAGTTATGCGAATTCCTATTTCATTTATACGCAATATGGCAGTCAAGCGTATAGAGCAAGAAGTTAGTAAAAATGAAGGGGCTAACAAGGAAGTTACGATGGAACTATTTGAGAAGTATCGATTCAGCTTTTAACCGAAAGGAAAATTATGGATTTCACAATAGATTGGGTATTTCCAGTTGGGCTAGGGATTCTAGGCAGCCTACTCGCTCTTTTCAATTGGAACACTAAAACCGCACTAGTAAAGATAAAAAAAAATAGATACCGATAGGGGTTTTTATATTTTATATACCTGTTGGATAATCTAAGTATTCCGTCTTCATTCCAAATTGCTCCTCAAGATATTTACCAACGGACTTAACCCCTCCTGTTTCTGTTGCGTAATGTCCAGCTAGTAAAAGAATACATTCACTTTCTATCGATTCATGGTAGTGGTGATTAGCACCCTCCCCTGTAAGATAAGCGTCTAGCCCAGCTTCAGCGGCCTGACCTAATAAGTCTGCTGCCCCACCTGAAACAATTCCCAAAGTCCGAATCTCCCCCGACCCTATCACTTTAACAGGCGACCCTAATCTATTTTCTAGCTTAATCCCCAATCCTTCTGCTGATATTGGATCTAATTGGCCTTTTAACCCAATTTTTTGCCCACCATATTCTCCAAAAACGTCAAGTGCGCGAAGCTCTAGTTGATCTGCCAGCACCTTATTATTTCCTAATACGGGGTGCATATCCAAAGGAAGGTGCGCAGAATAAAGGCCAAGATTTTCACGTACCATTGTAGAAACCTTAGCATAAAAATTCCCACTAATTGGTTTTAGTCCACCCCAAAGCATTCCATGGTGAACGAACATCATGTTACACTCTGCTCTAATAGCCTTTTTAATCGTTGCCATACAAAAATCTACTGCCAGTCCGACTTTTTTTATTTGGCCAGTATTTTGCATTTGCAACCCATTTACTGAGTTAGGAGAGTCCTTGATTTCTTTAATATCAAGCAGGTTGTCCAGATGGTGGCTAAGCTGTAAAATATCCATACATAGAAGTATAAGCGAGCAATAAATAATTAACAAAGAATTTAACATTTTTCCCCCTAACCTAAAAAGTCAAGGGCTAGATGAACACTCTTAAATTAGTGAATGCTATAGTAGAATGACTAAGTTTATCTTCAAAAGTATAGGTCAGCGTATTATTCTACTATTTTTTATTTCTATAATTTCGCATGCCATAGTCCACTTAGCGCCAGGCGAACCTAGCTTGGTCGATCCATCGAATCCTAGAATGAAAGCCGAAGATATCGAGCGAATACGAGCTGCTTTTCACTTAGACGAGCCGCTTTATATTCAATATATTTTTTGGATGAGAGACTTATTTACAGCAAAACTCAAATCTTTCAAAGATAATCAGCCCGTCCTAAAAAAAATATGGGATCGCTTTCTTAATTCACTACCACTGTTTATTCTAGGAACACTTATCACCTGGTTTCTAGCTTTCCCTGTAGGTATTCAAGCAGCTCTCCATCGTGGATCAGCATTTGACAAGTTAGGAACGTTTCTGTCTTATGCATTGATTTCAATTCCGGGTTTTTTTCTTTCATATATTTGCATCATTTTTATGGTCAAAGTATTTAACGTCCCAGTTATTGGAATGCGAACTTTTGGCTTAGAGAATGCGAGCCTAATATTACGCTCAATGGACCGTGTATGGCATTGGACGCTGCCAGCTTTCATGTCAGCAATAGCTGGAGTGGCTATTCTCTCCCGCTATGTGCGATCACAAATGCTAGAAATCATAAATCAAGATTTCATTCGCACCGCACGTGCTAAGGGGTTACCTGAAAATACTGTCATTTACAAGCATGGACTTCGAAATGCCCTACTCCCATTTATAACTATGTTTGGACTGATTATTCCAAGTCTAATCGGTGGTTCTGTTATATTCGAAACTATTTTTGCATGGCCCGGCATGGGTCGATTAGGATTTGAAGCAATTCTTGCAAGAGACTTTCCTGTAATACTCACTCTCAATTTTATTTCGGCCGTCCTAGTACTCATAGGAACTTTTGTATCAGATATTCTTTACGCAATAGCAGATCCACGAATCAAATTTTAAAGGATTTTAAAGTGAACAAGTTTGAAGGTGAACAAAATTTAGAAGCGTTGAAACCAGCTGTCAGTTTGTTTGAAGAAAAATGGAGTGTCTTTAGACAAAACCAACTTGCTTATTTTAGCTTCACTTTTCTTATTTTTCTTTTTATTTTCTCAATGGCAGGAAAAGTATTAACTCGCTGGATTGTCTTTTTTGATCCACAATTAGTGAGACTCTCAGAAAAATTTCTTCCTCCGCTAACACCATTTACTAGCAAAATTATTTCTCCTGAAGACGCTCCTGCATTTAATATATATTTTCTAGGAACTGACGAACTCGGCCGCGATATATTTGCCCGTATGTTAGAAGGGACTTCTATTTCACTAACTGTAGGTTTTGTTGCTGTAAGCATTTCGGTTTTTCTTGGGGTTTTTTTAGGGGGACTTGCAGGTTATTACGGCAAACTTAAGTTTGGGTTTACAACTATTGATACAATTATCATGCGTTTTGTAGATATCATGTTATGTTTTCCTACCTTTTTTTTAATTCTAACCGTAGTAGCTTTATTACCCCCAAGCATTTACAACATTATGATTGTCATAGGGCTGACAAGTTGGATGGGCACCGCCAGGTTTGTCCGTGCTGAATTTCTTGCTCTAAGAGAGTTGGACTACGTAGTAGCAGCTCGAAGCCAGGCTATCCCAGAATGGAGAATTATATTTATCCATATGGTTCCCAACGCGATTGCACCAGTTCTAGTCTCAGCTACCATTGGAGTTGCAACAGCTATCCTCACGGAATCAAGCCTCAGCTTTCTTGGGTTTGGAGTTCAACCCCCAGACGCCACATGGGGAAACATTCTTGCTGATGGCAAACAATTTATTTTTGATGCCCCATGGCTTACTTTTATCCCTGGGTTCAGTATTTTGTTTGTAGTACTTGCTTTTAACCTTTGCGGTGAAGGTCTACGCGAAGCTTTCAACCCAAAACTTAAAGAAAGAATATGATTTTTCCCAGAGCTAAGCTATCGTGATTTATCTGCAAAATCTAAACAAGCAATTTGGCCCAAAAAAAATTCTCAAAGATGTTAGTTTCCATTTGCGTCCTAGAGAGCGCGTGGGGCTGATCGGAGAAAATGGAACCGGAAAAACGACTTTATTTCGCATAATAATGAAAACAGAATCAGTTGATGCTGGGAAAATCGTTTTTCGTAAAGGCGCCCAGGCGGCCACACTCGAACAAGAACTCAATGCCTATAACGGTTCTGTTTTAGAGCGCGTAATATCAGGAGACTATTCTTTGCAAGTTATTCGTAAAAAAATGGATGACTTGGAAAAAAAAATGTCCTCTGAGCCAACTTCTGAGGCTCTGACATCAAATTACGGAAAACTACAATATCAATTTGAGCAGCTAAATGGCTATGATCGAGAGCCGAAGGCTTGTGCGATTCTTTCGGGACTTGGATTCACTGAGGAAAAGATTAAGAAACCTCTTAATGAGTTTTCAGGCGGATGGCGTATGCGAGTTGAAATGGCGAGGCTTCTTTTACAGAATCCAGACATTCTTTTACTGGATGAACCGACCAATCACTTTGATTTAAAATCAGTCGAATGGCTTGAAGGATTTCTAAAAAATTACGACGGTAGTCTGCTGCTTATCTCTCATGACCGAAGGTTTCTTAATAATCTCGTCACAAAAGTTATTGAGCTTGATAGAGGAACATTAACGGCCTACCCAGGAAACTATAATGACTTTGAGCGTTTGAAAAAAGAACGCGAAGCCCAACTTCTATCAGAGTCAATCAATCAACAAAAGCGCATCAGCGAAATAGAGCGTTTCATAGAACGCTTCCGCGCCAAAAATACTAAAGCCACTCAAGTCCAGAGCCGGATAAAAATGCTCAATAAACTGGAACGTGTCGAAACAATGACCAACTCAAAAACTGTAGGCTTTCGCTTTCCGCAACCAGTTCGTTCTGGTCGCATCTCCATGGAGTTGAAAAATGTCTATAAAAGTTATGGGACCAATATCGTCTATCAAAACTTTTCGATCAAATTAGAACGGGGGTGGAAGGTTGCATTTGTAGGGGAAAACGGTGCTGGGAAATCGACACTCCTGAAGCTTATGGCAGGAATTATTTCTCATGATAGTGGGAAAATTCAATCTGGGCATAACGTCACACGTTCCTACTACGCTCAGCATCAAGCAGATACGCTCGACCCTCAAAAAACTGTTTTAGAATCAATGGATGAATTAAGCCATAACCTCTTGCGCACCCAAATACGCACAATCCTTGGATCATTTTTATTTTCTGGTGATGATGTAAACAAAAAGGTTCGTATTCTGTCTGGCGGAGAACGTTCAAGGCTTTCTCTAGCTCGTATGTTAGCGTTACCTTCATCCTTACTCTTTCTAGATGAGCCAACCAACCACCTTGATATGCGTTCATGTGAAGTTCTCTCAGGCGCGCTAGCGGATTACGAAGGAACCCTTTGCATCATTTCTCATGACAGATATTTTCTTGACGGTTTTGTTAACAGAGTTTGGGAAGTCAAGCAAGGCTCCTTAGGTGAATATGTTGGGAATTATAGTGACTACGAAAACAAAAAATCTCATGAAGGTGAGATGGAGTTGTCAAGTTCTACAGTATCTTCTAAAAAATCATCTGTATCTTCTTACCAGCTTAAAAATAATCGCAAACGTACTGAGGCAGAAAATAGAAATATTAAACATCAAAAATTAAAACCATTAAAATCTAATCTCAAAAAAATTGAAACTCAGCTAGAAGAAGTACTAACAGAAAAAAAAACCACCGAAAGCAAACTTGCTAGTTCGGATATTTATGAATCAAAAAATAAAGCTCTACTTTTAGAAATTCTTAACCAGCAACTGGAACTGACCAATGAAGAAAATGCTCTCACCAATGAATGGGACAAACTTTCATCTGAAATTGAAAAATATAACGAAAGTAATATTAAAAAAAACTAAATAAGTGATGTTAACCATTTTTTCTATCTTAGTTTTAATGTTTTTTATCTTACTTGCCGGCATGGCCATTATTCCCGTTTTTTTTGGAGCGCCATGGCATCCATTATCTGACGAAAATATTAATCGAATTATAAAATTTGCAAGCCTCAGACCAGGGGAAAAATTTTACGACCTTGGTTCGGGAGATGGGCGCGTTCTAATAGCAGCATCTAAAAAAAGATTTGTTCGTGGTGTTGGGGTAGAAATTGATCCAATCAAAGTTTTACTTTCAAAGTATCTTATTCTGACGGGAAAACTAACTAATAAAATTAGCATTCATCGAGGTAATATGTTTGATTTTGATGTGAGCGATGCTGACGTTATTTATCTCTATCTCACTCATCAGGCACTAGACCGCTTATTCCCAGAAATTTTAGACCGAATGAAGCCTTCT
The DNA here is from genome assembly GCA_018697205.1 of Nitrospina sp. GTDB lineage: Bacteria > Nitrospinota > Nitrospinia > Nitrospinales > VA-1 > Nitromaritima. The sequence continues at coordinate 24,612 of JABHTG010000082.1, read as the reverse complement.
GCACGCATCATTTGCTACCGATTCTGTGTTCGTAATCTAGAACCGGCCAAAATAAATAAAGATAATAATCTTTTTCTATATAATTTAACAAAAGGGAGAACAGTGAATAAATATTCTTAATAAAATTTAAAAATAGTTTTTAACTAAAATTTTTATTTTGTGGCGACCAAATCGCTCCAGACATAAGCCTTTCTGCCACCCAAGTCAACCAGAAGCCAAGGCTTTCCATTAAAATTAATTTTTGTACTGCGAATCAAGGCCAGGCGGTCACCTTTATTTAGTTTTCCTACTTCAGGAAATTTTGGTCCCGGCCCATTTTTTAAAGAAACTCCGTCAATTTTTGCAATGACCGATCTAGTAATAGTGGCAAATGGGTCAGTGAAAATCGGAGGCGTTGGCATCTTGGCAACAGGGGGTATAGGTTGTTTTAATATTGTCGGGCTAATAACTGATGCTACTTCAATATTCTTAGATTCTAAGGGTCTGGGTTCAGGCAACACCTTATTTTGGATAGCTTCATTTGAAGGTTCAATTTCCGGAGTCGATGGGTTTTGTGGCAACGCTACTTTCGGCTTAATGGGCTCAGCCATATTTAGTTTTTTCGTTGTGATTTGAGCAACCGAATCATCTTGAGCTCCTACTATTTCATCAAAGCGGATGAAAATTGGATTTGACACCAAGTAATTTTTTGGATCTGCTTCCACTTTAAGGCGATAAAATACCGGACCATCATTTTTATCAAAGTTTACATCACGCCAAGTTAATTCATATGGTAGTGCTATCGTCTCCTGTTTTACTTCCAGGCCATTACGAATGACTGACAAACGGACCGACTTTTCTGTACCATTTGTCATGCGAACTTTAATTTTTAATTCAGGAAAATCATTCGACACTAGTTCTTCACCCATACTAGCTTGACGACCCGACAAGGCATCACTTATCGTAAAATCATCTAATGAAATTCTTTCGTCTCCTGTCTGGCGAACTGCATACATACGTCCGCTGGCCATAGCGTCAAGAACATCTGTGCGAGATTTTTGGCGAACGAGGAATATAGTCCGAATCTCACCAAGCTCTGTTCCCCCATCTTCACATAAATAATTGTTTGCACCATAACCCCATACTGGTTTTTTTCGCTTACCTTGAATATATTCACCCAATACATTATCCCATTCCCTTCCAGGCTCAATCTGCATAACGGGGAAGTTAGCAACAGACTGGAAACCACCATAATTAGAAGTCAATAGCAAATCTTTTGGGTATGGATCCGTTTTGTAACTGACTCGCCCTTTTTGTTTTATTTCATTTGGGGCTTCCATATGATTCCAAAAAATTAGACCACCATTACTATTTACATAATCAATTAATTCTTGATAAGGCTGGATACCCAAATCACCTTTATATTGACTAAACGGAGAACTTCGAAAAGGCATATTATTAAGAACAAGGAGAAACATAATTCCCGCAACGAATCTAGTAAATTTCTTTTTGTATCCTTTTAAATAAGCAATAATAAAGAGTAAAAAAAATAAAATGCACCCCCCAAAATACTCTTGAGAATAAGCTAAGTAACGCTTTGAAAAATTACTATCCAAAATAGGTAATTGCTCGTAAGCATTGGGTGTATCAAGTCCAACTACTAATAGGTGTTTATCTGAATTGTTAGCAACAAGGTTTCCTCTAAAAATATTTCCAGTCCAATAATAAAAAGGGGCAACCTCTGCGCCAGCTATAAGAAGGGTTTCTTCGAATTGTTTATCATTGTCGTTAATCTCAGCAATATAAGCCGGCGCACCCATAGTAAGAATTGCCGGATTTTCGTTTCGATTCCTAATGATACGCTCTAAAGGAACTATCCCATACTCAACAGCGTCACGAGCCTGATCTCCAAAAATCACCGTATCGATTCCCTTTGCGCGAGCCTCTTCAGCTACTTCCTGCAATGAAGAGCATCCACGACTAAAGCGGGTTTTTACATCAGCAATCCCATCCAATTGTATAAAGCCTGCAAAAATAGTATTGGCTGACACAAACAGAAAAACTATCGTTGCACTTAAAATCAAAGGCACCTGAAAGCGACACGATTTTCTTGTGAGATAGACGTTCACTCTATATTTTTTATATTTGACTATTTTTAAAAATTTTATTGATTGCCAGAGAGACCCGAGCAACATAGTACCACTTATCGAGAAATAGACCTAAGGAAGAGCATCAAAGATATTAACTAAATTTTTGATAACCCTTAACTTGTTACTATTTATTTAATTTTTATTCCCCTAGCAAACACATAAGCCTCATTGTTTGATTTATTTTTTAGATCTATGCTACGATATAAATTATGTAGTCTTTTATATTAACTCCCTCCACTCTGTGAGGCCCAAATGCTGATAAATTTACTAAATAACCAGCTTATCACTTTATGGACCCAGCATTGAGAAAAAACCTTCGATGACAAAAAAAATTTTAGTCGCCGATAATAGTATAACTATTCAAAAGATAGTAGCCATGGCATTTGAAAATGAAGATGCTGTTGTTGAAGGTGCTAGCAGAGCTCAAGAAGCACTAGACAGAATGGATTTCTTTAAACCCGATATCGTTTTAGCAGATATTGATATGAAAGACTTAACAGGGTTTGATTTATCCCAAAAAATTAAAGCTGACTCAAAATTTAACACTGTAAAAGTACTGCTCTTGGCCAGCGACCTTGAGGATTTTAATAAAAATTTATTTGATAGTTCTGGCGCTGATGACCGTATTTCAAAACCTTTTAAATCAGAAGATATTATAAAAAAAGTTAACGACTTACTTTCAGAAAAGTTACCTGACCCCATTGATGAAACGACCATTAAACTTTCCACAAAAAATATAATTAAAGAGGAGAACTCCACCATCAATCTATCCTCAGCAGATCTAGTAAAGCCTATAGATTCTTCTCCTAAAGAAAAGATTGGATTGAAAGCCAAAAAAACTAAGACCGTGGAAGAAGGTACGCTCGATGAAATGATAGAAGATGTTGAGTCTTTAAAAAAAGCAGTCACCCCACCAGATGCTTGTTATGATAAGCTTAGTGATGAAGTATCTCCTACACATGAAGATGCTGTCGGAGATGAATTAGATACTGCTTTCCGAGAAATAGTAAATTTTGGTTCTCGGAAAGAACCTGATAAGATAAAAGTATTACAGCATGAACCAATAGATGGGCCCTCCCCTTTAGAGAGTGTTAGCCCCGAACCGGAAGATTTATTGGGTGAAATAACTTCCTCTGTGGTAGAAGGAAGAAAAAATATGGCTACCACGAGTTTGCTAGGGAAGAACCCTTCTCGAACTTCAAAGCTATCTCATGAAGTAAAAGGCCAGCAAGCTGCAACGACTGTCCAAAAAAATCAAACCTTGGAAGATATCATTCATGCTTCTATTAAAAAAGAACTTGCCGAGGTTTCAAATAGCATTACTCAATCTATACGAGAAGTAGTTCAAGAAATTACCCCAAAAATAGTTAGAGAAATTGTTAAGGAAGAAGTTGACAAGATCAAAAATTTATAAGAAATAAAAAGTGTTTCTTCAGTCCTGTCTCTTTACTAAAAATAAAACTCTTTTAATTTTTATACACCTGCGTAGCAAAGCTATCTGGGCATTTTTTTTATTGCATACCTTATTTAATACTATAAAAAAACCTTTCCCTAATTATTAAAAAACTAGATTGATGAAAATTCCCTGAATGGATCAATTAGAAAAAATCTACAGCCCAAAGGAAGTTGAAGAGCGTTGGGGAAAGTACTGGGAGAATAATCGCTTGTTTCATGCCGATGAAACCTCAGTGAAAAAACCATTTTCTATAGTAATTCCACCTCCAAATGTCACAGGTTCATTGCACATGGGGCATGCCTTCAACAATACACTGCAGGATATTCTTGCCCGCTGGAAACGCATGTTAGGCTTTGAAGTTCTATGGCAACCAGGCACAGACCATGCTGGTATCGCTACTCAAAATGTCGTTGAGCGTCAATTACACGCAGAAGGAACCAATCGCCAAGAAATTGGGCGTGAAGAGTTTGTTAAGCGTGTCTGGAGGTGGAAAAAAGAATCTGGAGGAACTATTAATCATCAGTTAAGCAAACTTGGGAGTTCCTTGGATTGGGAAAGAGATCGATTTACGATGGACGAAGGCCTTTCTCAAGCAGTGCGAAAAGTTTTTGTGTCTCTTTACGAAGAGGGATTAATTTACAAAGGGGACTATATAGTCAATTGGTGCCCTAGATGCCTAACAGCAATCTCAGATTTAGAGGTGGAACATAAAGAAACTCAAGGGTACCTATACAACATAAGATATCAATTCAAAAATAGTAAAAGTTCATTAACCATAGCGACAACACGGCCGGAAACTTTATTAGGTGATTCCGCTGTTGCAGTAAATCCAAAAGATGAGCGCTATAAAAGTAAGATTGGTGAAACGCTCATCCTCCCCCTCCTAGGACGAGAACTCCCGCTAATTGAAGATAATTACGTCGACTCCTCTTTTGGGTCGGGTGCACTCAAAGTAACCCCCGCGCATGATCCTAATGATTTTGAACTTGGGAGGCGTCATAATCTTAAGTTGATTAATATTATGAGCCCTGATGGTTCCATGAATCAAGAAGCTGGTCCTCTCTATCAAGGACTAGATCGCTTTACCTGCCGACAAAAGTTAGTTGAGAATCTAAGAGAACAAAAATTTTTGGAAAGTATTGAAGAGCATGTGCACTCTGTAGGACACTGTTATCGTTGTCATACAGTAGTTGAGCCTTATGTATCGACCCAATGGTTTGTTAAAACCCAACCCCTCGCCAAATCGGCGATCGAGGCTGTAAAAAGTGGTGGTATACACATAGTCCCTAAGCTTTGGGAAAACACATATTTCAACTGGATGGAAAATATCCGAGACTGGTGTATTTCAAGACAAATCTGGTGGGGTCATCAGATTCCTGCTTGGAACTGTCCAACATGCAAAAAAATTACAGTTGCTCTCGAAACCCCTCAAGCATGTTCTCATTGCCAAGAAGTTAACCTTGTTCAAGAAACCGATGTCCTTGACACATGGTTTAGTTCTGCACTTTGGCCTTTCTCAACATTAGGCTGGCCAGAACAAACTCAAACGCTGAAAAAGTTTTACCCCACGTCGGTGCTTTGCACAGGCTTTGATATCCTTTTTTTCTGGGTAGCAAGAATGATTATGATGGCCAATAAATTCATGGACAATATTCCTTTCCAAAGTGTTTATATCCACGCACTAATTCGAGATTCTGATGGACAAAAAATGAGCAAGACGAAAGGAAATGTAATTAATCCATTAACTATGATGGATAAGTATGGCACAGATGCGCTTCGCTTTACATTGGCAGCATTCGCCGCACAAGGCCGGGATATAAAACTTTCAGAAGAACGCATCGAGGGGTACCGAAATTTTTGTAATAAATTATGGAATGCTTCTCGCTTTGTATTGATGAATCTAGATGACTCCGATGGAACTTGTGAATTAGTCCCTAATGAAAAACGACCTATATCCCATCGCTGGATTTTAAGTCGCTTAAATGAAGCATGCCGCGAAGTTAATAATTCACTCGAAGAGTTTAAATTTAATGATGCCGCTTCCTCCATATATAAATTTATATGGAATGAATACTGTGACTGGTTTTTAGAATTATCGAAATCCCACTTATATGGTGGAGAAGGTAGGAAAGAGACTCAAAGTATACTGATCTATGTGCTAGAAAGTTGCCTGCGCTTACTACATCCATTTATGCCATTTATAACAGAAGAAATACACAGCAAACTACCAAGAACAAGCGGTAGCATTATGAATAAATCATTTCCTGAATACAAAGAAAAAAATTTTAATTTAGATGCAGAAAAAACATTTTCTACTATCATTAATGTTGTCACTAGTGTGCGTAATATACGCGGTGAAATGAATTTAAATCCGGGACTAAACCTAGATCTTTTCATTAAAACCAAACATGCTCATGAGACCGAGACACTAAAAAATAATGCCAACTATATCAATAGTTTAGCCCGAGTAAGCCTTGTTGAATCTAGCCTCACGACGAAAAAGCCAAGGGTATCTGCATCATCTGTTTGTGAGGAAATGGATATTTTTGTCTCTCTCGAAGGAAAAATAAACTTTGCAGAGGAAAAAAAACGCATCGAAAAAGAGTTGAAAAAAATTGAAAAAGACATCATAGTTTTAAAGAAGAAACTCTCCAATAAGAATTTCATCGATAATGCGCCCCCAGAGGTTATCGAAAAAGATAGTCAGAGAAAACGATTCCTCTCTGAAAAACAAGCGCGGCTAAGTGTCCATCTGAAAACTGTTAACATTGCGCTCTCTTGATTAGGTTAGATCGGGATATAAACCTGAAGTTATTTTTACATGGAAGCTAAAACCCTCTTAACACGAAAAGATATCGCTGAAAAAGCCAAGTGGAACCTTGACGGTTTATATTTGAAGGAGTCTTTGTGGCAAGAGGATATTAAACAACTCAAAAAAGACCTTGCTGGTTACGAGTCTTTTAGGGGAACCCTGGCCAACTCGGCAGGAAATATCAAATCTTGTCTTGATTTTGACAATAATATATCTCGAACGATAGAAAAACTTTATACTTATGCTCACCTACGTAACGATGAAGATAAAACCCACTCAAAAAATCAGAGCAACTTTGAAAAAATAGTTCATTTGCATACTCTTGTAGCCCAGGCGAATAGTTTCATTCCATCAGAACTCATGGCTATTAATGAAGACCAAATGGACCAATTCCTGGAGGATACTGAATTAAGTTTTTATAAACTACATTTGGAACGAATACTGAGATATAGAAAGCATACTCTCTCTGAAAAAGAAGAAAAACTTCTCGCTTCATCGGCAGAAATAGCTAGAACTGCACGCGATGCTTTTGAAATGCTAGATAACGCAGATTTAAAACTTGGTACAGTTGCTGATGAAAATGGGACTGAAATTGTTATTACTCAAGGAAATTTTCAAAGCATAATGCAAAGCCAAGATTGCAGGGTTCGCAAAGAATCTTTTGAAGCATTTTATACTGCATATTCAGATCACCAATACACATACGCATCCCTTCTTGCCAGTAATATTAAGAAAGATATTTTCTACGCACGTGAGAAAAATTATTCTTCAGTCAGAGAAAAATCCATGTTTAGCGAAAATATTCCTGTTGAAGTCTATGACAATCTAATTACAGCCGTGCACGATAACATGGCACCTTTGCACAAATATTTTGTCTTAAGAAAAAACATTCTTAAACTTGATCAACTTCATATCTACGATATGAGCGTGCCGTTGGTGAAAGATATTCAGTGGCATGTCGGATATGAAGATTCCGTGATAAAAATCATCGATTCTTTGGTCCGCCTAGGGCCAGAATACACAGAAGTACTAAGAAAAGGGCTTATCGAAGATCGGTGGGTAGACCGTTATGAGTCAAATGGAAAACGAAGTGGCGCCTACTCATCAGGATGTTATGACTCGAATCCTTTTATCTTAATGAATTATCGAGAAGATAATATAAACAGCATGTATACCCTAGCCCACGAGGCAGGTCATTCCATGCATTCATTTCTTTCACGAAAAGCGCAACCATATCTTTACGCCGATTACACTATCTTTGTCGCCGAGGTGGCATCTACATTCAATGAAGTTCTTCTAACAAAGCACCTTCTTTTGCAAGATATTAGCAAAAGTATGAAAATTTACCTCATTTGTAGAGAAATAGATAACCTCCGGGGAACTCTCTTCAGGCAAACAATGTTTGCCGAGTTCGAACACCTGATATACGCTGCTGCGGAAAACGACCAACCAATGACCCTCGATGAGTTCAAGGAGATTTACCGAAAACTTCTTGAACAATATTTTGGAGAAGATGTTTTTCTTGATAATTGTCTAACTCTTGAATGTTTTCGTATTCCACACTTTTACTTTAGTTTTTACGTCTATAAGTATGCTACAGGAATATCAGCCGCTTATGCCTTAGCGGACATGGTCTCGGAAGGAGGCACAACAGAACTAAATAATTACTTGAACTTCTTAAAAGGAGGGGGGTCGAAATATCCTATCGACCTTCTGAAAGGTGCGGGCGTCGAAATGACTTCACCAGAACCAATTCTCATAGCTCTTAAGAAATTTTCTGTACTGGTGGACCAGCTTGAGGCGTTAACTAACTAAGTTTTTTATTATTTTCTATATAGAGGAATACCGTTTTGAAAAACAAAAGAACTAACCAGCAATCCCAACGAGGAAACAGTCAACAAAGCGGAAATTCGAGCCTGCCGAGTAATGGTCAAAATCATAACAATACGAAAAAAAACTCAAGCCGAAACTCTGGGCGTGGAAAAAAAACACACCAACCACATCTTTGGGCTTCTTCCGCCTCATCATCTACAACATTGACCTCACACCTTTCCATGGTAAGTAGGCGAAACCAAGACGGGACAGAAAAAAAAAATGGGAGTACAAATGGAACCGGGAGATCAAATGTCAGGCCTAGAGTAACGTCAGGCTATAAAAAAAATGGGCGCACTCGAGACGACGCCCAGAGGCACGCAAAAAAAAGGAAACCTAGCAATATACCTAACCCAGCACACAAAAAACAATCGCCAAGTGAAGTTCAAATCAATTCTAGTACTTCGGCCAAAGGGAACCAAACCAATCGCAATGGCGTTCTTGAATCTAAGACAAATACCTTTGGCATAAATCCATTCGAACTATTTTGTGCCTACCACCTAGGAATCTCATCTCAAAATCAATACCGCCCATCTAATATTAATGAGGTAGCTAATCGGTTTAAAATTGACATTGGGACAACCCGACAAATATTAAAAGAATATGGAATGGATTCAGCTTCATTACTTGACCGCGATTTTGATATGGCTCTTGCACAACTTGACATTCAGGTTGCACCTGAAGGGATCAATAGAACCGAATTAGGAAGAAATATTTTTGAAGACTTCTTAGAAGCTCCGATAAAAAAACGTGATTGGAAAAAAATCTTAGAAGACGACAGGAAAGAGAACGCAAAAACCTTTAAATAATGAAAAGTTTAATCCTGCCACTAGTTAAAAACCTTAATTAAGATTCGGCTCTACATTCAGTCGTTTGAAATTTAACCCTTCAGTGATAATCCTATCCTGTAATCTTTTGGCCTGCCTATTAGAACATTTTAAACCATTCATCAGCATAGAAAAGGCGAACTGTTCACCATCTGCAGATTGAAAGTAACCTGACAACGCACTAATAGAATTCAATGTCCCTGTTTTTACTCGCGCACGCTCCGCATCTTTATTTCCATTCATTCGTTTCAGAACATTCCCATCCCTACTCATTACCCCCAACGCGGAAATAAATTCTGGATAAACCCTGAGATCTATATACATATCTTGAAGTATCGATACAATCTGATCTGGGCTCATTTGATTTTTTCTCGATAAACCAGATCCATCTAAAATAGAAAATTGCTCGGGTTTGTATTTCAAAAACTCCATATATTCTCCCATGGCCCGTAAGCCATTTTGAGTTGTACCTGGGGGGTTATAAATCTCTGCACCTATTGTTTTTAAAATCTGTTCGGCAACAAAATTATTGCTAAACTTATTTAATCCTCTGAGAATCAAAGAAAGTGGCATAGATTCATGGCTCGATAATTCATAAGCATTATTTGGGATAGGGCCTATCCGAACCTTACCCGTAACTTTAATCCCTGCCTGATGAAGATACTCTTTAAAAACTCTTGCTGCATAATATACAGGTTTGGTTATGTTTAAATAGTAGGTTTCCCGTAAATGATTAACTGATAAAACCCCGGAAATGGTCACTTCATTATGATCTCCCCGGTCAATACGATTCACTATCAATCGACTTCGTTTTGAGTTCGATACTGTTCTTGCTCGATTTGTCACTCGAATAAATTCTATATCTGGATCAACAACCACAACAGGTTTATCACCTATTTTTCTTCCAGGAGTAACATGAACTGTGACCGTATTAAAGTTAAACGATAAAGCTCCTAATGGAGCATTATATGCTTCCACACCCCATTTTTTATTCCAAGTTTTAACACGCCGATAACTATCAAAAAAAGATTCATCAGCAATAATATCTCCACGAATCTCACGAAGTGGGAGATTCTTCAATTCATTTACCAAAAGCCACATCTGCTCACTCACAAGATTCGGGTCACCAAATCCCTTAATATAAATATCACTTCTTAGGTCCATGCCATCTATCGGCTCAGTGGCATACAAACTAGTTTTAAATCGATAGTCTGGACCCAATTTTTTCAAAGCCAGCGCTGTTGTCAAAATCTTCATATTAGATGCTGGAACAAATAAGCGGTCGCTAGAAATAGAGTATAAGGTTTTATCTCTTTTAAGAGAGTGGATTTTTATCCCAAATTTTTTTTTTCGCAAACAAGAGCTGGCTAAAATAGATTCTACTATTTTGACAAAAGCAGACTCAGATGACTGCAGTTTCTGCGCACTAATCTTTTCGGGTAGAAACCAAATAACCGAAATAAAAGAAAAGATTAAAACTATTTTCATTTTTAATAACATTTTAGTCATCAAAAAATACTACTGTCTAATTAATAAGAACTCAAATATCATTTGTTCTTTAAAGAAAGAAAAACTTTGTTTAATTTAATTAATACGTGGTAAAAAACAAGAGAATAATTATTTTGAATACTATATATTGATATTAACAAATAGTCGAAAACTAGAAATAAGTAAGCTTTTAATTATTTATTTAAAAATAAGCTTATCTCACTAAACAGCCAATATATTTTTAACCCACCCTTTTTAAAATTACTCATGAAATATGATCTTTTAGGAATTGGTAATGCATTAGTCGATATAGAAGTTCGTGTGGATGACGACTTCATAGAACGCAACTCTCTGACGAAGGGAGGAATGACTCTATTTGAACTAGAAAAACAGAAAAAAATCTTAGAAGAGCTTAATGGATTTTCAACCAAAGTTTCATCGGGAGGTTCTGCCGCTAATACAGTCCATGGACTAAGCGTCCTTGGCGGTAAAGCCTATTATATTGGAAAAGTTGCTAACGATTTTTATGGAAAATATTATGCCGAGGATATGCGTGCTTGTGACGTAGCGTTTTCTGGAACTGGAAATGGAAATGGCCTTAACGATACTGGAACCTGTGTCGTCCTAGTTACCCCTGATAGTGAGCGAACTATGCTCACGCACCTTGGAGCATCATCCTTATTACATCCCGATAATGTTGATGAAAAAATCATTAGAAACTCTAGAATAGTATATATTGAGGGCTATCTTTGGACGGGGGACAGTACTCGCAATGCAGCTGAAAAACTAGCTAAAATTGCAAAAAAAAATAATACTCCTGTTGCATTTACTCTAAGTGATGCCTTTGTTGTCAATGGTTTCAAAAAACAACTTACCGAGTTTATCCAACATAATGTTGATATCCTCTTCTGCAATAACATAGAAGCTAATGCTTTGGCTGCAACAGAAGATACAGAGGAAGCTTTTGCGGAGCTCAAGAAAATAGCAAGAACTGTATTTGTTACCAGAGGAGAAATCGGGTCTTGGGCTTCTAATCAAACTGAAAAAAAAATTACTGTGAATGTATTTCCGACGAAGGCTGTCGATACAACAGGGGCCGGTGATTTATTTGCAGCAGGTGCATTATACGGAATTATTAAAAACTATAGCTTAAAAGAATCGGCTATTATTGGATCCTACTGCGCTTCAGAGGTTGTTTCTCATATGGGTGGGCGTATGCCGGTAGGTTCATACGCTGACGTAAAAACGATCATCAAAAAATACGAAAATTTATTCTGATTTTTGCGTACGGTGGTAGGAAATCCATATATCACAATGTCCCTTGGAAAACGCTTCAAACCCCATTAGACGGTGTTTCCACTTCGGTTTTAAAATGCTATAACATTCCTCTGCCACAGCATCCAGATATTCTCCAAATAAACGCTCCACATCCTTTGTTTTTGATTTACCTCGCACAGCAAGGAATGACACCGCCTTGAGAGCCTTAATACTAGCCTTTTTTGACGCCCGGTAATACTCAAGGACTTCTTTCATCTCCTCTTTCGACCCGGGGCGATGAAGGTGCCCAGCAATATAAATATTGAAGTCAAGCTTCAGCGCTTTTTCAATGCCTTTCATTTGACTAAAAATATCTACAGTATAAGCAAAGTTCTTAAATGGGACTGATTTAGGTGTCACTGTGTCGACATACATCATAATTTTGCGTAAAGGAATGTAAACTACAGAGTTGCCTTTCCCATGCCCTTCCCCAAGATAAATTAACTCAATCGTAATGCCACCTATTGTGAGACTATAATTTGTCCCAAAATTAATGTGTGGCACGGGGCGATTCTTATCTTTGTATCTCTTGAGGGCTTTACCTGTTTCCATCTGAGCGACTATCTGCACCTCATTACCAGCAAATAGATATGCATCACCAATATGATCAATATGAGAATGCGAATAAATCATAAACCTAACTGGCTGACTAGTAACTTCACTAATTGCCTTCTTGAGTAGTTTTCCCTTTCCTTTTATCGGATCGGTGATAACAACACCTTCTGACGTAACTATAAATAAATTGTTATAAGCCCCCGTTGAAAAAAAGTAAACTTCTTGGGCAAGCTGTTTTATTAAATAGCCTTTTTTACCTAGAGAAGGGATCGACTCGTAATATCCATCCTGTTCAAAGCCATTATTATCAATATAGGAACGTTGGGGCGAGATTGCACAACCAACAAAAAAACATGTAGCTATCACAATAACGAATAAACTTAAAGTCTTAAAATAAGCGACCTCCACTTTAAAAAACATTTTCCCCCTCTATATTCTTGACCAGATCAAAGTTAATGGCTAACTTTTGTTAAAATACCAGCAATGCAGCTTTGCACTCAAACACTATTTTGACACAAACTATTATCTTAAGTTAAAAATTTTAGATATAAGCAAAAGTTATACATTCTCTATATATTTTGTTAAAATTTATTTGAGTTTGGATAAGTTAAAAAAATTTGGCCATCTACCGATTACTAAAACTGTCTTATGGAGGCTAACAAATGAAAAAAATCCAATTAAGAGCTATTGGGTTTCTAACTTTATTCTCTCTGTCGGCTTGTTATGGAACTGTAGGAAACAATTTTGGTAGTTCACAAATAAAAACCATTCAAAGTAACGTGACTAGCCAAGAAGAAATATTTGAAAAATTTGGCCCTCCATTTAAGAAGGGAGTTGAAAATTCTCAAACAATGTGGACCTACCAGTTTGACAAATGGAATGCATTGGGACCTGCCCACTCAAAAGATCTGGTCATCCTCTTTAACAATAAAAACATTGTAAAAGCCTATCGTTACACCACAAGTAACTCTAACAAACCTTAAATTAAGCTTTGAAAAAAATTTCTCTTTTTGTTTACGACTTCGACGGGACCTTGGTCGATACATTTGAAGATATCGCAAACTCAGTGAATCTTACTCTAGACGAGATGAACCTTCAATCTTTGAATCAGGAAACCATTCGCATGAATATTGGTGGCGGAGTAGTCAACCTTATGACTCGTTCCTTAGTTGGTTCCGGATGTAATGATACAGAAACCGCCGTTTCTCTTTTTAGAAAACACTACAATCTTCACTTGTTAGATCAAACCAAACTCTATCCAGATGGAAGAGAAGTTTTAGAACATTTTTCGAGTAAAACAAATGTTATTTTGTCTAACAAACCTACTTCATTTGTCGAAAAAATTCTAAAAGCGCTAAACTTTCTCAGCCCCTTTGATTCGATACTAGGAGGCGACAGCCTAAAGGAACAGAAACCTAGTCCAATTGGGCTTCAGTACCTTATGAAAAAATTTAACTGTCTTCCAAAAGAAGTTTTGATGATTGGAGATAGCGCCATCGATGTAAAAACTGGAAAAGGTGCAGGAGTTACAACTTGTGGCGTTACCTATGGATTGGGTAACCCAATTTCTCTTCGTGACTCCAAGCCCGATTACTTAATCAATAACCTTGCCAGTTTAAAATCATTATTTAACTAATAAAAATATTACCTTAACTATTATATTAAGTTGTCACTGTAACACCCTTCCACAACACCCAACCCATTGATATAGATTGACTTTGGAAGTTTCGAGGCCTACAATTTGCTGGAATGACCTCCAATAAAAAGATTAAAACAATTTATCTAATTGCTATCTGCGGTACAGGGATGGCCTCTCTTGCTGGACTTCTTCAAAAATCTGGTTATCGAGTTACTGGATCTGATACGAATATCTATCCACCCATGAGCACACTTTTAAAATCATCAGGGATAGGTATAAAGCCTGGTTACCAACGTGAAAATATTACCGAAGATATTGATCAAGTTATCATTGGCAATGCTGTATCTAAGGATAATCAAGAGGTCTTGGCTGTTCAAGAAAAAGGAATTCCTTATATTTCCTTTCCAGAAGCTATAAGGAAATTTTATCTACAAAATCAAAAATCGTTGGTCATTACTGGAACGCATGGGAAAACAACCACAACAGCTCTTCTAAGCTGGGTTTTGCATTCTGCTAAGAGGAAACCAGGCTTCATGGTCGGCGGTTGGATGAAAAATTTTGACTGTAACCACGCTATTCCGGGAGGAGAGTTTTTTATAAGCGAGGGGGACGAATACGACACAGCATTTTTTGATAAAGGACCCAAGTTCCTGCACTATAGTCCATTTGCGTCTATTTTAACAGGGATCGAATTTGATCATGCTGATATTTATAGAGACCTTGATCATATAAAAGACTCTTTTCGAAAATTTGTAAAGATCATTGACCCTAGTGGATTCCTCTTAGCCGCTTTTTCTGATAAAAACGCACAAGATGTATTAAAATATGCTTCTTGCCAAGCCGAAACTTATGGTTTTTCTTCTTCTGCAGACTGGGTGATTAATGACTATAAGTTTGAAGGTGGTAAAGGATATTTTGCCTTAACCCACCAGAACGTAAATGTCGCAAATTTTAATATCCCAATGATAGGGCGGCACAATATCGAAAATGCCACATCGGTTGCAGCCATGAGCCTTAAGCTTGGACTCACAACTCAAGAAATTCAGGACGGGTTTCAGACCTTCAGGGGCATAAAACGAAGACAAGATGTTTTAGGAATTAAAAACGGGGTAACCGTGATAGATGATTTTGCACATCATCCAACAGCTATTAGACTTACGATAGAAGCTGTTCGCGAGGCATATCCTGAACAACGCATATGGGCCATTTTTGAACCTCGTTCAGCAACCTGCCGAAGAAAAATTTTTGAAGACAAGCTCCCGAAGAGCTTCGTAGCGGCTGACAGCGTTATCATCTCAGATTTATTCGCGCCAGAAAAAATTGATCTAGAAGATAGGCTAAACCCCGAACAGGTAGTCGAACACATTAATAAAGACGGTGGCAAAGCATATTTTATTCCCGATATCGAGGTCCTTGTGAACAAACTGGTCACCGAATGTCGCCCTAATGACGTTCTAATTATAATGTCTTCAGGCGAGTTCTCCGGAATTCATCAAAAACTTATTACCCGATTATAACCAAACCCGTTCTATTTAACTAAACTATGGGAAATTACGGACAATTGAAATTAGAGCTGATCCGCAAAGGGCTAGCTATACCTGATGAAATTCGAGGTATATCGGAAGTAATATGCGGATACTGCGATGGCCAGCCTGGTGATGAAATCGTATTGAGCCTTGCTGAAAACTTTATTGTAAAAGTACCAATCAAAGAAACTGGCCAAGACCAACCCACTCTTAAGCTAGATAACGGAAAAATTAAACTGCATTCTATGGGCAAAGAAATTGAAGTTAATATTGTACCCTTACCCAATTTTGTTAGAGAGCAAATGAAAAAGCGCTCCCCAATCTCAGAAAATGCCTGTATCGACGGGTATTGCATGAATTTGTTTTTAAGAGCCGTTGGGCAAAAAAATCGCCTGAATTTAACTCGAGAGACTATTTTGTCCTCAATTAAATCCGCTTTTGAAGAAGGAGCGGCTGACCTCATTCAACTCAATATGGATTATTGTCGTGAACCAGATCGAGGCCTTGCTCGTCTGGCACCGGTAGTAAATGCCATAAAAAAAGAATTTAGTACATTTGTATCTCTGCGTGGATTCCCTCCCAAAAACAAACAAATTTTAGATCAAGTTTACGCTGCGGGGATTGACTTATTAAATCTTCCACTTGAAGGTTTTGTAGGTTTTGCCAAAAAAGGCGATATCATATCACCGCCTCTCGTATATGATGCATTAGAATATGCCGCTAAAATTTTTCCACCAGGAACTGTTTGGACTGAGCTATTTTTAGAGCCAGAGTCTACTGATGCTTTGAAAGATAAAATTGATTACCTTGCAGAAAAAGGGATAATTCCCTTATTAAAGTTGACAACCCCAAGTATTATAACTAAAGAACTTTATCTCAATATCGTTGAAGTTGCTCATCACCTAGAAGAAACTGTTCAAAAATCTCAGTTGCCCCTCAAGTGGCTTTTCCCACACTGCCGCTATATGTCTCCACTGGATACGCGTTTTTTTCTTGACCTACCAAACAAAGCAAAACTTAATGCTAAACCTGTTTATAAGTCTCTTTTAGGGCGTAAAGCCCTCGAGGGATATACCAAACTTCGCCGAAAACTACGAATTAAAGATGTAAGCGACTCATACGAGTCAGCCGGTCTATAAAACTTGATCTATATGTTTTAAAAGTCTTTTACCTCTCTAGATTGTTTAAAGAATCTCAATTTAATTCAAGCAAACAGAACTCTTGTACTCTTACATAACTATCTGTTAGGCTAAAAGTATGCATTCAGTTGATAAAAATTCGATGTACCCCGTATATAAAAAACCTAACTTTCCTGAGGTGCCTTTGGTAAAGCTGGATACCTTATGGTTACAGGTTGGAGGAACCCTATGCAATCTCGAGTGTACACATTGCTTTATCAGTTGCGGGCCAAAAAACCATACGCATGAAATGATGAATCTGAAAGAAGTACAGGCACGATTATTAGAATCTAAAGTTCTAGGAGTAAGGGATTACTATATAACAGGTGGCGAGGTTTTCATAAATCCCGATATTTTTGAAATTTTAGCCGCTATTCTTGAATATGGTCCACTTGACGTTCTGACTAATGGGACGCTTATCACTCTCGAAAAAGCTACCCGGTTAAGAGAAATTCAAAGTAAATCCTCTCATAAACTCCAATTTCGTGTGAGTATGGAAAGCTTCAATGAAGAGTTAAATGACCAAACACGTGGGAAAAATTCTTTTAAAAAAGCGGCAGAAGGAATTAGCAACCTAAACTCTTTTGGATTTTCCCCTGTTTTAACTGTCACCCGTAACTGGGATGAGACAAAAGAAGCAGAAATGGAGGAAAGTTTTAAAAATTTTTTAAGATCGCTAAATATTTCTCATCCACGAGTCAAAATACTTCCTGGATTCCTCCTTGGTCAACTAGCGGTAAATACTCGTAACTACTTGGACCACGAACATGTCTCTGAAGAATGTTTCGAGAATTACGACATCGCAAGCCTGCAGTGTTCTTCCTCTCGCATGGCAACCAAAACAGGGGTATATGTATGCCCTATTCTTGTCGATAATGATAAAGCAAACATGGGGAAAACTATAGAAGAGACACTACGCCCTTTTCCACTTGCTCATTCCGCCTGCTATACCTGTCGTATTACGGGGATGACCTGTAAAAGTGACTAAGACCACTCACCTTATTGAAAAAATATTTATTATTTTTAAAATTACCTAGTATTCTTTTGTTTACATGTTTAACCTGTTCTGCAATGCATATTTTTTTTAAAAATCTTTCAAAATCTTATTTTATTAACGCTTTAGGAAAATATTTATGGCACTTCTTGAGTCCACCATGCCTCCATTGGGAACTCCAGCTTATGACTTTGCACTTGATGGAATAGATGATAATATCCACTCACTAAAGAATTATTCAGAAAAAAAAATCATAGTGATTATATTTATGTGTAATCACTGCCCGTATGTAAAGGCTGTCCTTAAACGAATTATTGATCTACAAACCGAATTTATAGATCGCGGTGTACAATTCATTGGCATCAACCCAAACGATTCGATAAGTTATCCGGATGATTCGTTAGAGAATATGAAAATTCTAGCAAAAGAAAAAAAAATTTCTTTTCCTTATTTAATTGATCCAAGTCAGGAAATAGCTAAGCTGTATGATGCTGTTTGTACCCCTGATTTGTACGTCTACGGTAAAGATCGTAAGCTTGCCTATCGTGGACGAATCGATGACAACTGGGAACACCCTACAAAGGTGACCCGACATGATTTAAAGTTGGCTTTGGAAAATATACTTGCAGGACAGCCAGTCGCCAGTGAACAAATACCCTCAATGGGTTGTTCCATTAAATGGAAAACAATATAACAAGGAAAACCTTTATGAACTTGCAAAAAAAATGGCTATTTACCCTGCTGGGTATCGTTATTGTTGGATCAATGTTCGCCGAGAAAATCGTCAAGTTCTATTTTGACTGGATCTGGTTTACTAACCATCAGGTTGACTCGGTATTCTGGACTATTGTGCTATCACAATGGGGTTTTGGTTTAGCTACAGGGCTTTTCTTTTTCATCTTCACCTGTTTTCCTCTAAAAGGTATCTTCGACCGGAGCTCTCATATGCCGGTCCTCTTATCCGACACCGTTCGCCGTGAGTTACCCCTTCTTGACTTTATAGCCGGTAATCTTAAAAACCTTATGTTTTTTGGTCCACTTGCACTAGCTGTAATGACTGGATTGATCGTTGGGCAAAAGTGGGAAATTCTCCAACTATATTACAATGCCGTTCCTTTTAGCAAAGAAGATCCTATTTTTGGAAATGATTACTCCTTTTACCTTTTTACTCTCCCACTTCTCAACCTTGGAAAATCAATTTTGTGGGAAATTTTAGTTATTCTCGGCATTGGAACAGGGCTCATATTTTTCCTGAAGCAATTTATCTATTTTGGACCAAGTGGAATAGTTATGCAGCAAGAAGCCCGACGACCATTATCTTTTTTGGCTTTTTATTTTCTTATTCTAATGGCCATGGAATTCCATCTACAGAGGTATGGCTTACTAACAGAAGGTAATGGTGTGATAACAGGTATCGGATTTGCTGACTTCCACGGCCAACTTCCAATACTTCATGCAATGTCAATTTTATCTCTTGTAGGAGCTGGGCTTAGCTTCTTTATTGCGACTGGACGTGGTCTAAAAAAAGTTACTCTTGCCTTAACAGGAATAGGTGTGATTTATTTCGCAGGCAGTTTTTACCCTAAAATACTGCAAAATTTTGTAGTTAACCCAAATGAACTCATTAAAGAAACTCCTTTTATCGAGCATAGTATTTCTGGAACACTGCTGGCTTATGGACTAAATACTACCGAATCTAAAAAACTAACTGGAGCAGAATCTTTAAATGCAGAATCTATTCGAGCCAATAGTCTGACAATAGAAAATATCCGTCTTTGGGATCAGGAACCCCTTCTTGATACGCTAGGTCAACTTCAAGAAATAAGAACTTATTACCAGTTCAATTCAGTAGATCACGACCGATACACAATCGATGGGAAATATCGTCAGACACTCCTCTCTCCCCGTGAATTAAAATCTGAAAACCTACCTAACCGTACTTGGATAAATGAACATCTAACCTTCACTCATGGATATGGAGTATCACTCAGTCCCGTCAACCAAATAACTCCAGAGGGTCTTCCTGTACTTTTCATAAAGGATATTCCCCCTCGCTCAAGTGTAGACCTTAAAATCGAACAACCTGAAATATATTTTGGTGAACTTTCCAGCGACCATGTTTTTGTAAAAACTGGAACACAAGAATTTGATTATCCAGAAGGAGAACAAAACGTATATAAAAATTACGAAGGTAGTGGCGGTTTTCCGGTTAATTCTTTTATGAGAAAGGCGCTTCTAGCTGCACGTTTTAAGACTTTAAAAATTCTATTCTCAGAGGATATTAATAGTGAAAGTAGAGTGTTGATGTATAGAAATATTACTGAACGCGTTCTAAAGGTTGCTCCATTCTTGAGGCTTGACAGTGACCCTTATCTTGTCGTCACGGAAGGCAAAATGAAATGGATTTATGACGCCTATACTGTAAGCGAACTATTCCCCTACTCACAAAAAATTCCCCGGTTTGGCAACTATGTAAGAAACTCTGTCAAAGTTGTGGTAGATGCTTACGAAGGTTCAATGACGTTTTATATTTCTGATCCAAGTGACCCAATTATTCTTACCTGGGAAAAAGTATTCCCTGAATTATTCAAAGATTTGAGTGAAATGTCTAATGATTTAAGGAATCATATTCGATATCCGTCAGATTTTTTTACAATTCAAGCATTCATATATGCGACCTATCACATGAAAACACCTCAGGTGTTTTATAACAAAGAAGATCAGTGGGAAATCCCAGAAATCGATAATAAAATGATGGAACCCTATTATACCATCATGAAACTTCCAGGAAACAAAGTAGAAGAGTATATTCTCATGTTACCTTTTACGCCAAGTGGAAAGAGCAATCTTTCAGCATGGATGGTAGCTCAAAGTGATGGAGAGAACTATGGGAAATTGATTGCTTATACATTTCCAAAGCAAAAATTGATTTATGGCCCCAATCAAATCGTCGCACGAATTAATCAAGACGCTGAAGTCTCAAGACAAATTTCTTTATGGGACCAAAGAGGTTCAAAAGTTATCCAAGGCACAATGCTAGTCATCCCCATAGAGGAGTCTTTAATCTACGTCAGACCTTTATACCTTAAAGCTGATGCCGGAAAAATCCCTGAACTTAAACGCGTCATAGTTGGATATGAAGACACAATCGCTATGGAACGTACTCTGGAAGAAGCGCTGGCTAAAATATTTGGAGAGGATGCAACTCAACCTATAGTTGCTCATACAGACAATATAAAAACTCGACCAATAAAACACCGTCAATCAAAGAGCAACATGCTTTTAAAACATTCTGACTATAAGACAATCAAAGATATGTTTGATAGAGTCATGAAACGGCAAAAAGAAATGAATCAAAAATTATCTAATCACGAAAGTGACTTGGAGGCTCTCGGGAAAGCTTTAGAATCAGCAGTGGTCGTAAATTAAATTATCAGGAATTTTTTAGAAATATCAATTTAGATGTGATCGCTATTTTTAACTAGTGTGTGCCTAGAACAGACCTAATTGTTTGGTACTTCCATCTGGACTAGTCACATCGACAGGGTACCGACCATCAAAACAAGCAGCGCAAAAGTCATCTTTTTGCTCACCAAAAATACTAAGCATTTTTTCTAAAGATATGTAATGTAGCGAATCGGCGCCGAGATATTGCCGTGTTTGTTCGGTATCCATATTGGAAGCAATAAGCTCATTCTTGGTTGGTGTATCTATCCCATAAAAGCATGAGTGTGTAGTCGGCGGTGAACTTATTCGAACATGAACTTCTCGAGCACCAACTTCGCGCAGCATCCTAACTATTTTTTTACTAGTTGTCCCTCGCACAATAGAGTCATCAATAATAATTACTCGCTTACCCTCTATTACAGGTCTTACAGCATTCAATTTAATTTTGACACCAAAGTTTCGAATCTGGGATTGAGGCTCAATAAAAGTTCTCCCCACGTAATGATTACGAATTAATCCCATTTGAAATGGAATATTAGCCTCTTCAGAATAACCCATCGCAGAAATCACTCCAGAGTCGGGAACAGGGACCACAACATCTGCTTCTACCGGTTTCTCTAAAGCTAAAGCCTTTCCCATAAGCTTACGCACAGTATAAACCGAATGACCAAACAAGTAGCTATCTGGTCTTGAAAAATAGATGTGCTCAAAAACACATTGCTTAGTAGAACTTATTTGAAAGGGACGGAATGATTTTACGCCAAATTGATTAATGAGAATCAATTCACCTGGTTCAATCTCTCTAATAAATTCTGCCTCCACGAGGTCCATCACACAAGATTCGGAAGCCACGATATAGGAACCATCTAGCTTACCTAAGCATAAAGGACGAAACCCATGCGGGTCGCGGGCGGCTATCAATTCATTCTCGCTCATTAGCACAATCGAATAAGCCCCTTTAACTTGTGAAAGTGCTGCCACCGCACGATCAACGAATGAATTACGTCTCGATTGCGCCATCAAATGAACAATCACTTCGCTGTCATTCGTAGACTGAAAGATTGCCCCTGCCTCTCCTAATTCCTTTCGAATTTCCGAAGCGTTGACTAAATTACCATTATGGCCCATAGCCATAGTTCCACCAGCATATTCTATGAGGCAAGGCTGAGCATTTTTGATCCTGCTCACACCTGTCGTTGAATATCGATTATGTCCTATTGCGATATTACCTGAAAGTTTTTTTAGACGTACATCGCTGAAAACATCTGCAACTAAACCCATTCCAACTTCAAGGTGCATTTTCCCATTATTAGAAGCAACAATACCCGCACTTTCTTGACCTCGATGCTGCAAAGCATAAAGACCTAGGTAAGCGAGGTTAGCAGCGTCAGAATGGCCGTAAACACCAACTACTCCGCATTCATCATGAAACTTATCCAACATAAGCTTCCAACGCTCCAGACCAGAGTTGTTTCAGACAAGAAATATCTTCACGAACAAATTCTTTACCATTAATATTCACAACTAGAGAATCCCCTCCCACTTTGCCCATGACTGCAAAAGGCACCTTCATAGTCTCTGCCATTTCTTCTATTGCCAATCTATCCTTTGCTAAAAAGGAGATCAATATACGTGATTGAGACTCACTAAAAAGCAAGGCATCATTTCTAATCGTAGAATCAATATTAATAGTTGCTCCCTTTGCCTTCAAAGGGTGGCTCATACAGGACTCTGCTATCGCGACAGCCAAGCCACCTTCCGAACAATCGTGTGCTGAGGCCAAAACATTTTTCTGAATCAACTCCAAACATAATTTATTTACAGATTGAGCTAAACGAAGATCTAAATGTGGAGGCTGCCCCTCCACACGATCATGCACAACACGTAAGTATTCACTTGCACCAAACTCCTCCAGTGTAATACCAATGAGACCTATTAAACTTTCATCTTCTTTAAACCATTGCGTAGTGTGAAAAGAACGATCTTCCAGTAAACCAACTACTGCCACAGTAGGTGTTGGGTAAATTGCCTCCCCTAAAGTCTCATTATAAAGACTAACATTCCCACTAACCACCGGAATATCAAAAAATTTACACGCTTCTCCCATGCCTGAAACAGCTTGTTCAAACTGCCACATAATTTCTGGGTTTTCTGGATTCCCAAAGTTCAGGCAATTTGTCAATCCAATTGCCTCGCCGCCGGAACATGTGATATTGCGAACACACTCCGCTACGGCTATCTGCGCCCCGTAAAATGGATTCAGATAGCAATACCTACTATTACAATCAACCGACAAGGCCAATGCTTTTTTTGAACCTTTTACTCGAAGCACAGCAGCATCAGAACCCGGTAAGCCTAAAGTATTTAACCTGACCATATGATCGAACTGTTCATAAACCCAATGCTTTTTTGCGATATTTGGCGATGAAAGAAGTTTCTTCAAAACCTCTCCCGGGCTCTCCAATTCTGAAATCGAATCTAGACTAACATGATCAACTTTTGCGAGATATTTAGGTTTTTTGGTGGGACGCTTTAGATCCAAAGCTCCATCAACAACCAGCTCAACCGGCAAATTAACCACTAGTGTTCCTTGTTCAAATATACGAACCATTGGTGTGTCTGTTACTTCTCCTACAATTGCGGCATCAAGATCCCATTTATCAAACAGAGCCAGAGCCTCCTCTTCCATCCCCTTTCTGATAACCACAAGCATGCGCTCTTGTGACTCCGATAATAGAGTTTCATAAGGAGTCATTCCTGCCTCTCGCGTCGGCACCTTCGAGAGCTCAAGGTCAATACCAGTACCAGCCCGACCAGCCATTTCAAAAGTAGAACAGGTAAGCCCAGCTGCTCCCATATCCTGAATTCCAACAACCCAATCTTCCTTCATAAGTTCAAGGCAAGCTTCGATTAAAAGCTTTTCTGCAAATGGATCTCCTACTTGAACGGTGGGTCGTTTTTCCTCAGACGATTCATCAAACTCCGATGATGCCATGCTCGCACCATGAATACCATCTCGCCCTGTCTTTGAACCAAAGTAAATAACTGGATTACCAACTCCCGAAGCATTGCCTAAAAAAATTTTATCCGAGGGAATTAGCCCAAGACAAAAAACATTGACCAGAATATTCCCATTGTAACAAGGGTCAAAATAAATTTCTCCACCCACTGTAGGAACTCCAGTGCAGTTACCATAATTAGAAATCCCTTCAACAACTCCATTGACTAAAAATCGTGTGCGTAAATGATCGGGAGCTCCAAATCGCAAAGAATTCATCAACGCAATAGGACGCGCCCCCATAGTAAAAATATCACGTAAAATTCCCCCTACCCCTGTGGCAGCTCCTTGACGGGGTTCAATAAAAGAAGGGT
>JABHTG010000123.1 GCA_018697205.1 Nitrospina sp. | reverse complement strand
GTTTTTAATCCAATTTGAACAAACTAGTTTTCTGCAGGATAAGTCATAGGTTTTTAAAGCTCTACTTTTATAACGCGTCCATAAACTTTCATAATGCAAAATAAAATAAAACAGCACCCCTTTCCTCCTTGGGAGTTTAGCCGCAAAATCTGCTGTCTGCCATGCTGTAGCGACAAGAATATCCGCTTCAGGAATATATTTTGGGGGGTTAACTGGAAGTATCTCAATGGGAATCGTATTATCAGTCCAGTCAATAGTTTCCGGAGGTGCGGTAACAACTCTTTCCATAGATGCAATAATTTTTTTATCCAATCTGTACCATTTAATTGGTTTAGCTAGCACAAACCAGCGCACCTCATGACCTTCCCTCTTTAGGCGATTAGCAAATTCAAAAAGCGCTCGATTACCACCACTGATTCGAACATACTGATTGACCATAAAAGAAATTTTCATTGGATCTCTGAAGAAAAGAGTGGATTTATCGAAAAACAGTAACGATTACTTCTTAAACAACTTTGACCACCGCCGAAAAATTTTTTGGGTTTTAAGTGTCAGTTTATTTTCGACTTTCTCATTGGGACGTAATTTAAAAATGGTGGAGTGATAGTCACTCTTTTCTTCTTCCGGTCGACCATTCGTATAATAATACAGAGCCATACTTTTTCGGCTCATATACTCCGGACAACTAAGAGGTTCTGGATGCCCGTGAAAAGATGTCTTAGTTGTTGTGAAAATAACTACTCGATTGAACTTTGGTAGATAACTACGCACACATTGCTTCATCTCTCGGTCCCATAATTCAATGTGCCCACCATATTCTTCACGCCAATCCTTATTCAGATATAAAAGTAGATTCAACCTTCTATCCAATCCATATCGATCATGTTTGTTGAAATCAACGTGAACTCCTAATTTACCTCCTCGATATATATTATGAAGCCCTCCCCCCCTGAAGGATGAGTCGGAGATCAGGTTTGTAATTCCGGTCAACTCTTCAAGGAATCTTAAAAAGAGAGCCGAATTAAGAGAATACAAAACATGTCGGCTAAACAAACCGATGTTTTGTTCATTTTCGTTAGCTAGTTTTTTCTGATAACCGTCATAATATTTGATCCAATCAATATCGTTTTCGCCTGGGAACTCTTCAAGCAACCTTTCCACCACATTATTGTCGAAGAAATCATCAAAATAAATATGAGGAAATGGCTCTGCTTGTGCGTAATTTTTCTTAGCTTCTGGCAGAAGCAGCCTCATCTTTTCCAGTGGCAGGAGCGACTCTTCAAAATCGATGGCAGTAGACATTTTTTTCACCAATAGGATTAGGAACTATATTGTTCCATTGATCTAAAGCTAATAGAGTAAAAAAATTCCAGAAAATAATTATATCAACTTTTATTGTGAATTAAATAAACAAAAATCTATTCTTTCGTCAGAGCCAATAATGGTAAGACATTGAACTTGAAAAGAATTTACAAAAAGCCTATAAACGACAGTATTGCTGCATACAAGAAAAACTCTTGACAGACTTTCACTTAACAAGCAGTTTAAGGGCGAAAAATTTCAACAACATTTATTAAGAATTCACTCTTTGCAAAATAATGCTTGGGCTTCTCAAATCAAACAATAATTTTAAGTCCTACAACATTGTTTATTTTTTTAAATTAAAAACCTGCAAAGTCAGTGCTTGCATTAACTACAAATAGCACAGTTTTTGGCTATTTAATGACATCTAAAATGAATACGTCGACAAAACAAAACAACCTAACTGCCGTAGTTTCCTTTGAAGGTTCTTTGAAAAAACTATACTCATGTTTGCAAGCTTTAGATACTTGGGTTCCACAGATAATTATCGTGCTACCAGAGAACAAAGAAATAAAAATAGCAAGTAAGTTCAACGTACTTGTATGCACTCAGAAACCTTCCACAACCAAAGCTAACTGGGAATTCGGTTTAAACCAAAGTAATACAACTTGGGCATTGCTCATTCGTTCCAATGAAATTGTAACTGGGCAACTAAGGCAGGAAATTTCCGAGAAAATCAAAACCAGTGACGGAAAAGCCTATAAATATTTACTCCCTTTAACCATAGTCTTCCTTAAAAAGCGATTAAAATATTTGCTCGACTGGAATGAACTCCAACCATCCCTTCTTGTTCGCACCTCCAAAACAATAAATGATGTTAGCCCACAAGAAAGATATGAGACGCTTGGTGGAGAACTAATTCGCTACAGTGAAGACACAATCTCTGAATGCGCACACACAGTGATCCAAAAGGCTGAGGAAAGAGCTGCTAGTTTAGCTCACGACACGACCCGTTTTTCCTCCACATCTCTTTTTCTTCGTGCTGTCATTTCTTCCATAAAGGTATTTATTCTAACTTATTTCCTGAAAAAAGGTTTTAAGGAGGGCTTTGAGGGAGTTACATTTGCGGTATGCAATGCGCATGCAGAACTTTTAGGATACCTTCGTTACCATGAATTTTATGTTCGAGGAGGAAAGCTACTTTGCGACAACTTTTTATCTATCAAAACTATTCTAATCATAAAGCTACGTGATATTGGCGATAACATACTATGCACACCCTTGATTCGTAATTTAAAATATCACCTCCCAAATGTTTCTATTTCAGTATTAACCTGGTCCTACTCTATGCCAGTATTTGAGGGGAATCCAAATATAGATCGTCATTTCAGTCTTTCGAAAAATGCATCTTCAAAAGATATTAAAAAACTATGTAGCCAACTAAACTCTTTAGACTTAGATCTGGTCATGAGCACACATAGTGGAGGGATCTCTTCCAAAATACTATCAAAAGTTAAATCCGCAAATAAGATCAATAGCTTTTATCGGGGGCGCAACAAGCTGTATAACATTCTCACAAATGAATCAGATTATTACCGCTCCTCTATTGAAAGAGACTTAGATTGCCTAAGAAGTTTAGGGTTTGAAACTCAAGACACTCATACTGAGATCTTTTTAAGCCGAGATGAAACTGATTGGGCTCGAGAAGCACTAACAACAAAAGGTCTAGACCTTTCAAAAAAAATTATCCTAATTCACCCTACTGCTGCGGTTCGAATCCGAGAGTGGCCTCTAGAAAAATTCAACCAACTAACAAAAAAGTTTGCCCAGGAAAAAAATATTCAACCAATTATGGTCTGCACCGACTCCGAATATTTGAGGATTGGAAGCTTACTTGATGACATACCCGATCTCGTTATATTCCACAACATCACAGCCCGTCAGATGATGGCAATTATTCACGAGTGTGACCTAGTTATTGACAACGATTCCTCGCCCAGTCACGTAGCGACAGCATTTGGAATTCCCACAATTGTTTTATTCAGCCAGGCTATCCGCGAAATATTCCGCCCTTACCATGAGAAAAAAGATCAACATTTTGTTTTCTACAACGATGTCAATTGCAGGGAATGTGAGTTAACTCGTTGTGATGACAGGATATGCCTGCATTTTTCTCCAGACGAAGTCTACACGCAAGCATTAAAAATGCTTTCCTCTTGAGAGGCTTGCTTGAGGTTGGATTTTGAGATTTAATTACAACTTACCCATCATTCCTTAAATTGACATTAAGCTTCTTTATTTTTTAACACATAATCGTAGGTCACCCAAAATAAGCTAAGGTTTTTTTAAGTCATAAAAAACTTCCCAATCTTTGTAGGGCAACCCTCTCAATATTCTTTCTCCTCTTGCTGGCTTTTTGTTTAGCAAGTTTTCTAATATTTTATCATGCCATTTTATTTCAAACTGCATTTTGCATACCTGTAGCTTTGCCGCAATTTTTTCAAATAGAAAGTTTTGATACGGATGTTTTGGGTTACTACCCTTTATGTCGAATGTATCGAACGTCCCAAGTGAAAAAAATCTTACGTGGTGCATTTCACTAAAAGCGCAGGTCGAATGACAATGAGGGACCCATATTTTTAGGGTGGCTTGAGATTTTAAAATTCGATAGCACTCTTTTATTATATGGACAAGGTTATGAATGTGTTCCAAAGTATGCATTGTAATTATTGCATCTACAGAATCGTCATCAAATGGCAATCTTTCGGTTTCAAAATTACATATTTCATCTATGCCGTTATTTTCATAGCAATCAACACCTATATAATCCTGTGGGTTATATTCCTCCCCCATATATCTTTTGTATCGGTCTATTTTATTTTGACACAGAGTGCCAGCACCTAAATCAACTTTAGTCATTTTCACACACTCCACGGAATTAATATGGTAACTACAGGCACGAGGATAGAGTATTATTCTACTGTAGTAAATAACGCTCTAAAGTTAAAGCCCTAAGAGATGTATTAGTTGGGTCTTTTACTGATTATTATTTAATCAAACTCGCAAAGACGATCACTATTGATTACTTTAATAAATGTTGGGAAGAGTCTATCAGATTGACATAAATTCGACACAATCCTTTTTTTATCTTTACACCTAATCCAAAAAAGGTGGCAAATAGACATACTTTCCTTGATCAGGATAAAGTTAAGAGAAATGACTAAAAGCTAGTTTATATTCATAATGGTTATCCTGTATAATTATAGTGATCCCTTGGGCTAGCTAGAGCGACAACTCACTAAGTTTTTTTTCCTGAGGCTATTTCGGTCTTTAGGCCTTTTATATACCCTGAATAATAAAGCTTTCACTATGTTTAATTTGCGGCATCGTATTAATCGAATCCTTATCAAACTAAGCTATCGTCTTGGAATTTCCAGGCTTGCCTCCATGCCCAAGATGCTTGCCCTTGATCCAACTAATCTTTGCGACCTCAAATGTCCTTTATGCCCTACAGGACTCCGTGACAAAACGATTGAACGCGGATCAATTAAGCTAGAGCAATTTAAAATGATAATTGACCGATTAGCAAAACACCTCCAGTCCATAAATCTCTATAGTTGGGGAGAGCCTCTTCTACATAAATCTCTCGTGGATATGATCCGCCACACCGCAATAGGCCATAAAATTCGAACTATAACTAG
>JABHTG010000121.1 GCA_018697205.1 Nitrospina sp. | reverse complement strand
TGAAAAACAAAGGGCTAGCCAATTTCGGCTAACCCTTTGATTTAAATGGTGGGCCGTCTCGGGATCGAACCGAGGACCTACTGATTAAGAGTCAGTTGCTCTACCAATTGAGCTAACGGCCCATTTTCATTTTTAAAATCACAAATTATCACTTGCTTCAGTAGGAGTCAATTTATCCTGTAATCTATCAATTTTATAAAAAGCTATTGTCCCCCTCCCATGATAAAACTAAAAACCTGATATTGAATGGCACCTACTCCACCAGAAAGACTACCCAATAAAAGAGATAAGAATAAAAAAATAAAAGCCTTATTTCTATCTTCTCTCATACGAACAAGGTCAATTAAAAATCCTACCCCCATCAAAGAGAAAAAAAATAACATTTGAAGGTCATCTAAAATTTTTTTTCCTAATATTATTTCTTCGCTATCGTACGAAAAGTGGTACTCAGTAAGAAAAGAACAAATATAAAGAACAATCAAAAAAAATGACCAAAGCCTCTGCATGAACTGCTCTGTCTGCTTGAGTTTGTTTATTCTACTCTCCACAAAATATACCTTATATTTATGTCAAACGAATTTTCTTTGGGGTAATCAAAAAACTAAAACTCAACTCACCTAAATCAATATTATCCCACAACAAGGCATGGAATATCTTTAATTTGAATACATAAACTAAGGATATTCACCAACTTTAGCTTTCATATGCTATAATTCGACTATTCAAAATACATAAAACAGGAGCTTTATACTATCGGATTTCTGTTCCATTAATTGGTAATGCAGCGTCTTGATATAAGCTTCAACCTCGTGCACATATGAAGGATACCTTCATTTAATATTGGAAAGGAACCAACGATGACTATTAGACTAGGGGATACCGCTCCTGACTTCACTGCGGAAACAACTGAAGGAACTATTGAACTTCATAAATGGTTAGGGGAAGGTTGGGGAATTTTATTTTCGCACCCTAAGGACTACACACCGGTCTGTACTACTGAATTAGGTCGAGTTGCTAATTTAAAAGGTGAGTTCGAAAAACGTAATGTTAAGGTAATTGCTGTTAGTGTTGACCCATTAGAGTCACATAAAGGATGGATTAATGACATAAATGAAACGCAAAGCTGTTCGATGAATTACCCAATCATCGCCGATCCAGACCGTAATGTAGTTACCATGTACGGCATGATTCACCCAAATGCACTGGACAACCTAACGGTTCGCTCAGTATTCATTATCGGTCCAGACAAAAAAGTAAAACTTCAACTGACCTACCCTGCTTCTACCGGTAGAAATTTTGATGAAATTTTACGAGTAATTGATTCTCTCCAGCTAACTGCAAACTATCAGGTAGCAACTCCTGCTGACTGGAAGCAAGGAGACGATTGTGTAGTAGTACCCGCAATCAAGACTGAAGACATTCCAGCTAAGTTTCCGAAGGGATTCAAGGAAGTTAAACCCTATTTGCGTATGACTCCGCAGCCTGATATTTAATTTTAAATTGATTTTAAACAAAACCTGAATGGGAGAATAGTTTCTCCCATTCAGGTTGTATTTTCCAAATACATCCATGTCATCTATCCCTGGGAAAAACCAAATCTCACATCTCGTCCGTTTAATTGACGACTCAGATGAGTTTGTTCGAAAAGAAGTTAGAAAACATCTTATTAAAGTTGGAGAAGATGCAATTCCTTTTCTTGAAATTGTCGCAAGAACAGAAAATCTTAAACTCCAACGAATAGCATCAGAAATAATTCAAGCGATTATTCCAAGTCTACTTGTCCGAGAGTTTCGACAACTCGCTCAAAGCTCTCCCTCAGGCCACTGGAGTTTAGAATCAGGTGTAATTTTACTACAAAAATTTGGTTACCCTGATGAGCAAACAAATAAGTTGAGCCAATCGTTAGATCAGTTAGCGAGAGAGGTCTCCACCCTAATTGAAGATAAGGAATCACCCGAGCAAACTATTAAAACATTAACTCATTTCTTATTCTTTGAGAAAGGATTTGAGGGAAACAAAATAGATTTTCTTGATCCTGATAATACTTATTTCTCAAGAGTGCTGGATAAAAAAAAAGGGCTCCCTATCACACTATCAGCTTTGTGTATTTTTTTAGGACAACGGATTGGGCTCCCCATTGTTGGAGTTGGTTTACCTGGGCACTTCATAGCAAAATACGAATCGCTAACCCAACCTATATTTTTTGATCCTTTCAACAAAGGGCGAATCCTTTCTCAAGAAGACTGCGCTAGGCTTGTACAAGAAATGGGGTACCATTTTGAGGAGCATTATTTAGCTGCGGCAACAAGCAAAGAGACCCTGACACGGATGATGAATAATTTGATCATGACATACAACAAGAATTCTGAACTAGAGAAAGTTAAGCACCTTTCCGATTTCATTAAAGCTTTAAATGGAAATTTAAAAAAAATCTCACCTGTCCGCCCATAACGGGTCAAATAGCATGGAAACCACAAAAAATATTTTAATTACAGGAGCAGGATCTGGAATCGGGAGAGCCATCGCTCAACACCTTTCCAAAAATAATTACCCTCTAGTTCTGTTAGGTAGGAACCAAGACCATCTGGAAGAAACAAGAAACTCTCTAAAGCACCCAGAAAAACATCAATATATTTCGTGTGACATAAGACTATCAAATGATATTGCTAAAGCCTTAGAAAAAAGCAAAATAAATTCACTTTATGCACTTGTGGCAAATGCAGGCATTGGTGGAGAAAACAGTTATCTTTCAAACGATAGATGGCATGAAATTATAGATACAAATCTAAATGGAACCTACAATACTATTCAAGAGAGTCTTCCTTACCTGATGAAAAATAAAGAACCATTTAAAAAAATTATTATTCTCTCTTCCATTTTAGCTAAGCTTGGGGTACCAGGTTATTCTGCCTATTGTGCTTCAAAAGCTGGACTTTTAGGATTAAATCGTTCCCTTGCCGCTGAGTTGGCCCAACATAAAATTCTTGTAAATGCGCTGTGCCCTGGATGGGTCGATACTGAAATGGCACACGAAGGCTTACGAGCATTTTCTGAAGCTTTAAAAATAAGTAAGGAAAAGGCTTTAGATCAAGCTATGGCTGATGTTCCTTTAGGAAAAATGTCTACACCTAATGAAATCGCTCAATTAACATCTTTTTTGATTTCAGATGCTCAAACTTCTATAACGGGACAAACTTTGGGCATCAACAACGGAGCAATGATGCTCTAAAAAGAGTATAAATAAATCAACTGTCACCTATAAAGTCTAATCCTACAGTTAATTTTTTTTTGGATTGATCTACTAGAAGCAACTGGCAGGTAGGTTTGTTGCTAAGCTTCTGGTTTTGAATCTACCAGATCCAAACTAGCCGCTAAAGAAATGGGATGTCTCAAAGGCTCTAAAACCTTGCTAACTTTTTCCTGAAAAAACTGCATCAAGTCATTAAGAGAGTTTACAATGAGGGCTCTACTACTTTCATTTAGCACTTGAAATTGTTTCTGAAGTTCAGCATCTACTGCAGCAGAAGCCAACTCAGGAAGTTGACGAATCTTTTCGATATTTATATCTAGGTTTTCTGCATCTATTACAACTGACTTAACTGGATCATCTAATTTTCCTTGGAAAGAAGAATCCCGCACTAAAGCTTTTACAACAGTATTCCCCAGTTCTACCCCGACTCCCTCAGTAATTGCTTGATCACCTGTCAAAATTCCAATCGCCTTTTCGACGTCGAGTTCCTTTGAGTTACTTGACAGAAATTCTCTCGCAACAGGCTCTACATGTGCAGTTATTTTCTGAATCGCAATCATCTCATCATCATTTAAGCCTCCTTCAACAACCTGAGAGTATTGGGAAGCTGCTCGTGCTACTGAAGAAATTTCTTGAATCGATTGATCGTCTTCAAACTGAGGCTCACTATAAGAATTGGAAAGATTCTGTTTATCAGAAAAACTCAAAGTCACAACATCTCCCTCGCTCATCTGCAAAGAAGAATCCGCCTCTAGAGATACTTCTAATTCTTCCGAAGCAACTAGTCGTTCTAGCGGTTGATTTTTGACTCCAATTGTATTGATCTCTAATACTGACATGATTTTTTGGGACTCCACCCCATTTATCTTTTTTCGTATATATTGGATCGGCAATAAAAAAAAATTACATTAGTAAAAAGTGACCAAAAAATAAAAAAAATAACGATTCATTGAATAAAATCACTTAAAAGGCTTAAAAAAAAGGCTTTAAGGCCTCAGGGGGGCGTGGACAATTGTTCTTAAGTACTTCTATGATTTAAAATTAAGGAATAAAGGGAGAGAATAGATTTAGGACTAGTTTAATAAGGCTTCGTAGGCTCTGAGGAACCGCTGACTGACGTTATAATCTAAACTTGAATATATTGTTACGATTATTTTATATCTCCTTAACTTAAGCTATTTTTTTTTCGCCTCAATACTCTCTTCTAATTTAGCATAACGATCGTTCATTTTGTCCAAGTTTGTAGCGATAATAAAAAGTAACTGTTTTTCGAATTTTTGCTGAACTGAGGGGATCATTTTATCTATAAATTGTCTAGAAAACTCCATAACCACTACTTTTGCTGAGGAAGCACGTGCATCTAGATTTCTTTTATTACCAGTAAGCATGGCAACTTCTCCAAAAAGTGCCCCCGTTTTTAATTGCAAAATAATTGACTCTTTACCGCCTTTACCTTTTTTCACAAGATCAAGTTGTCCCATCAATAAAACAAACAGCGAGGTGCCTGGGTCCCCTTCTTTAAAAATGTATCCACCTCGCGCACAGTCTTTAAAAACTTTTTGTTTCCCTATCAGCTTATTCAATTCGTGATCTGTAAACGTTTTAAAAAAAGGGATCTTCAGTATAAATTTCCTAATCGGGTCAGTTTCCATACAAAACCTCTTAATATAAGTCTCGAGTCAGATATAACAATACATTAATCACCCTTTATAAATCAACTGTCACCTATAAAGTCTAATCCTACAGTTAATTTTTTTTTGGATTGATCTACTAGAAGCAACTGGCAGGTAGGGTTGTTGCTAAGCTTCTGGTTTTGAATCTAC
>JABHTG010000043.1 GCA_018697205.1 Nitrospina sp. | reverse complement strand
TGCTCTCTCAAGGATATGAGTTTACTAGTAAAACCGACTCAGAAACAATTGTTCATTTAATCCACCATCACAGAAAGAAAAACAGCTTGTTAGAGGCAATCGCATTAACGTGTAAAGAGCTCGAAGGAGACTTTGCAATTGCAATTATAGACCCCAAACATCCTGAAAAAGTATTTGGCACAAAGCAAGGCAACCCTTTAGTTATTGGCCAAGGACTTGGAGAAAACTACTTTGCCTCAGATGCCGGCGCCCTAATAGCCTTAACAAGCAGGTTTGTCTTGCTCCAAGATGGCGATATTGCAGAAATTAACCCATCCAAAATAACCATCTACGACCAGGATTTAGTCGAAGTTAAAAGAGATACCACAGTCTCAAACCTAACTGCAGAGAGCTATACAAAAGAAGGCTATCGACACTACATGGAAAAAGAAATCTTCGAACAACCCGAAGTAATTAAAAGAGCCTACAGCAGTTTTATTACAGGTGAAATGGAATCAGCTATTAAAGAGTCAGGGGTCAGCTTTGGCGATGTTCAGCACGTTCAAATAACAGCTTGTGGTACCAGCTTTTACTCCGCTTTAGTGGGCAAGGCCTGGTTAGAACATTACGCTAGAATTCCAGTCACTGTAGATATTGGAAGCGAATACCGCTACAACACGACTCCAAAAAAACACAATTCGGTTTTTGTCTCAATATCCCAGTCAGGAGAAACCGCAGACACACTGGCAGCGCTTAGAAAAGCGAAAGACGAAAATTATCTTGGAACTATTGCATTATGCAACGTAACCGAAAGCGCCTTGGCCAGAGAGGCAGATGTATGCATCCCAACCAACGCGGGCCCAGAAATTGGAGTGGCTTCAACCAAAGCGTTCGTAAGCCAATTAGCAACGCTCGCTTTATTTGGAGTTGTGCTGGGAGACCAAATAGGGATTGAAAGCAAACAACAAAAAAACTCTTTAGACAGCATTAGAGAGCTACCTGAAATTATTGATCACGTCTTAGGAATGGCGAAAGAAATTGAAGAAATGGCTTGGGAGCTTAATG
The DNA here is from genome assembly GCA_018697205.1 of Nitrospina sp. Taxonomy (GTDB): domain Bacteria; phylum Nitrospinota; class Nitrospinia; order Nitrospinales; family VA-1; genus Nitromaritima. The sequence goes on along the minus strand of JABHTG010000043.1, from coordinate 3,302 downwards.
GAAGAACAAACGCATTGTACTTGGGTAGAGGCCTTCATTATCCAATAGCGCTAGAGGGCGCACTAAAAATGAAAGAAATTTCATACATTCATGCAGAAGCCTATCCTGCAGGCGAATTAAAACACGGCCCACTAGCACTGGTTGATGAAAATATGCCTGTTATAGCTATTGCCCCATCAGGCGAGCTTCTCAAAAAAATTATGAGCAATCTAGAAGAGGTAAGAGCTAGAGGTGGAAAGCTTTATGTTATTTGTGATGATAGGAATATTACAAAAAATGGATTTGAGAGGGCGTTAATATTGCCCTCAGGCTTAAGCAGACTCCAAAGCCCAATTGTTTACACCATTCCACTCCAGCTTCTAGCCTATTATGCAGCACTACACAAAGGCAACGATGTTGACCAACCTAGAAACCTAGCCAAAGCTGTAACGGTGGAATAATGTTGCTGGGTGTGGTTTTGTAATTACCTTTCTTGACGAATTTGAAATTTATGAAAAAAACAAAAAACTTTATAGGTCACCTTCTGTTATTTCAAAAATGCAAGTAAGATATCTCCAATGAATAAACAAGTTTCTATACTCACAACACTTTTTTTAACTTCCACTTTGATGTTTTCTGCTCCAAGTGCTTCCAAGGAGAAGCATTATATTTTAGGAACAGAGACTTATTTTGTGGAAGGTGAATATGAAATTATTTCTGATTTAAAAGTCAGCAACCTGCAAATCCGACAGGTAAGAGGTAAGACCAACTGGTCGAAAATCAATTGTGACCCAAAAGAGGTTAATGATCACATAGAGGTGAACGGACCAATTAACCCCGATACCCCTTTTATAGTTGAACGATTGTTAGATAGAATCGCGAATAACAATCCCTGCACCAACTCAAACGGAACACCATATTCGGTTAGTGTATATCTAAACTCTGGGGGAGGTTATATTAAGGATGGGTATGAACTAGGTGAAGTTTTTAGAAAAAATAAAGCACATACAGTTATTGCTTCGGGTGGTGAATGCTATTCATCTTGTGCTGCTGCATTTTTGGGTGGTAAGTATAGGGACATACTACGAAGTACTGAAGGTGAAAAAAGTGAAGGCAAATTGATGTTTCATGCACCGTATAGATATAAAAGTGAGTATTATGGAATTGGAAGAGCAGATATAGCATGTAATGCTAAAGATGATGAACTGAGAAATTATATGATAAAAATGTTGAACCCAAAAGATGGAAATTTTTTATATGAAAGGACAATGAGTTATTGCAGTATTTCTGATGGTTGGAGTTTAAACAAGGATGCTGCTGAGTTATTCAATATACTGAAGTAATTACTACACCCAGCAAAAACCTTCTGTCACGGTGGAGTAATCGAAGAGGGTGTAGTTTTAGAATTCACCATTGAAACTCAGTCAAATAATCTCACTTATCACCAACCTTATAGCAAGAAACAACAACTCATCTATAACTTTATTAAGTTTATGCATGATGAGGGTTTAGGTTATAGAAGAATTGCATCCAAACTTAACTCTTTCGGCATTAAGACTATCCGAAATACTACATGGAACAATTCAAAGGTTTATTCAGTTCTAAAGAGAGCACATCAACGACGAATGAGAATTAATTCTATTAGAAATAAAAAATATCCTATTGTATTTATTAGTTTCGCATTCAAATACTATGACTGATAGAGAAATCATATATAAATACTCAAAATTCATCTCAGAAAGACATCCATATAATTTTATGGCAGTATATGTTTATGTACAAAATATGCTCAATTCTAACAATTCTAATAATTACAACATCTTGTGCCACATCATATAAAGAAGATGGTTTAACAGGTGGTTACTCACAAGTTCAAATTAATGAAAATACATGGCAAGTTTCATTTAGGGGGAATGGTTATACTTCTCAAACTCGTGCACAACGTTTCGCAATGAGAAGAGCAGCAGAGATAACAATTGAACAAGGGTTTACCCATTTTATTATTACTCAATCTAGTTCTCAAATTTCTACCATGGAAACTCAAGGAAATTCCTCAACATCAGGGTATGTAGACCAAGACAGTGGTTACTTTAATGCAAATACAACAAATTATGGAGGTATGACCTTTAGTTTTCCAACTGAAAATTCATATTTCGTATTGCTTAAAGAAACAGAGGCAAAAGAAATTGGAAGTTTAAATGGTTTGGTTTACAACGCAGAGTTATACATTTCTCAATTTTCAGATTAGCATAGTTAAGGTCTTTTTCATGAGGCGCTGTAAACTAAATGACTAAAAACTACACCCTCTTCGAACAATCAACCACTGTAGAGTAGAACTGACTCGTGAATTAATTCAATGTCTTTGTTTTACTATTCACCACAAAAAGATTCTATATTAAGTTTGACCTGTTAATCTGAAGAATATGTTGAATAAATTATTAGTACTCTCCATTTTTTCTATTATCTCTTTTCCGGTTTTTTCAGAAGAATACCTTTGTTCAGGAATAGTTGGCAACCAAACAGAGACTAAATCCTATGAAAGAAAAGGAGACTATTTTTTATACACAACAATGGGATGGAATTTTGAAATTCTTCATGAAGATGAAAACCATATAATGTTGGGAGATATAACTTACTATTCACACAGTGATGAGACAACTTTATTTTTAACAATTATTGACAAAGATACACTTAATTTTTCTGAGAGATATATATCTTCTGAAGAGGATGAAGTTACTCTCCTTAAAGGAAATTGTTCACTAAAAAGATGAAGAAAAAACACAATTTGGTCATGGATACTCCGTTACGGTGGAGTAGTTTCGAACAGTGATTTAAAAATGAACAGTTGTTTAAATTCAAAAAAAATATTTTTCAAAGTTTTGTTATGTCTTTTTTTACTTTTGCCTTCATTTGCAATAAAAGCAGAGACTTGGTCATGTGCATATCTATTTAATGGAGAACCAGCATCTGTAGTTTATTCTAGGCGAGGCAATGAGTTTTATATGATAAAAGGGGGTTCTTATAAAATAGTATTTGAAGATAATACTGTTATTAATCTTCATAATAACTACTCTCCAACTTATCAGGATTATTTTGCAGTCCTGCTTGATAAGAAAAAAAAGATGTTTGCCATGGTTAGTTTGGAAATAGGAAATCACACAGCAATTATTGAAGGTCCGTGTGAGATAAATTAAATAATGAAAAAAGAATCAAAGCACTGTTTTGTTCAAGTCAGTCACTGTCGAGTAGAACAAAACAGAGAATTAAAAAGGGCAATATATGAATAAAAAGTTATTAATTTCTCAATCGATCATGTGGGCAGC
>JABHTG010000039.1 GCA_018697205.1 Nitrospina sp. | reverse complement strand
TCTTTTTAATCTGCCATTGACGGAAAGTTCTTTTGATATTGTATTTTGCTATGGAGTTATTCAACATACTGGAAATAATCAAAAAGCTATTGCAGAATTGTCAAAATTCCCTAAAAAAAAGGGGCGGTTGCTTATGGATATATACTCCACGAGCATTAAGGATTTTAACCCATTGATCTACCTTATTAGGCCATTTTTTTCGTTGTTAAAAGTCGATGATGAACGAAGATTAGAAATTGTAGAAAATTTTGTTCGAAAAGTATTTCCAATTCAATTAAAAATTCTTCCCAGACTGCATAAAAAGAAGGGATTATTGAAATTATTGAGATGGGTGGTCAATAGGTCTCCGAATAGTGTGTATGGGATCAATTTATTTCTTTACGGAAAAATTGATATTGACTGTGCTTATAAATGGTCGGTGATGGATACTTATGATGCTTGGGCTCCCAAGCATGATCACCCGGTTTCAAAGAGTAAATGGGTGCGCCTTGTTTCTGAATTGAAAAATCAAGGTTATCAAGTTGATGACATTGATGTTTCAGGTCAGGGGCATACTGCTGTACTAACAAGAATAGAGATGGAATGAATTGACTAAAACGTTTAGTGATATTTTATTCTAACTGGACTTGTTAAAATAGACTTTTCCAATAATTCCTATTCTATAGGAAAAATATGGATAAATTAATATCCACCTTCCAAAATACCTTAGTTTTCTTAGCAATCTATAAAAAATACGCTTTTCGTATTCTTTATGCGGGTACCATTTGAAGAAATCATTCTTGAATCGAGGGTTCTCAGAGATATAGCCAATTTTTATACCTAGTTTCCATGCAGCATAACATAAGCAAAGCTGATCTCTTTGCACCCAGGCATTTAACTCTTTCCACCACAATTCCATCAGGCTAATGATCTCCGGGGCATTATGCGAACGAAATAATATTCTGTTTTCAGTCAAAGCCTCATTGGCGGGATAGCCATCATCAGCGTAATAAAACATTTGTTTTAAAATTAAATTATTATCAACGTATCCACTTGCCATACATGAAAGAGCCTCAGAATAGATAGAATTCCTGTCTACATGCTTTATAGCTAAAATTTTATAACTGTTTAAATATTTTTTGAATAATTCAATAGGGTCTTTTGAAATTTTTATATTTGAATCCACATAAAGACTGGCCTGATAGTTTTTCAAATAGACTTGAGGTTTTATCTTATATAATCTGTTCATCATTTTTCCTGACGCATCAGCGGGAACAATCTTTATTTTCCAAATATCTGATTTCAAATAAGGATTGTCAGTAAAGCATATATAGTCACAATCAGCTGAAGATACCGGATCTAAAAGGTCATCGTAATCGCCAAATAAGGCCGTATAAACGACAAAATTATTTTTTTTCATGCAGGCACCATTTTCTCTTATTTGAATTACTAAAAACTATCGAGCCAATTCTTTATTTATACCGAATTAAAGATATATTTTCCTGAATGGAATGATGAATTAGATTTAAAACATTCTCGATCAAAAAGAATAGGGAAGCTAATAGAAAGACTGAAGTGTTGTCTAATTGCATTTTTCTGTAATTGGCTATGCTGAGGTGTGGCAATTCTGAGGCGCTGGTTCATCCAATAGCGTGAATATCAATTTTAACTCGTTCTTGAATTTATATTCACTATGAAATGTTTTTTGTTGTTTATAACTTTTATTTTTCTTAAGGTTATTTCAAAAGCACATTGATTTGTCCACGTATTGGCAAGCTTATCAATAAATTTTTCAGCCAGATTGGGATCGTTCTTAAACTCCTTTGCATATAGATCTACTGGTCCTCTTTGCATATTTTGCTGTTTTCTAAAATCAACTCGGGAATCAACCTCCATATACCTAAATCCCTCAGGAACGATCAGAGAAAATGATTCACCCTTTTTAAAGCCTTTATAGGGTTCACTGCAAATATCCTTATATTTTAAAGTGTCCAATATGTTTTGAAGGAGCCTTCTATGAATATCCGGCAGATATTCAAATGATAATAATTTATTAATATACTTATAGGAAAATTTTGAAGAAATGTCTTTCTGTAAGTCAAAATGCCTTGAATTTAGAATCCTTATAGATTTCATCAGAGGATCAAGCTTAAAGGGTAAATCCGCAGATTGATCCTCGAACATTATGTTTCTTTGTCCATATTTATAATCTGTAAACATCAAAAAATATTCTTTGGATATGAATGCCGCACTGGCAAAAAAAACAACGCGGTCATGATCTACTAACGATTCCTTAATTAAACCTCGGAAAGCCGAGTCAATCTTCGATGAAAACTTGTAAAGCTGGTGATTGCTATAGCCCTTCCACCCAACCAGCAATAATAAAATTGTCAATGCTCCTATAGTTGCTAAATTTAATTTTTCTTCGATTTTTGAGCGCGGAATAAATACAGCAAAGAACCCTAAAAATGGCAAATAATTTCTGGTGGAATCACCAATTTCATCGTAAGTAACTCCTGTCTGGGTAATACTTATAAGGTTTATGGAGATTAGAACAACAAATAAACTTGAAATAAAAAGGTACGCTTTTTTATAATTAATATTAATCGAAAAAACTTTAAAACTTTCAATCAGTTTCAGCCTTTTTATGGGAAGAACTAATAATATAATAAATGCGGTTCCGGCAACAACAGTTAGTAGCGCTTCTGATCTAATTTCATTAAGGATTTCCTTTGAAAATAAAATTAAATCCTTTAACCAATTAAAATAAGTTGCCCAAAAAGGAAAAGCTGGAATAACGGGGAATGTTAGAACTCCAAAAGTACATAAAAAAATAGTTGCTGCAAAAAGAATTAAATACAAGTGTCTCTTGGAATCAGTTCCTTCGGGCTTAATGAAAAAGGAAGCGACAAGAAAAGGAATTACAAGAAGCAAAGCTTGAACCTTAGTAGCTACTGCAAAGGCCAATGCCAACCCAAACCAAAAAAAGTTTGCTTTTTTTATTCTTGGATCACCTAATTTCAATCCAAGGCCACAAATAACGATACCCAAACCAATTTGAATTCCATTGGGACTTAAGGTTTCTATAAAATGGTTGCTTCCTGGATAAACAAACAAAAAAGCGATAAATAAAATAGATCTTAACAGGGATATTTTATGGATTAATACCAGACCAAAATATATTAAAGAAATATTAATAACCATTAGAGATATTCTGGAAATCAACAGCAGGTCTTCAGGGTTTTCTATTTTAGGAAGAAAGGATAGTAAAATGGCAGGTATATAAATTATAGGGACAGCTGGGTGAATGAAATCGAATATCGAACCATTTATATATGCACTGACTATGTTTGCAACGGGAAGTGTTTCAATATCATTGATTACATAGAAATAGGGTCTTGGGTAAAATGCTCCAAGCAGGATCATCATGGTCAATAAAATTAACCAAAAAATAATCATAAAATTGGTTTGTAAAATTTGAGTTTGGCGCATGGTAAGATATTGAGAGTTTAAATTCCTAGAGGCAATTTTAAATTGAATTCTAGTGTCCAGACAAGCCTAACTGTAATTTAATTTGGTTTATTGGAGGGGACTATTTTTTTAGCTCTCCAATGTAACCTTTTAGAGAGGCCATAGCAATCAAAGCAATTTGTAAACCGCAAGTAAAACGACCATCTCTTATCATTTGGTAAAGCTCATTCCAATCTGTCCACACCAGTTCAATTCCATTTTCAATCTTACTAGTAGTGTCCACCACTGCATTGGATGCAAAATAACAAAAAATACGATTTTCAAGACGGCCAGGGTCAGGATTCAATACTCCCAAAAGCTCCGCAAAAGGGGCAACCACACCTGTCTCTTCCCTGAGTTCGATTAAAGCTGTTTCTTCGGGGGATTTATTTAAGTCCATTAATCCTGCCGGCAATTCCAGACTGATGGTTTCCAAAGGGTGACGATATTGTTTTACTAGAGGAATACGCTGATCATTAGTAACAGCGAGAATGCTTATATAATCATAGGGACGAACACTGTAATAAGTCTCTATGTTTTTTTTTCCTGTAGATACAAAATCACGTTCAACAACAGTAAGCCACTTTGAAAGTTTTGTTTCTCTTTTTTCTAAAATCTTGGGGAGTTCGATATTACTCATATCTGTTGGTATGGGAAAGTGGGGTAGTTAGCCTGAAAAGAGTTGGTGATGTTATTTCTCTTGGCTTTTACCGAGGCGATTCGATAAATTAAAGCAAAGGATTAATTCTTACTATACGGGTCAACGTTATCATATTTTTGAAAAGAAACATAATGCTCTTCCTGGCTACAAGGCAAAACCAAACAAACCTAAATAAAATTTTTATGTCCTTGTTCATGATTCAATTTCTGGAGATTAAGTCTTTATATTTATTATTTAAGAATTTTTGTGGAGACAGCAAAGGGGGGGGGTAAAGTTTCTTGCGATTTTACATAAGTTGTATTCTAGTTTGTCAAATAACAGATTTTCGAGTGAAATAATCTTTCAAATAAAGCAAATTCTGATACCATTGTTATTATGTATGGTAGGTAGATTATCCTCTTCTAAAGGTTCCTAATGAAATTGCCGTTAATTAAAGAACTGATATGTTGTCTTAATTAGTTTTTTAAACTGATCATCACCACCCTTTTCTATAGCTGAATTCAGGTAATATTTCCTAGGAATAATGCATGATTACCCTTATAAACCATCAGGGCTTAAAGTTAATCAAAGGAATTCAGATTCAAACTCCCAGCCCGTCTATTGGACTTGCTTACATTGGGGCTTTTCTAAAGCAACACGCTATCCAATACACAGCTATTGATGCCTGCGGGGCAGCATTGGACCAAATCTTCCCTCTTGAGAACGATTCTGAAATCATGGTTCAAGGCCTCACCAATAAGCAAATTCTGGAGCGGATCCCAAAAGATACCAAGATCTTTGGGTTTACATGTCTTTTTTCAAATGCCTGGCCATTGGTAAATCATATCGCGTTAGGGGTTCGGGAACTTTTCCCCGAAGCTATTTTTATAGCAGGCGGAGAGCACCCCACTGCATTGCCCGATCAAGTTTTGAATTCAGGTGCCTTTGATGCTGTGGTCATGGGTGAAGGGGAAGAGACTTTTCTAGAAATGATAAACAAAATAAAAAACAATGAGCCTTGGCAGGATGTTGATGGGATTTGTTATTTAAATAATCAAAATCATATTATTAAAAATGTAGCCAGAAAACGCGTAAGAAATATCGACAATTTCCCCTACCCTGATTGGGATGAATGGTCAATTGAGGAATATATCAGTCACAATCAGGTAACGGGAATTAATCTTGGTCGGTCTATTCCAATACTTGGTAGTAGAGGGTGTCCATATGCCTGCACGTTTTGTTCGAATGAAGATATGTGGACTCGGCAATACATCATGCGTGAAGGAAAAAGTCTTGCCAATGAAATGGAATTCATGAAAAACAAATACAGCTTAACCGGGTTTAGCTTCATGGATTCCACGTTTGTAGTAAATAGAAAAAAAACTTTAGACTTTTGCAACGAGGTCATCAAAAAAGATATGAATATTACTTACCAGATTCCAGCAGGCACTCGTTGTGAAGCTTTTGACGTAGAGCTGGCCAAAAAGCTGGAAGAGTCCGGACTGAAAAATCTTGCTCTGGCACCGGAATCAGGGTCAGAAATGATTCGAGAAGTCACCAAAAAGCAGATCAAGATTGATGACTTTTTTAGAGTGGTAAAAATTTTTCAAAAAGTAAATATTACGGTTGGATGTTTTGTTGTGATCGGTTTTCCAGAGGACAATATTAGCACGCTTAAGGAATCTCTTGCTATGATTCGAAAACTTGCTGTGTTGGGAGTGGATGACATCACTGTATCAAAGTTCACCCCCTACCCAGGGTCGCCGCTGTTCAATCAGTTCCGGGAAAATGGTGTGATAGATGACAAGTTGGAAGAGCTTGCAGATATTATCAGCTTTTATTCTAGTGAGTCTAAATCCTATTCTGAATCCTTAACCTCTAAACAGCTTCATTTCTGGATGATATGGATGTTTTTGAATTTTTATGTAATTACTTTTGTTTGCAGACCTATGAAAGTAATTAAAAATTTCTGGGATTATTTTTCAAAAGGCGTAGAAAACGCCCGCTACATGAGATTCTTTACTGAAATTTTCGTGCTCCGACGAAAATGGGAAAAATCCTGAGACTTCGTCCATTTTTGCTTATCGATTTGCCCTTTGAGGCTAGTAACAAAAATCAAAGGCGAGAACCTTTTTCATTTCGTTCTTGCAAACCAACGAAGTTGTTTGATCTTGGCAAAGAGAAATTGATCCATCACGGTTTCTTGCCTACGCTGCACGAAATTCTTTATGATTCTGACAATTCTCATTGGCCTGAACATATACTGCAAGCTGAAGAAAGTGAGCAGAAAAAACCATTGTATTGAAAAGAGAAAGGAGGTTGGGTATTTTGGATGGTAGCTTTGGCTGGAGGCTCCTGAACGAAGCAAAGTACTATATATATAATTACTGTTGAAGGTTATTTTTTCGTTCGAATGCAGATTTTTGTACAATTCGCTACCCGGATAGGGAGCAAACATCAAAACCGAAACACCATGCAGCCCATGCCAAGCAAACCGAATTAATAAGAGGTAAGTGAGCCATAAATCCTTTAACTTCTCTTGAGGATACCCCACTATGATACTAGCATGAGTGGTCAACCCCGCATTCAAGGAACCCTTCAAAGATTTAATCAAGCTCGGTATCTTAACTTTCTTTTTAATGGACTTCAGAATTCGAGGAGACCCGCTTTCAGGAGCATAACAAAAGTTCCGACAACCAGATTCATATAGTAACTCTGCAGCCTCTTGATCTATCGCTTCCGAACGTGTCCCCGAAGGTAGTTGCCAGGAAAACTTAAGATTCCGACTCTTAATTTCTCGGACAAAGTCAACGATCCAACTCTTAGTCAACACAGAGGTTAAATCATTAAAGTTAATATTTGTTACTCCATAAAGTTTTATATAATTTGAGATCTCATCCGCAACCTTCCCAGGTTCTCTGGCGACATAATCTGTAGTCCACATTTCAGGTGATGAACAAAACGTACAGAGGAACGGGCATCCGCGGCTTGTGAGCATGGGTATTGAGCGGCCACGATTCACTCCGCTACCAAATTCATGGTCCAAGTAGGTATTTAAGGGAAAAAGATCCCAAGCTGGCCATGAAATTCCATCAACAGTCTTGATACGTCCAAGCCTAGGCATAATTATAGGCGAATTATTTTCGCGGAAAGCAATCGAACGAGCATTTCTAAGCGAGTGGCCTGATTCGATGGTGTTTAACAGATTTTTAATTACTTCCTCTCCTTCACCCATGGCACAGATATCCAACCCAGAACAACGGTTCAACATCTGATTCCACCAACTCGTTGCGACCTCGCCCCCAATAACAGTGGTGGCATGTGGAAGCCTTGACTTTACATCAGTTAGCAAATCACTGACAAACTCACTTTCATGGAGAAACATATTGTTAAGCCCCACGACATCTGTATCAGGATCTATCCGTTCGACAATTTCGTGCTTCGTTAAACCATGTGTTCGGAGATCGCCAACCGAACTGCCATAGATTTTATATTGATTAATAGCCTCTCCGGGGGCATCAATGACCTGTAATTGATGACCGGCAGAACGAATAGCTCCGGCCACATATGCTAAACCAAGATTAGGTACGCTACCAAAATAGCTAAGACTTTTTGGAGCATCAAATGTAGGTATTTTGATCAGGCAGATCTTCATAATTTTTTTTCTTGAATGTTTGAATGGATAAAGACTCGTTTAAGGTCTCTGAATCAAATCTTTTCTTGCTTTAATTATTTCCAAAGGTAATCGCCTCTAATATTCTTCTCATGGAATTTTTAAGGAGCAAGGCCACAATGGGTTTAACGTCAAAATACAAGAATTTCTTTACTTTTCATCACTTATACATTTCCGCCTTTCAATGTGATCGGAGCTGTTCGTACGGGTAAAACAGCTAAATATCTTATTAAGTCCGGTCACGATGTGAAGGTTGTCAGTTGTGCCCATCAATCATGAGTTATAGTCAAATGTGGTGTATGGAGTGATGATCAAGCGGCGTTCCTTTGACGTTCAAAATTTTCCTCATCTACTCCATCAATAAATTTTACGCCATTGATAACATCGGCTAATCGCCGAAATCCTCTCAGTTTTCGCCATCCTTTTTCTGCACTCAAACCAAGTTTATAAACCATATACTCATTAAACCAACATTGTTTGAGGCGGCTGATTGTCCCCGCAGATAAACCTTTAGCATTCTTCCCTAATAACGCCGCCATGGCTTCTGAAAAATCACCCGTTGAGATTCCCTTGAGGTACAGCCAGGGCAATACTGTT
>JABHTG010000062.1 GCA_018697205.1 Nitrospina sp. | reverse complement strand
TTCTGAGCCAGGATCAAACTCTCCAGTTGTTATACTGAACAGATGATTCTGCTTATTTAAAATTTTACTAGGACCCACAAACTTATATTAAAGCGCCTATTCAATTTTCAAAGAGCATTACAAAATCAGAGACAAAACAGCCCTGATTAAAATATTTTTCTTATATTTTTTGTATTGGGAAAATTTTCGTAGGAATGAAAAACCCTTATTTGAAATTTTCAGTTAGTTGATATATCTGAACATTTCAAATAAAGGTTTTTACCCTTAAAAAAAACAGCATTCTCAATAATTTACATAGGTAATACTATAACTTTTTATAAATTTAGCAAGATTTTTTTTAATTTATTTTTAATATTTTATTATTATATTTAAATCAAATAGTTAGCTTGTCATTAAGTAATTACTTTTTCCTCTTTTTTACCTATTGAGTCTAACTCTAAATTTTTAAGAGTGTACAGTCTATGGTATAAGCCTTTCTGTTTTATTAGCTCTGAATGTGTGCCAGATTCAATGATTGAACCATCATCCATTACAAGTATTTTTTCAGCGTTATGAATTGTAGATAAACGGTGAGCAATGACAATGGAAGTTCTGTTTGTCATTAATCTTTCTAAAGCTTCTTGAATTAAAACTTCCGATTCGTTATCAAGAGCAGAGGTTGCTTCATCTAGAATTAGAATACTAGGGTTTTTCAAGATGGCTCTTGCGATAGCAATGCGTTGACGTTGCCCTGCAGACAGGCGTATACCCTTTTCACCAACAATTGTTTTATATTGTTCTGGGCAATCCATAATAAATGCATGTGCGTTAGCAGCTTTTGCAGCAGCTATTACTTCTTCCTCGGAAGCACCATCTTTAGCATATTTAATATTCATTTCAATGGAACCGCCAAATAGGATAGTTTCTTGAGGAACAATCCCGATCTGTTTCCAGTAACTAGAAAGCTCCACTCTTTTTAACGGGATGCCATCCACACGTATTTCCCCTTGAGTGGGGTCATAAAATCTATGAAGCAGTCTAATAAGTGTCGTTTTCCCTGCTCCACTTGGGCCAACTAATGCTATAGTTTGGCCAGGTTCTACATTGAACGAAATATTTTTTATTATTTCACGGTTTTCTTGGTAGTAAAAACACGTTTTATCAAATTCGATCCGCCCAGAAACTTTTGGCATGATTTGAGCGCCTGGCAAGCTGCGAACCTCGCCTTCTGTATCAAGTAATTCAAACAGGCGCTTACTCGCACCAAGTCCTTCCTGAAGCCGTGTGTACATTCTCGCAAAACTACCCATTGGCCCAGCAATAATAGTTGCATAAAGAATGAATGCGATTAATTCTCCTGGGCTTATATGCCCTGTTATTACCTCGCGCCCACCGTACCAAAGAAGTATAAGAGATGTGCTAAAGGCAATAAACCCAATTGAAGGGCCAAAAAACGCTGAGATAATTACGCGCCTGCGGGCAGAAAGGAAGCTGTCCTCTATGGCCTTTGAAAATCGGTTAGACTCTTGGCGGTCGCGCACGAAAGATTTTACTACTTGATAACAAGAAATATTTTCCTCTAAAACTGTGGTCGAAACAGCAAGTTTATCCTGAATTTCTGTTGAAAGTTTTTTAAGCTTACGTCCAAAAACTCGAGCAAAAAGTGCTAGGGCAGGGGCTAAGACAAGAATCATGAATGTTAACTTCCAATTCATGTATATAATAATTATTATTCCACCTAATAGTCTTATCGACTGTTGGATCATTGTGGCCGGCAAGTCTGTTACGATATTTTCAATTGTTGTCACGTCATTAGTCATGCGGGACATTACTTCTCCTGTACGACGTTTGACAAAATAACTAACTGACATTTTGTGTAGATGATTGAATAACTTTATTCGAAAATCTGCTATTACTCGTTTTTCTGTGACATCAAAAAGGTAATTGTGAATTGTTTGGCAAATCAATTGAACTAGAAATAAAACACTTATAGATAGGGCGATGGTGTTTAAGTGGGCAAGGTTTTTTTCGACCATTACTATGTCAACAAGATTTCGAATATAAAGTGGGACTGCAAGGTTTGTTGCTGATGCCGCTACCAAAAATACAGTGCCGATTATTAATTTTTTTTTGTAGGGAAGGAGAAGAAGAAGAAGTCGTTGATAGTTTTTCATGTTTTTCGTGAAAATTAATATATTTGTACATTTTATTTTAAAGCAAAAATTAATATATTCAAATTAGTAATAATTAAAAAAATGCAGTGGGTGCGCGATTTTTTTTGCTTGTATTTTTGTTAACTAGTCAGGAGACCGTTTGGATTTTTTGAACAATATTAAAATAATTTTCACTGATATCAAGATTGCGCATACTATTTTCGCAATGCCTTTTGCGGTAATGAGCGCATTCCTTGCTGCCGAAGGTATGCCCGAACTTGGTACTTTTATGTGGATTTTAGTGGCTATGTTTAGTGCCAGAAATAGTGCGATGGCTTTTAATCGCATTGCTGACGTCAATATTGATAGATTGAATCCTCGCACTAAGGATAGGGCTTTGCCTTCAGGGAAGTCGACCGCTAAACAGTATTGGGTTTTCCTGATATTGTCTTCATTTGTTTTCATATTCTCGGCTTACATGCTAAATTTTCTTACATTCACGCTATCTCCAGTAGCCTTGGGAATTGTTTTTGGGTATTCATTTGCCAAGCGTTTTACTTTTTTGTCTCATTTATGGCTGGGTGTGGCGATTTCAATTGCACCCGTTGGTGCATGGATTGCCGTTAGAGAGGAAATCTCATTAGAATCGCTTGTTCTTGGTGCAGTGGTCGTCTTCTGGCTAGTTGGGTTCGATATTATATATTCTTGCATGGATATTGATTCTGATAGATACAATAACCTTAATTCGATACCACAGAAATTTGGAGTCAAAACTGCTTTGAGAATTGCCTTTAGTTCACATTGCATGATGTTATTTTTCCTTTTGGTACTACTTTTTATTCCCGTTTTAGGGTTGGTCTATTTTTTTGGTGTAATTATTACAGCAGCTCTTTTGTTTTATGAGCATTCTTTAGTTAGGGAAGATGATTTGTCGCTCGTGAATAGAGCTTTTTTTAATGTAAATGGAATCATAAGCGTTTTATTGATGTTATTTGTTATTGTTGATTGCACATTATTTTAATATTTAAATAAAACATGCTTTTTTATTTGCTTTAACATTAGTTTGTTATTTGGGTTCTTTTTTATACGTTTGGTTTGATGTGTTAACATATGTATATTTAATTCAAACAATTCAGGTTTTAATATGCTTTTTGATTTTGAGGATACTAATTTAAAAATACTTGAGGAAAAGGTTCGTTCTGAAGAATCTCTCTCCTTTGATGATGGAGTTACTTTGTGGAATTCGTTTGATCTTTTAGGGGTCGGATACTTAGCAAATATTGTTAGGGAGCGGATGCACTCAAGTGATACCTACTTTATTCATAATCGACATATAAATCATACTAATATTTGTGTGAATAGCTGTCAATTTTGTGCTTTTGGAGTGAATGAGGATAACCCTTCTGCCTATACAAAGTCTCTTGATGAAATATTTTCAGATGCAGAGAAATATAAAAATGGACGTGTTAGCGAATTTCATATTGTAGGTGGACTGCATCCTGATCTCCCTTTTCAGTATTACTTGGATATGATTAGTGGTCTTAAGGAACGATTTCCTGATGTTCATATCCAAGCCTTTACAGCTGTAGAGTTAGAGTATCTTGCCGGTATCGCAAAAATGCCTCTTAAAGATACTTTGATTGAATTACGTGATGCAGGCTTAGGCTCAATACCAGGTGGAGGTGCAGAGATCTTTGCTAAAAGAGTAAGAAAGAAAATATGTTCTGAAAAAACTAATGCACAGGACTGGCTAGATGTTCATGAAACAGTTCACTCTGTGGGGATGAAAAGCAATGCTACCATGCTTTATGGTCACGTAGAAAATGCTGATGAAAGAACAGATCATTTGATTAGGTTGCGTGAACTACAAAATAAAACTAATGGTTTTCTGACTTTTATCCCATTGGCATTTCATCCAGAAAATACAAACTTGAGCTTCCTTCAAGGTACTTCAGGTCAACTTGATCTGAGAGCTTTGGCTGTATCACGTCTTATGTTAGACAACTTTCCACATGTTAAAGCGTTTTGGATAATGATTACACCTCAAATTGCCCAAGTGTCACTTTCTTTTGGAACAAATGATATGGACGGGACTGTGGTTGAGGAAAAAATTATTCATGCTGCTGGAGGAGCTACGGGGCAAATATTTCATAAAAATGTTATAGCAGATATGATTGTTGAAGCTGGTCGTATGCCTATAGAGAGAGATACGCTGTATGAACAGACCCACAAATACATGGTTTGAAAAAAATAAAAATGTTTTGGTTTTTTAAATTTAAATGCATAAAAAAAGCCAGCCCCTTTTAGGGAGCTGGCTTTTAATATTTTATATATTCTTATTCAGCGTTTTCGTCTAAGCCTTGCTCTAAGTCAGCCATGAATAAAGTGGCGTCTTCTTTGCTTGGGGCCGCATTCTTCCTCTTAAATTCTTTTATTCTTTCCAACTCTTCTTTCCCTTCAGAAGTTAGTGCCCAAGGAGTTATATTTCCGTCTTTTTTAACTTTCTTTACAGCAGCAATAAGTTTTTCTATCTGTAAGCCATCTGTATCTTGAATTGAGATAAGGGCGTCTTCGTGTCCGTCATACTGACAAAGTGCGGTTGTATAGCAATTTGTATTAGCCCGAATCATTTTTAGAGTGATATTTGCAAAATGGCAATGTATCCCAATTAATGCGCAGACTTCAATTTTATTGTAATCAATTGTAAGGTTAGGGTGACATGGATTGATTACTGCTTCTGGATCAATTTTGGGGTAAATAGGGCGGTAATCCGGCATAGGGATTATATTGCATCCCGGAATTTCTTTTACCAGTTCAAGGCTGAGAGTCGCTTTATGGCAGGCGGCATCATTCCAACCCCAAACGATTAGTGGTCCAGGAAAAAGAGTTGGATTTCTTCGAGTAAGCATTTGCACAGCCCAATGTTCAATTGCCTGATCTTCAGGCATATGTTCACCTTCAACTAATTGCATCCCTGAACCGTGCTCAGGTTGGAAAATACCCTGCATGGTAGCTGAAGGAGGAAGTAAACTGATCGGTCCTACTTTTAATTTGCCCATCCTGATTTTGTCTCCTGAATCGCAATACTAAATGTAAATAATTTATTTAATAGCTAACTTAAAAGTTATTAACTTATGTTTCTTCTTCATTTTTTTGTAAAATCCTTTAGATTCACTCAAGTTTTACAGCAAATAGGAGAATTTTAGGACTGGTAATATTAGTATTATATACCAGTACTGTCAATATATTATTAGAGCTGTTCATCATGAAAATTAATAATTGTGCAGCAGGATTTTTATAAATAAAGGACAGCTTTAACCCTCTGTATTATCAAATCCATTTTCAATTCCCCAGTTGAATGGATCTGCGTGCCAGTCTTGTAATAAGATAAACTGTTCGAAGCTTATGCTCTTATTTTGGATTGCCAAGGATATAAGTTCTTCAAAGTTGAGAAGATGGTGTAATTGGCAGTGTGCATTTTTAAATTGTTCTTGAGTTTTTGAAAAACCATAACTAAATATGCTCAGACAATGATCAACTTTACCACCAGCCTCACGGACCTTGGATACAGCTTCAAGGACACTTCCACCAGTTGATATAAGATCTTCAACTACTACTACTTTTTGATTTTCGTGTAGTATTCCTTCTATTTGGTTTTTCATGCCGTGCTCTTTTGAACTTTGTCTCACATATATTAATGGAGTTTCCAATATGTTTGCTAGACTTGTAGCTGGAGGTATTCCAGCAGTAGCTGTTCCGGCTATAACATCTGCATTAATCCTTTTATTTCTAATAATATTTTTAAACCCTTCGGTTATTAATTGACGGTGTTTTGAATTCCCCAATAGCAACCTGTTGTCGTTATATACAGGCATACGATATCCTGATGCCCATAAAAAAGGAGACTCGGGGGAAAGTTTTATAGCTTCTGTTTCGAGCGAAATTTTAGCGATTTCTTCAAAAAAATTCATAGGAGTATTTTTATTCGGATTCGTTAATAATTCTATTTTAGTTGTTGGTGTTTGGGAAGGAAGTATCTCCAAAGCCTCTATGAAGAAACTTGCCTTTTCCTCTGGTTCCAAGGTCACCTAGCCCGCGGAGTTTAATAGTCCATAAAAATTGGGTCTGATCTTCCCTGTCGCTAGTGGTGGCATCAAAATGTCGATCAATAATATCGAATGAAAATCCCCAGCATTTGCATGGATTATCGTACAGCAAGCTAAATTGATTTTCACGAAAAGTTGAAGCTAACTCGTCATACCGTGCACTATATTGTACTCGCCACCCTGGTTTTAACGCCATATCAAGAGTCCCAAGCATATAACTAGGCCCATTTCGCATCCATCGCCTTTCCATGATAATCCATAGATTATCTACAGGTTTGATGCCCGCTTCAAAGTTGAATGTACTAATTAAGTCACTATTAACGTTATAAGACGCGTCAGTATTTAAAATAATTGATTCCAGAGGCCGACTGTCAAAATCGAAAAAAATATTTGAAAAGGGAAGTCTCTCTTCTCCCGGTTGTTTTTGTTTTATAGCTTCACGAATATTATAACTTTGAGAAATATTAAAACGCAAAATCTGTTTTGTTTCAAATTGATTGGTCCCGGTTTTAACTTTTTTTAAAAGGCGTTGTCCAAATTCGTAAGTAATTTTATTTGAAGGAGAGCCAACAGTATCTATGCTATCGAAGGTTTTGATTTTCAATCGATCTTTTTCATCCATGTCCGGAACAAAACTAAAAGTAAGTCTTGGCTGTAAAAGATGTTTTATTTTGTCCGAAGAGTTATCAAGGTGATAAATTTTATTAAATTTTGGACCTTGAAAGGTAGAGCGAAAATCAAATGTTTCGCGGGTAAATCCAGAAACTTTTTTATATTCAGAATCAGTTGTAGTAAGGCCTCTCCCATAAAAGGTTTCTCTCGCTCCAATGGATGAGGTCATGGATAGCCATGGTGTCAATGCTAATGGGATTGTTAATTGCGGGTGAAAATCTAAGCGAGAGGTTTTAAACATAAAATCTTCATCTTGCTGTGGTTTTAGGTCGGTTACAAACCAGGCTGAACTTGAATCTAGGTTGAAATATAATGGGGTCTTCCCGATTTGTGTTTGTTGTAGCTTGTAGGTTATTTTTGGCAGCTCGCCGAAAGTATCATCTTGGGTAAAACTTGTACTTTCTTTAAACCTTGTCAGAATATTAAGGGAGCTATTTTCCCATGATTTATTAATAGAGGCATAAGAGTCGGTACTGCGGCGAGTTCGTTCTTCGATGTTATTATTAACTACGCGGTTTAGGCTTTGTTGACTTTCAAGGTCAAGAGCTCCTTTGAATTTAAAGTTATTTGGCAGGTTCTGGGCATGCCGGGCCCCAGCTTTCCAGAGAGTTTTCCCTGTCAGGTTATCTCTAAAAACTTTTCCGCTAGCTACTCCTTGTGTTGTATTGGATGATGTATAGCGATACTCGGCGCCATGTTGCCACCCACCTAGCAATCTCTTTGTATTAAAAGTTGCATCTGACCACCTATTAATGGCCCAAAAATACTTTTGATCAAATAATATTCCGTCAATTTTACTCCAACCTAAAGATGGGACTAAAAAACCACTTTTCCTTTTTGTGTCAATTGGGAAGTATCCAACTGGTATGTAAAGAATTGGGAAATCTTTTATTCTTAAAATAGCTTTTCTAAATAAAGCCCGATCCCCTGTTTTAAGGTCTATAGACTTAGCTTCAATTTTCCATGCTGGAAGCACTCCCTTGCATGTTGTTAGGGTCGCCTCATCTAGAGAAAAATGATCAACAGATAGCCTTTTTATTTCTTTGGCGTTTATTCGAACTTGGTCTTCCAATAGGGCTTTACCTTTATATAATTTACCTTGTTGCGACTTTAAATCAAAGAGAGTTTCTTTTGCTTTTATTCGAGTTCCATCTTCCTCTTCAAAAATAACATGCCCTTTTGCTTTACCAATTCCTGTTTTGTTGTCGATCATCACTTTATCTGCCCACAAAGTTTGTTTTTTATGTTGCATCCTGACGCTACCCCATGCTTTTACGCTGCCCTTACTAGGGCCTTGCATAATGTGATCCGCAGAAATACCGCCCATACCATTGTCTTTCTTCTCCGTGCCATCATTTTTTTTCTTAAACTCTGGAACCAATTTATTTATCCAATCTCTGTCATCCTGCGTTTTTCCTGTAGGCTTATAAATACGCTTTATAAGGTCGTTATTTTTTGAATTGGGAATTTTAGAATGGGGAGGGGATGTTTCTTGCGCGCAAACCTCACCCGCTAAGGTGAAGGTTAGTTGAAGGAGAAAAATTAGTTTTAAAATTGGGTTCATTGTCAAAATATTGTTTTGCTTCGCCTACAGTAAATATTGAGCCAGTGACACAAATCATATCGTCTGGAAGTGCATATTTTTTTGCCTTTAATATTGCCTTTGGAATATTTTCTATGATCTCGCATGAACTTTTATACTTTTTTGAAATTTGCTTGAGTTTAGTTGGGTTTTCACTTCGCTCTTGTTTTGGTCGCACCAAAATAAAATGGTCAGCAAAATTAGCGAGCTTTTTGAAAATCTCGTCAGCTTGCTTATCGTTCATTACCCCAAGAATGAGAATAACTCTCGCATACGAGAACAGTTCTTGAACAGACTTCGCCAATTCCTTGACAGCAGCTGGGTTATGCGCTGTGTCAAGAATAATAGTTGGACGCAATGAAATAACCTCCATTCGCCCACTCCAAGAAGTTTCTCTAAGGGCTTTTCTGATTGATTGCTCGTTAATATCCT
This sequence comes from Nitrospina sp., assembly GCA_018697205.1. Taxonomy (GTDB): domain Bacteria; phylum Nitrospinota; class Nitrospinia; order Nitrospinales; family VA-1; genus Nitromaritima. Next base: position 1,542 of record JABHTG010000062.1, on the reverse strand, counting down.
TTCCATTTTTGTGAGCATGGTGTAAGCATGCAGATAATGCTAAAGCAGCGTTTCTTGCCTGAAACCCCCCTAAGAGAGATAATTCCAGATTATTTAGGCAGGTCTTTTTATTGCGATAGTCAATAAACATTGAAGGCGTCTTCTTGGTAGCCTTTTCAACATAAAAATCTTCCCCTAAAAACTGCAGAGTTGCTGATTTTTGATCTGATATTTTCTTAATTACTTCATTCACCTTTTTACTTCCTTTAGTAGCAAAAACCGTACCACCATTCTTGATAATAGATGCTTTTTCAAAGGCAATTTTCTCAAGTTTTTCCCCAAGGTAGTGAGTGTGATCTTTTGCGATAGATGTGATAATTGTTATATCTCCTTTACACAGGCTAGTAGCATCTAAACGGCCACCCATTCCTACTTCGATGACATTGATATCAGTTTTTTGCTCAGAAAAGTGCAGAAATGCCATTGCAGTGCCAAACTCAAAAAATGTAATGGGTATTTTAAATTTCTCTACGACACTTTTGATCTTACTTATGAGACTAATCATTTCCTTCTCTGGTAGAGGGCTTCTATTTACCTGAATCCGCTCGCTAAAATGAATCAAATGAGGAGATGTATAAAGTCCGACTCTATAACCAGCATTGCGGAGAATAGATTCACAAAATGCTGCGGTGGATCCTTTTCCGTTTGTACCCGCAATATGAATAGATGAGGTTTTATCCTGAGGATCTCCTAATTCTTTTAAAACCGTAGAAATATTATTCAATCCAAATTTAACCCCCTTTGCAACGTGGCTATAGAGGTAATTCAAGGATTCTTCAGCAGATAGAGATGTCATAACTGATATTTGCAAATTAAATTATAAGGTTATTGCGAAGCCAGCTTTCAAACGGAACAAACTTCAGAAAGAGTTTTCCAATTGGTTAAGCCAGCATTTGTCCAATTTAACTTTGGAAACTCTGGGTTTGCCAACGAATAGAATCGACATAATTTAATATATTGGACAGAGTTTATAATATTTTTTATCCTTATTTCAGAGGTTTCTGATAGGGGGATAAAATTATTAGTATCCTTCTTCCATTCCCAGGGAGTAGGGGCAATTGCCAGTTCAATATCTTTCCATTCGGGATGTTCCTTTAGCTGTATCAATTTTTCAATCAGTGGGCCAATATTTTCTTGCTTAAGAATAAGTGAAAAAATTAAACCATGACCCCACCAAAATAGGGTTCGATAAGTAAACATTCGGCTCTTTGAAAACATTTGTGGCATATCTAACGACATAAACGGAAAACCATTATGATTTTCTCCGCGAACAATCTGTCCTTTTACAATATCAGCTTCAGGAGGGCAAGAATGGGGTAAAAGAGATAGTGTTTTGACAATTTCTTGTTTGAGGACTGTAAGGTTAGCTTCAGCTTTTTTCATGATAGCTGGCTTATGAAGAAAAACATCTACCGTGTTCAGCAATTTAATTTCCAAGGGAGACCAATCACCAGAAATAACCTCTTGCTTGGTCATAGACAGGTCAATCTTTAGATTGTTAGG
>JABHTG010000105.1 GCA_018697205.1 Nitrospina sp. | reverse complement strand
TGAGAACCTTGTATGCTACCTACAAGTATGTAATTGATAAAGGTTGGGCTCATCCAGATGCAAAACTTGTCGATGAAGAAGAACTTGTTGCCAATGCCTGTGGGACAGTTAACGTTTAATATTTTTCACCGGAGATACTATGTACTACGTAGCAGATGTAGATAAAGATATATGTTCTGAAAAAGCTTGCTCCCTGTGCACTACTTATTGCCCAGAATCAAACTGTATTAATTATAGCGAACTAGACAAGTCTGCCTACATCTCTGTCGATCGGTGCAAGGCATGTGAGATTTGTGTGTATATATGTGATGATATAGCGAAAAATAATGCCATCAAGATGAAATGGGTTGAAAATCTTGAAGAAAAATTTGTGATTAAGAGAACAGGTATCGTTTTACGCTAATCCCGGTTTTTTTGTTATTTAAAATAGGTATTTGGGCCCCATCAAGCTCAGATACCTTTTTTTATTCTATTTAATCTTTTATCTGAAATAAAACTCCCATCATGGAACAAACATTTGCCATCATCAAACCAGATGCAGTTGAACGCAATCTAATTGGAAAGGTTTTAGAAAGAATCGAAGCCGAGGGTTTTAGGATTATCTCGATGAAACGAGTCCTCTTGACTATACCAATTGCAGAAGGATTTTATCACGTTCATAAAGAAAGACCTTTCTTCAAAGACCTCACAAAATCAATGTGTGGAGGCCCTGTTGTATTACTGGTCCTTGAAAAGGAAGGTGCTATTAAAGCATGGCGTAAACTAATGGGAGCAACAAATCCGGCAGAAGCTGATGAAGGAACTCTTAGAAAAGAATTTGCTGTTAGTTTAGAAAAAAATTCGGTCCACGGATCCGACGCACCAGAAACAGCAGTTTTTGAAATTTCCTATTTTTTTAGTCAAACAGAAATTATACCCTGATTTTTTTCAATTGTTAAGGAAGCTCTCCAATGCAATTCACTAAAATACTAATATTTTTTTTCTTCATAGTAGCATTCACACCAATAGAAATTGGAAAAGCAGCGCCAGCCAATACTGGATATAACTATCAGCTATACAAAAATTTTGAAAATTTTGGTATTCTTATTTTTCCTAAAGAACGAATATTTACAGAGCTAGGTGGATATCTCAAAGAAATAGGGTTCAATTCCGTGGAGTCTGGACAAGCCGTGATGAGATTTGGGCTCAAAAATGAAAATCAGACCATGATGATGCCTGAGTCGGTGCAAAATAAGCATTCAATGCATCGATTTATTATTCTTCAAGTGATTGCAAATGATAATATGGTAGTTGGTATATTTGATCCAGAATGAGGACTCACTCTTCCTGGACCTATCTTTAACCTAGATGGTATTAAAGAAAATATTTCAAAAACATTGAACCTCTTTCGCGAGCACCTCAAAAAAAAAGAAGCCAAGAAGCATCAGCCAGATAAACCTGAAAGAACAAGACTTTTGATAAAAAATGCTAATACTATAATTGACAAGACTTCTCAGTTTTTAGGTAAACTGCATTAGGAGAAATTTTATGCCTTTTTACGACTACCAGTGCGACAAGTGTAAGGAAACATTTGAGGTTTTGCAAAAAGTATCTGATGAACCTCTAACTGAATGTGAAAAATGTAAGGGTCCTATACAAAAAGTTCTGAATAGCATGACATTTCATTTATATGGACCTGGGTTTTACTCAACAGATAATAAACGAAAATATTTAAAATAGAATAATTGCAACACAGATACTCGTTCCCTATGATATTTATTACGCGAAAGCATCATTTTTGTGCCAGTCATCGACTGTATAATCCTGCCTTTTCTGATGAAAAAAATGAGGCTACCTTTGGACCATGTAATAATCCTAATGGCCACGGACATAACTATGACCTTGAAGTTACGTTATCAGGCGAAGTGTGTGAAGAGACAGGAATGGTCTTTGACTTAAAAGAATTAAAAAAACTAACAACTCAGGAAATTCTCAAAAAAGTAGACCATAAAAACTTGAATATAGATGTTGACTTCTTAGAGGGCATTATTCCAACAGCTGAAAACTTGGCAATTAAGTTTTGGGAGGTCCTCGAACCTAAAATTAGCAAGGGTCGGCTTTACGAAATCAAACTTTACGAGTCTGAGCGTAATTACGTTGTCTATAGAGGAGGTGTCTGTGAACCTACCACCTAAAGAAGCTGGCCTTCAATCATTGGTAGAACGTATTTTAAATGCAATTGGAGAAAATCCCAAGAGAGAAGGGTTACTTAAAACTCCCGAAAGAGTAGAAAAGTCTCTAAAATTTCTAACAAGTGGGTACGATACCGACATAGATAAATTAGTAAACGATGCCCTCTATAGCGAGAATTATAACGAGATGGTCATCGTTAAGGATATCGATGTATATAGTTTATGCGAACATCATATGCTTCCTTTTTTTGGGAAATGTCATGTTGCATACCTACCAAAAGGTAAAATTATAGGGCTGAGCAAAGTCCCTCGACTAATAGACGCATACAGCAGACGTTTACAGGTTCAGGAACGTTTGACCACTGAAATCGCTCAATGCATAAATAACATTGTAAAACCAGCTGGAGTTGCTGTTGTTATAGATGCAGTTCACCTTTGTATGTCAATGCGTGGCGTTGAAAAACAAAATTCTTATACAACTACTAGCTCCATGCTTGGATGTTTTAAAGATGATGCACGAACTCGCAGTGAATTTCTAAGTCTTTTAACTCCATCTCGCCACTCCAGCTAACCCCTTTCTAAGTAATAATAATTCAGACCCTTAGCAACAGGTCTACCATGTTTGACAAGTCAAAACCTGCAGCGATATAATATAAAAAAATTAACTCTGACATGGATCGCAATCCCACTTGAACCAAATAATTAACAAAGAACTTCTTCTTGAAAACCTTAGCCATATCCCAGAAATTTTTGGGGCTCAGGATATTAATCTTAAACAAATTGAAAAAAAATTTAGCGTACGAATCACAACTCGAGAAAATCAAATCAAAATTAAGGGTAACTTCGACTCAATAAATTCTGTTGATCTGCTCTTAACACAATTAGAAGATCTTTTAGTTTCAGGCTACAAAATCAAAGATGATGACATAAAATTTGCAACCCGCCTAGTTGCAGAAAACAAGAAGATAAATCTAAAAGAAATTTTTTCAGAAAGAATAGCTGTATCTCCTAAGAAGGGATACATTACCCCAAAAAGTTCAGCCCAAAGAGAATTTATTCAATCAGTTAAGAAGTCCGATATTGTATTAGCAATTGGACCAGCTGGGACAGGAAAAACATATTTGGCGGTAGCACTCGCGGTAGAAGGACTACTTAAACATCAATTCAAAAAAATTATTTTAGTTCGCCCAGCAGTTGAAGCGGGGGAAAAACTTGGTTTCTTGCCAGGAGATATTGCAGAAAAAATAAACCCTTACTTCATGCCACTTTATGACTCGCTTGATGACGCACTTGAACCTGGAAGAGTTAGAGAACTAATGGAAGATGGAATCATTGAAATCGCACCCCTAGCTTATATGCGGGGACGAACGCTCAACGACTCCTTTGTAATTCTTGATGAGGCACAAAACTCAACAAAAGAACAAATGAAAATGTTTCTAACTAGGCTTGGAATCAATTCGAAAATGGTAATAACAGGTGATATAACGCAAATTGATCTAGACGATTCAAAAAAATCAGGCTTAATTCAAGTTCAAACACTTCTAAAAAAAATTGATGGAATTAGCTTTTCAAGTTTCAGTGAAAAGGATGTTGTGAGGCACGATTTAGTTAAACATATAATTAATGCCTACAATCAAGGCGATTTAAAAACAGATTAAAAAAAATAACTGATTAATGCCTATTTTTATAAACGATGCTCAAAAAGAGTTTTTTGTCGACTGCGATCTACTCAAGACTCAAGGTAGCAATATTTTATTATTTTTGAAATGTGCTAACAAAGAATTAAGTGTCCTCCTAACAGATGATAAAACAATAAAAGAACTCAATAAAAAATATCGTGATCAAGACCAAACTACTGATGTACTCTCTTTTTCTCAAAATGATGGTGAAGAAAGTATTCTAGAATCTCGACTACTTGGAGACGTGGTGATTTCTATAAGCACAGCTAAAAAGCAAGCCTCCCAACATGACTTGTTATTAGAAGAAGAAATAGTACTTTTACTGATTCACGGTACTCTACATCTCCTCGGATTCGACCATGAGGTTTCACACAGGGAAGCCTACCGCATGAAAAAGAAAACTCGAGAGGTATTTCATATAATCTTCCCTAACAAAAAACCTATAGAATCATGTAGTTTATACTCAGACTAAAAGCAATCATTTAAGTTATGAAAAAAATTTGGGCGCCTTGGCGCATGGAATATATAACAAAAAATAAACCTGGTGAATGTATTTTTTGTTGCCTTCCAAAGACGGAAGATGATAAAAAAAATTTTATACTTTTTAGAGGGAAATACAGTTTTGTCATCATGAATATCTTTCCCTATAGCAATGGTCATTTAATGGTCTCGCCATATCGTCATTTATCATGTATCACAAAACTTAATAGCAAAGAATCTTTAGAAGTTAATGAACTTACCAAAAATTGTATCCAAATTCTTCGTGAAGCTAACTCCCCTGAGGGTTTTAATGTAGGTTTTAATATAGGGAAGTGCGCGGGGGCGAGTTACGACGAACATATTCATAATCATATTGTTCCAAGGTGGACAGGGGATAATAACTTTATGCCAGCACTCGCAGAAACCAAAGTTATTCCAGAGCATTTAAATAAAACTTTTGAGAGGCTAGTCCCTAATTTCAAAAAACTGAACCTTTAAGTCCTATCCCATGAATAACACAACCCTAAACATTATAAAATTAGAAGAAGAAACCCCAATGATGCAACAATATATAAGCATCAAAAAAGAGCACCCAGATTCCATTCTTTTTTTTAGAATGGGTGATTTCTATGAAATGTTTAATGAAGATGCAGTAATTGCCTCACGAGTTCTAGAAATTGCCCTTACCTCCAGAAATAAAAATAAAACTAACCCAACTCCAATGTGTGGAATTCCACATCACTCCTCCAAATCATACATCGCCAAACTCATCAATTCCGGCAACAAAGTAGCCATCTGCGAACAAACAGAAGACGCAAGGTTTACAAAGGGTTTGGTCAAGCGTGAAGTGGTAAGAATAATAACACCGGGAACTGTGTTAGATGAAAACCTACTTGACCCTAAACAAAACCATTTTCTCATTTCACTTTATTCAAATACCAAAGGCTGGGGATTTGCTGCTCTAGATATAACTACTGGTCTCTTTAAAGTAACAGAATTTTACGGGAATAATAGAGAATCATTATTGCAAGATGAAATTGAAAAATTTGACCCAAAAGAAATTATTTTGTCTAAAAATTCAGTAGATGGATGTGTCAAGCCTAAGTGGATGGAAGACAGAGAGAAAAGTATACATCTATGTGATGAATGGGCTTTTTCTTTTAAGGACTCATATAGATTATTAATCGAACATTTTAAAACTGGCTCTCTTGAAGGATTTGGTTGCGAAAGTATGAAGCTTGCGATTTCATCCGCTGGTGCTCTTATTCAATACCTACATAAAACACAAAAATCTACTCTTAAACATATCAGTGCGATTAATGTCTTCAACATTGATAACTACATGCTAATGGATCAAGCAACTATAAGAAGTCTAGAATTAGTAAAGTCGAGTGAAGGCGAACGAAAAAATTCTTTATTAGGCTTAATGGATCACTCACAAACAGCTATGGGAGCTAGGCGTATTAGAGAGTGGATATTAAAACCCCATATTGATATAAATTTAATTAAAGCTAGACTTGACCAAGTAGATTTTTTTAAAAAAAACCTACTATTAAGGCAAGCTATTCGTGATCAGCTAAAACCAATGTATGACTTAGAGCGACTACTCGGGCGTATTTCCCTTGCTGTGTGTAACGTGCGCGATATAATTGCTCTCAAAAATTCACTTTCAGCTTTTCCTTATTTATTAAAAATTTTAAATGATGGTAAAAATGATTCTTTAAAACTATTCACATCAGAGTGGAACAACCTTGAAGTTGTTCACGAACTTATTGAGAAAAAAGTTATCGATGACCCACCACTCACTCTCAAAGAAGGAAATTTTATTAAAAATGGATGCGACCCGGAATTAGATCGCCTCAAAAAAATTACACGTGATGGGAAAAACTGGATCGCCAAGTTGGAGGCAAAAGAAAAAAATCGTACAGGTATCTCAGTATTAAAAATAGGGTTCAATAAAATTTATGGGTACTATATAGAAATAACAAAAAAAAATTTAGATCGTGTCCCTCCCGAGTATATTCGAAAACAGTCACTAGTTAACGCAGAGCGTTTTATTTCGCCAGATCTAAAAAAATACGAAGAAGAAATCACTGGAGCTCAAGAAAAAGCAACTGATTTGGAACAAAAAATTTTTCAAAAAATTCGTGAGAATATAGCTTCACATGGATTAAAAATTCAAAAAATGGCACTTATTATTGCAGAACTAGATGCTATAACGTGCTTTTCAGAAATTGCACACCGTTATAACTATTCAAAACCAGAAATATCTGAAGGTACTGAACTTATAATTAAGAATGGTCGACACCCCCTCATAGAACGAATTATACCAGAGAATCAATTTATTGCTAATGACACACAACTTAATAGCTCGGATGATCAAATAATGATTATTACTGGGCCTAATATGGCCGGAAAATCAACATATCTAAGGCAAGTATCAATAATCACTCTAATGGCGCAGATCGGAAGCTTTATACCTGCGGACTCAGCACATATAAGTATCGTTGATAGAATTTTTTCACGTGTTGGAGCACAGGATCATCTTCAAAAAGGTATGTCAACATTCATGGTTGAAATGAATGAAACTGCAAACATTTTAAATAATGCTACTAAGAAAAGTCTTATTATTCTTGATGAAATTGGCAGAGGAACTAGCACTTTTGATGGTATCAGCATCGCATGGTCCATCGTTGAGTATCTACATGGAGAAAACGCATCAGGAGGACCTAAAACTTTATTTGCAACACACTATCACGAACTTACTGATTTAGCCCTAGTTTTAAAGGGAGTAAAAAACTATAACGTACAAGTAAAGGAATGGAATGACGAAATAATTTTTCTACGAAAAATTATTCCTGGAGGAGCAGACAAAAGCTATGGAATTCAAGTTGCAAGATTAGCTGGACTCCCAGAGGAATTACTCCGCCGCGCACATGAAGTTTTATTCAATCTAGAAAAAAGCGAATTTGACGAAGTTGGTGCTCCAAAAATAGCACGATCAGAAGGAGAAATTATTAATCCTAAGTCTGAACAACTAGGTCTGTTTTCAGAAACTGCTCATCCTGCAATAAAGCAACTGGAAACTCTCGAACCTGATAACCTATCACCAAGGCAAGCGATAGAAACTTTGTATCAGCTTAAAAATCTAATAAAAAAAAAATAAAATGAATATACTTGTAACCGGTGGGGCAGGTTTTATTGGGTCACATATAGTCGATACTTATATTGAAAATAACCATAATGTAGTCATTATAGATGACATGTCAAAAGGACGAAAAGAGTTTATAAATCCAAAAGCTACTTTTCATAAAGTCTCTATTTCAGATCCAAGGTTGGCTAATATTTTAAAAAATGAAAAAATTCAAGTTATTAATCATCATGCTGCCCAAATCTCAGTCAGTGACTCGGTTAAAAATCCCGTAAATGATGCAAAATCAAATATCATTGGAACTTTACAGTTACTACAAAACGCCGTAGAATGTGGTGTCAAAACATTTATATTTGCATCAACTGGTGGGGCTATTTATGGGGAGCAGGATTATTTTCCAGCTAGAGAAGATCATCCCAAAAAACCAACTAGTCCATATGGACTTTCGAAGCTGAGCGTAGAAGGTTACCTAAGATTCTATAAACAGCAATATGGACTTAAAACAATTATTTTCCGATACGGAAATGTTTTTGGCCCTCGACAAAATCCTAACAGTGAAGCGGGAGTAATAGCGATTTTTTTTAATCGATTATTAAAAGGCTGTTCTCCAATAATTAACGGCGATGGCGAACAAACAAGAGATTATATTTTTATAAGAGATGTGGTACAAGCTAATTTATTAGCATTAGCTCTAAAGAAATCAGATATTTTTAATGTTGGAACTGGCGAAGAAACATCGGTTAATGAGCTAACTCGTTTAATACTACAGGTGGCAGAATCTAAAATTAATGCTGAAACTTCAAAAAAAAATAACTTTGAACAACGTAGAAGCTGCCTTGACTATAAAAAAATAAAGAGGTCCCTTAACTGGACTCCTAAAGTACCTTTAAAAGAAGGACTTACTGAAACCTATAGTTTTTTTAAAGAAAATGATATCTAAGCTCAAAATTCTGTCTGCATGGCTAGTCATCATGATTAGCATTCATATGGGCGCATTAACTGTAGAATCAGCCCCCTCTCTTGTAAATATTGGTGTAGGGACAAGAGGAAAAATTGTCGTGATAAATGCGAGACTACTTGAAGGCTTTACTGACAGTATTGAGGAAGCCATTGAGAGTGGAGTCCCTATAACTTTTATATTTGATGTAGAACTTAGACAAGTAAATGATTTCTGGAAAAACACCTTGATAAATACCAATAAAATAAGTCATACGATTAAATATGATTCACTGAAAAAAGTGTACCGTTTTACAGAATTAGGTAAGGGAGTTAAGCGAAAAATTGCTACTCGTAATAAACAAAAATATCAGCGCATGATGCTCACGCTAGACAATATCCCAATCTCTTCAGCTCGCCGACTAAACTTTAATGAAAAATATTTTGTCCGCATCAAAGCCAGTCTAGAAATGGATCGTTTTTGGTTCCCCTTCAACCACCTTTTTTTCTTTCTGCCATTTGATAGTTTCAACGCAGCATGGACTGAGTCATCGCCACTTTCAATTGACCCCGACTTAGCTTTAGCAAGAGATAACTCTAACCTCAAAGATAGAAATAGAAATAAAAGCATTTTTGGAGGAACAAAAGATGTCGTCCGATCCTTCAATAAATAATCCTCCCTACCTCACACTTACACAAAAAAAGGTCTCCGGCAAAAAAGGTCCAGCGTGGAAAACAATTTTTTGGATTCTATCAGGACTAATATTCTCAATTAGTTTGGAATATTATTTTTTACAGGAACAATCACCTGCCTCCGTTAAAAGTAACCTTGCTGTTTTACTTGTTTTTAATATCATACTAATACTCCTATTAGTTCTTGTTGTCCTCATAACTCGTAACCTTGTAAAGCTTTACAGTGAAAGAAAAAGTAATATTTTAGGGACAAAGTTTCAGACAAAACTAATTATTGCGTTTCTTATCCTGACATTAGTGCCATCTGTACTTTTATTTACAGTCGCTAGCAAATTATTCTCATTTAGTATTGGAAATTGGTTCAACGTAAGGACAGAACAAACACTACAACAGTCAATGGATGTGGCTCAAGAGTACTACGCAAATATAGAAAAAAACTCAATTATTCAAATACAAAAAATTGAGAAATTTATCACAAAAAAAGAACTATTCAGGAAAGTAAAACGACAGGAATTAAATCAATTAATAAAAAGTAAAAGAGCTGAGTATGCCATTGGCGGAATAATCCTCTACGATGATAAGTATAGACCTATCGCATCCGATATTGACAAAAATGGTGCACCTCATGTTCAAAGTAGTGACTTCACTGATTTGCTAAAAAAAACTGCTGGTGGAGAAGGTATTTCTGAATTCACTACATTAAGTCAGGGGCACTATCTTATTGTTGCCAAGCCATTGACCAATAAAAATATGAATAAAGTCTCTATATGGGGGTACATACTTACCCTTACATCTATTCCAGGAAGCACCCAACATAAAATTAAAGCTATACAAAACTCCTTTGAAAGCTATAAGCAGCAAAGTTTTCTTCAGCTCCCAGTCTCTGCAAGTTATTACACAACATTTTTAATGATCACATTGTTGATTTTATTTTCAGCTATTTGGCTAGGTTTTTACATGGCGCGCGGAATAACTGTTCCAATACAACTTCTTGCAGAAGGAACACGACGGATCTCAAAAGGTGACTTAAATTTCAAACTAGGAATTGATGCTCAAGACGAAATAGGTGACCTAGTTAAATCATTTAACCGAATGACAGCTAAACTTAATGATAGCCAATATAACGTTGAAAAAGCAAACCATGATTTAAAAAATACAAATATCGAACTTGAACAACGTCGTCAATATATTGCAACAATTCTCGATAATATAGGAGCAGGAGTAATTTCAATAAATAAAAAAGGGCATATCACCACATTCAACAAAGCTGCAGCAGATATTTTAATGGTAAATGCAGACGATCTTATAGGATCCAGTTATAAAAATGTCTTGGACAAAGACCATTTATGTGTAGTACGAAAAATTGTAAGAGAAATTAATTTCCAAAATAAAGAAAGTGCAGAAAATCAAGTTGAAATAAAATTAAACGAAACTTCGCTAATCCTTTTGATAAAGGCTCATGTCTTAAGAGACCTATCGCGCAGGTATCTAGGAATAGTTATTGTATTTGAAGATCTAACATCCATGATTAAAACTCAAAAAATAGCTGCATGGAAAGAAGTAGCTCAAGGTATTGCGCATGAAATTAAAAATCCTCTCACACCAATTCAGTTAAACACTCAACGACTAAAAAAGAAATACCACGAAGATAAAAAAGGTTTTAATAAGATATTTGAAGAAAGTATCGATATAATAGCACAAGAAGTGGAAGGCATGAAAGAATTAGTCAATGAATTCCTACGATTTGCCCGCATGCCAGCTCCATCACTAAAAGAAAACTATCTACATGAAATAATTGATACCGTTTATACTTTATACAAAAACAACAATAAAAATATTACAATAAAAAAAAATTATGATCCTAGAATATCTGACGCATATATAGACGCAGAGCAATTCCGAAGAATTTTTATAAACTTATTTGAAAACTCTATAGATGCGTTGAAAGATCAAGGCAGAATTGAAATATCTACTCAGCTTGATGTTTCCAC
>JABHTG010000100.1 GCA_018697205.1 Nitrospina sp. | reverse complement strand
TTTCTTAGCAACTCTAGATATTTTGCATAAATTTCTTAAATCTTGAGAAAATACGAGAGATAATCCAATGATTCCGGGCTTAGATTCGGCCAAGTAGTCAGCTACTGCCTCATCAGACATCCCATAGGTATATATTTCATTTTTTTCATCTATCAGTTCTTCATTGCACCACCCTTCAATTATGCAATCTAGTAACTCTACTTCAATACCAACCTCTCTTAAGGATCCAGCAACATAAGCTATGGCAGCTGGAGGTATACCCTTTTTAGTCAACCCTTTGGGTGAACACATTGGTGGGTTTATTAATAGCACCTTAGAATTTTTATAATCAGTATTTAAATCCACAAAATTAGGCTCTTGAACCAAAGTCGCAGATAATCCGACAGAAACACCTGTTTCTTCCTTGGTAACCAGATAGGAATATAAGGGCGAGTCTTTTGGAATATTATCAGATATTTTGTGAGCTTTTTTGGACATTGCGATTCCTTCAAACCCGATCTTCAATAAGAGACCGAGTAGTTTCCTTTTTTAACAAACCTTTAAGGTAATGAAATTTATCACATCTTCCAAGGGAATAAAAATATCTTTTTAAAGGTATTAATCATTTTAAACCTAATTAGCCGCGCAGGAAAATTTCTTAATATAGCTCCTAACCTAACTTACTTTATAAAAAAGTAAGGAATAAATATTAGGCCAAATCGAAAGCACGAATGCATTGCTTCTCAGTAGGTTCACAAAAATATTTATCGCGCATTTTTTCTCCCATAACCTGCAATCCAAAAGCATCCAATCGAAGCGCCTCTTCAAATTGACGAGAAAAACGAAAAATATCTTCCTTATTTATAGCTTTATCCCAAAGAATACCTCTTCCATATTCGGGCATATAGTCATGACTCAATCTCGCTGACCCTGCAACATCGATTACGGGAATACCAAGGCATGCCGCCTCAACCAGAGCCCCCGTACTGCGACCAACAACCATGCGTGCACGGCCAAAAAGAACATACAAATCTTCATCTGTCACTGAAAACTTGGATGGAATATGAGCTGCATATTTATCCTTTTCAAATGAGGGATGAGGTTTGATCATTACAGCCACTGACCAATCAACCTCTTTGATAAGATCAAGAATGTAACGGCTAACATGATCGTTCTCGGATAAAAGAATTAATATAATATCTCCCCTTACAGGGTCTGCCTTGATCCCAAATAATTTTCCGTATCTCAGCGAGGGGCCAACCGCCTCAGGAATAACTTTTAACCCCAAGTTATAACCCGGACCATTAACCAAAACCTTGTCCGGGACAACTCCAAAGTGAATTTCAGATTCGTCGGGCTGAACATTCAGAAGAGCTTGAGTCCGCACATATAACTGAGCACCAAAAACTTTAATCTTCCCAGAAACATCTCTTAATCCTCGAAAAAAAATTTTATCGCTCGCCTGATTTTCATACCAGCTAATACACTTAATCTCGGAATTTTTCAGGCAAGATATCTCCTTCCCAAAGAGATACCTCATATAGTTTTTCAAAATCACCGTATCCAGTGTTTCCCACAAGGCAAAACGCAAAAGTCGGTCTTCTATTGAATCTCCCAGCCCTCCAATAAATTTACATGCATGAAAAGGGTAAGTAACCAAAAATACGAAGGCGCGTCCATAGTCAGAAAACTCCAAAAGCTGAAACTCTGTCAACACAGGGTACTCTTTCTCCCTTAAAATTCTGAATGCCTTGAAAAGACAAATAGGATTCCACGAACCGAACCATCTCGGTATATATACATAACTTTCCCCGCTCTTATCTAGGACCTCTGCCAAGCCTGTGAGATAGTGGTCTTCAAATTTTTCCTGTCTTAAAATATCCGAAACAATAAAATAAACATCAAGCGCATACAGTTTTTTGGATTCGTTAATAAAATATTTTTGGCCTGACAACAGGTGAGCCACTTTTGCCAACAAGAAAAGTACAAACCAAGCTGTATTTTTCAAGTAGTACTGAATTATCTTGATTATCTTTTTAGCCAGAGAAAATGAGTCTGGGATTACACCTGCCAAATAAAATTCCAACATTCCCCTTCGCATTTCTAATTTAGCTAAAACATCGTTTGCAATTAGATATATGTCGCTATACGCCTTTTGACTAGCCTGAGACAAATAATCATAAAAAATTTTTTTTTTAATTTCTTCAGTTTGCATAAATCCTAAAACCGAATTATGGGATAGTAGCGACCTGTTATTAAATCAACTGCTTTTAAGAAAATCAGTATTGAGGAACAACAGGACTGCTAGGAATTTTGATTTAACAAATCGGATATGAAGATTACCTCGAAAGACTGTTCGCTTTCCCTCAGCTCTCAAGGTGTCATTTCCTCTTCTAGAATCTTTAGATTTTCCTCTAAGGAACTTAGCGATATTAGCTGAGGTCCCGTATAACCCTTAAGTAAAGGAGCATCTAAAGGATTTCTCCTCCACAGGAAGGTCATGCCTAACTCTTTTGCGGCGTTCCAGTCAGTCTCGGCGTCACCTACAAAAACAGCTTCTTCTGGGGAAACCTTCAATCGAGACAACGCCCCCTTGAGCAAGGTTTCCTTCTTTTTAGGGGACCCTAGAACTTCGCAAAAATAGTGGTCCATCTCCCGGCGTCGGACAATAGACCTCAACTCATCCTGAGGTGTTCCCGATACAATAAAAAACAAGTAGCGATTTTTATTGTTTTCCAAAAATTTTCGTGCGCCCTCCACCCATGGAGCTGCAACCACCTCATCTACAACGATATTAGAAAACTCATCACATAAGGTCTGAAATTTTTTTTCTGAAAGAGGCTTATTTAATATCTCGCGATAAATGACCCTAAACTTATCAAAGCGGGATATCCCCCCATTTTTTAAATGATAATCAACAACCCTTGAAACAACTCCTTCTCCATGCTCCTCAAATAAGCGGGCATAAGCTTTCGTCTTAACACCTACCGACTCAGCCAATACTCCATCAAAATCAAAAGCAATCCCACGAATCATACATCATCCTGATTACCCGCTCCTCCTAACAATAAACGGGGTGTATATATGTTGATCATTAAAAAAACTTAATCAATTTATTTTACCCTATATTTTTGACTTTATATATAATTTCTCCAACTATGGCCTGAAGACAAGAGCCAATACATGCCCGTCACTAAACAACGACTTTTTTCTTACTATTAAAGGTATCAAATTTATAGTAATTCAAAATTTGCTATAATCTGACAGGATAAAAATTGAGGACTGTTAAATTGAGTAATCCGATTTACAAGAAGCAAAACAGCTTTACCGACATTCGCTATCGCCGATCCGCTCAGGATGTCATACCGCGCATAGAAAAACTTCGAGGCAACCTTGATGCGCTAGCCCTAGCACCTTATCAAAGTAATATATTGAAAGAAGCCATTGGCCAAATTCTAGATCGTAGAGAACTCGATGAGAAAGTACCGCCTTTTACCCTCCATTCATTTAATATTTCCGAAATTGAAAAATTAACAGATCAGGAACTTCCTCGTTTCCTATTTTATCGATATAGGTATGAGGTGTTCCCTCAACAATTGCAGTTGGATGATTTTCCCCCATGTCTTCAGATAGAACCAACCTCGATTTGCAATTATCGCTGTGTATTTTGCTATCAAGTTGACTCCTCTTTTAATAAAAAAAGTAATGGTATGATGGGGATGATGTCTCTTGACCGGTTTAAATCAATAATTGATGAAGCAGAAGGAAGTTGCGAGGCTATTTCTCTTGCTTCCCGTGGCGAACCCTTGATTTGTCCAGAAATTGAAGAAATGCTGGCCTATACTAGAGGAAAATTTCTGGCTTTGAAGTTAAATACCAACGCTTGGTTTTTAGACGAAGCAAAGTGCCATGCAATTTTACAAGCCGGAGTTAATACGGTTGTATTTTCAGCTGAATCAGCTTCAGAACCTAACTACAGTCGTTTCCGTGTTGGAGGGCAACTAGAAAGAGTCGTAAAAAACATCAAACGTTTTCATGAGATAAGAGAAAAAGAATATGCCCATTCCACAACCATTTCTCGTATATCCGGCGTGAAAGTACCAGGCTCAGACGAGATCGACCATATGGAACGTTTTTGGGGAGATTGGGTGGACCAGGTTTCCTTTGTAGACTATAATCCATGGGAAAATACTTACCAGCAACCCGTAAATAATATTACAACCGCTTGCTCTGATCTTTGGCGAAGAATGTTCGTTTGGTGGGACGGATCTGTCAATCCTTGTGATAGCGATTATAAATCAACTTTATGCGTTGGCAAGGCTCCCGAAAATCGATTGAGTTCTCTGTGGCGCTCCCCTAAATATGAAGAGTTGCGGGAAAATCATAAAAACCAGAAACGACAGCAGTGCAATCCTTGTGATCGATGTGCTGTGATTTAATTTTAAGAAGAGGGGGAGCATGGTTGTCGCGTTAATGCTTGGCCGAGAGGGAAGCAAAGGATTTCCGGGAAAAAATACCCACTCGGTTTTAGGTCGACCAATGATGAGCTACCCGTTATTGGCCGCAAAATCAGCAAAGCTAGTGGACGAGATATATGTGTCCACGGACTCAGATAATATTAAAAGTATCGCCCAAGAACATGGTGCAAAGATAATAGACAGACCCCTTGAATTGGCAACGAAAGAAGCTCTTGGAGAAGACGCTTATGTACACGGATTTCGTTATATTAGTGAGCAACTGGGAGTAATTCCGGATTTAATGGTTCTCTTATTTTGTAATGCACCAACTATTCTTGCAAAAACTATTGATGAAGGAATTCGTATATTACTTGAGGATCCATCACTGGATTCGGCTGTTACAGTTTCTGCCTACAATATGTGGAGTCCCATACGCGCCCGAAAAGAAG
>JABHTG010000018.1 GCA_018697205.1 Nitrospina sp. | reverse complement strand
CTTTGGTTGGGGTATTAACACTCACAAAAATAATGTCTGCCTCGTCTATATTCCTATCAATATCCGTGGAGAAAAATAAGTTTTTGCCTCGCGCTTTATCGACTCTGTCCTTCAAACCTGGCTCATAAATCGGCAATTCGTCCGAATTCCAAGCATTAATACGCTCCTCGGAGATATCAACAACAGTGACCTTGTAGTCTGGGCATTTATTCGCAATTACAACCATAGTAGGTCCACCAACATAACCCGCACCAACGCAAACTATTTTTTTAGCAAACTGATTATCGTTCATTCCATATTTATCGGATTCTTTACAATAGTATTAAACAAAAAAAGGAGGCCCGCCCCACAGGGCAGGACCTCCTAAATGTTAATGCGTGAAAAAAATCACTTTTTATAATTGAAGGATTTCTTTTTCTTGTTGTAAGGTTTGGTTCCTTTTTTGAACTTCAGCTTACCTTTTTTAATCTCAAAATCTTCAATAAGCAGAGGTGTTTTTTCGGACTGAGAAACTTCCTTGGCCCTATCTTTAACCTTCTCTAACTTCTGGTCCATGTTGTCCTCGTTGTAGAAGTCGGCAGCAAGATGGACCTTCAACTTTCTTTCTTCAAAATTAAACTTATACTTATCGTGTACTGAAGGTTTAAATGGGGTGTTAGGATGAGTATGGCATCGGGTACATACATTTGCATAATCCCAGCGCTGTCCATATTTTTCAGTATCTGCCTTTTTAAAATCGCCCTTGGTGTTTTTCATAACCACACGGAACTGCGCACCCCCTGCAACCGAATGACACATCTCACAACCAACCTGTTCTTTATTCGGCTCTTCCGGGTCAATAGTCGAACTTGTATCTTTGCCCTTTTTATTTTTAGAACCCGCAGGTTTAAAACCACCTCTTTGCTTATAACCTGTTGTATGGCAACGCAGGCACAATGGAGTTGTAGTGTAATCTTTCTCAGGGTCTAGTTTCACCCGTGTTTTAGCCTCTGCTCGCTCACCAGCCTTAAGTAAATTGAAGGTGTTTCCATGAGGGGACACTTTCCAAGCTTCGTAGTAAGCATCATGGCAACTTCCATTACATTTCACAGCGCCAACATAAGAAGGTTTTTTAGGAATTTTCTTTTTCTTCTTTGCCTCAGCGTTTACTGCTCCTCCCATAATAATCGCTACGGAAAATATAAATAAGCTTAGTATTTTTAGGGCGTTACCCATTTTTTTCTCCGGAAGTTTTCTTAATAATCACATAAAAGCTCTTAATTCAGCGACGTAAAGCTTAATATATATTTAGTATCTGGTCAACACCAATCAAGCTGAAGAAAAAATAGCTGTTTCTTAAGTACAAAAATAAAAAAAAATACTGTCTTCACAGTTATTCCATATTTGTTAAAAGGAAAGGTATAATCTGAATAAAACTAGGAAGAAATAATCATAAATAATTATTTTTAACATAATTATCAATTATTTAGAAAATAAAAACAATAATTAACATTAACTAGAATAATACACGGAGATATGATTCCCATATTAAAACTTAAAGATTTTGACTTCAAATTACCCAAGTCCTTAATAGCCCAAAAACCATTAACTGCCCGAGATAAGTCAAAACTTATGATAATTAACAGAAAGTTGGGATCCATAGAACATGAAGTATTCTCCCGCCTCCCCTACCTAATTCCGCAACAATCTTTAATGGTTTTTAATAACACAAAAGTAATTCCATCAAAACTGCTCGGTTATAATGTTAAAAATAATAAGCCTGTAGAGATCCTTCTGGTGAAAGAAACAGACGAAAAAAACAAATGGGAAGCGCTAATTAAGGGCTTGAGTAAAATACGAGTAGGAACTAAAATAGAATTTGGTTGTGGGGAATTAAAAACAGTTCTAAAAGGTCGGCATGAAAACAAAGCTATTCTGGAACTTCAATACCATGGGAGACTTGATGATATTTTAAATCGCATAGGAGAAATGCCACTACCTCCATATATACGAAGAAATACATACAAGAATAAAGAAATATCTAACCAAGATAGAGAAAGATATCAAACAGTTTTTGCTAGCCTTCCAGGCGCAATAGCTGCCCCAACTGCAGGCCTGCATTTCACACCAAGTATCTTAAAATTACTTAATACTAATGGTATTGATACAAAGTATCTGACATTACATGTTGGAGAGGGAACATTTCAACCAATACGAGTTGAAAATATAATTAAACACAAGATGCAACCTGAGAAGTTCTATATACCTGAAGAAACATCAAAAGCTTTAATCAACTCAAAGGAAAAGCTCAAAAAAATAGTGGGAATCGGGTCAACAGTTACACGTGTCCTAGAGTCTGTAGATCTAAATAACCTTCATCCTTCGGGAACGGAGGGATGGACAAATCGATTTATCTATCCAGGAGTTAAGTTTAAAGTAGTCGACCATCTAATAACAAATTTTCATTTACCAAAGTCTACACTCTACCTTTTAGTTTGTGCTTTTGCTGGCAAAAAACTAATTACGAAGGCGTACAAGGAAGCAATACTTAAAAAATATCGCTTTTTCAGCTATGGCGATGCAATGCTGATTATATAATAAGCAACTTAAGCAGGGGAACCTATGCCTGTAAAAAAATTAAACCCCTTTAATTTGCAGATTCATCATTAACAGCCTGCTTAAAATGTTTCCCAGATTTAAATCGAACTACCTTGCGAGCTGAAATCTCAGCCTCTTCCCCAGTCTTTGGATTTCGCCCAATTCTTTTTGACTTAGCCATAACTTGGAAAGTACCAAATCGACGAAGAATTACTGGGTCTCCAGCTCCTAAAGCATTTTTAATCAAACCAATAACTGTTTCAACTGCTTCCTCAGCTTTAGATCTAGGTAAATCAGCGCTATCGCATACTTGATTAATAATATCTTGCTTAGTCATCCTCTCCCCCTTCTTTCTATTCTACGGAACATAAATATATGGACTACAATGTCAATTAAAGCTAATTAAACTACTAGCACTAAAAAAAACTAGTTTTGGTTATCACCCCAAGGTCTTAAACTACAAAAAAATACCTCCCCTTAAGGAATTAACAACCACCTATTTTACGGCAAAAATAAAAAAAACTTAATATGATTTATTGTATTCACCATACCAAAAATATTAAAAATATCAATACTTTATTCAGAATTCATTTAATTATTTTTAGATATTTAAAACTTCATCACAATAAATTATTTAAAGAAAAAACTCATCTAGATAACCAAAGAGCCAAGGGCTTAATTAAGGGTATTTTAAAAAATCTACTCCAAAACATTAATTTTAGTCAAAATACCGTAAGCTCAAATCCATACAAAAATTACTACCGACTAATTCTTAGGAAATTTAAGAAATCTATTTTTCAGGTGGAAGGGAAAGGTTTTTCTCAAGAGGAATAATTTGATAAACAGTCTCACCTGGTCGAACCATATTTAGTTTTTCTCGTGCCAAAACCTCAATGGATGATGGATCAGACTTTAACCTTTCTATTTCAAAGCGAAGTTTTTCGTTTTTCTGGTTTAAATTTTCGTTATTTGCTTCAAACTCACTCAATTCTTGTTCAAGTTTATGAACAGTAAGAATTCCATTCTCATGAAAAACTGCCACAATAATCACCAAAGCAAAAAATGCCAATGTCAGAAAAATAACCCGCTGGTAATGACTCAGATTCTTCATGCATTTATTATGAGTTAAGGTCAATGAAACCTGAATCTAAACTTGCAATACTCTAAAATTATTTTGTTAGCGGGGAAAAATTAAGAAGCCTTAAGTTTTAAATTGAGAAAAAACTTCTTGTCCGTTAAACACTGCTGCTGTTCCTAATATTTCCTCGATACGTAATAATTGATTGTATTTTGCAACTCTGTCTGTTCTACAAAGCGAACCTGTCTTAATCTGACCTGCATTAACAGCAACTGAAATATCAGCAATCGTAGTATCTTCAGTTTCTCCCGAACGATGAGAAATAACTACTGTATAGCCTGCCCGTTTTGCTATTTCCACAGCATTCAAGGTTTCTGTAAGAGTACCAATTTGATTCACTTTGATTAAAATTGAATTGCCCACGCCATCTTGAATTCCTTTTTTCAAAATATCGCTATTTGTTACAAATACATCATCTCCAACAATTTGAGTCTTATATCCAATTCTCTTGGTAAGGCTTTTCCACCCATCCCAATCATTTTCAGCAAGCCCATCTTCAATACTAATAATCGGATACCTATTGACCAAGTTTTCTAGATAGTCGATCATTTCGTTTGAAGAAAGCCTTTCTTTTTTCCCCACACCTAGATTATATTTTTTATTGACATATAATTCTGTAGCAGCCACATCTAGTGCTAGCAGTATATCTTTACCTGCTTTGTAACCTGCCGATTTGATTCCAGCAAGTAGGACCTCAACTGCTTCTTCATTTGACTTTAAATCTGGAGCAAACCCGCCCTCATCCCCAACTGCTGTACTGTAATTCCTTTTTTTAAGCACTGATTTCAAATGATGGAAAACTTCAACTCCCATACGAAGGCAATCAGTAAAGTTTTTTGCACTAACAGGTAAAATCATGAATTCTTGAATATCTATATTATTATCTGCATGCTCTCCTCCATTGAGGACATTCATCATAGGAACCGGCAATTCCTTTGCATTTGTCCCACCAATATATTGATACAAAGGAAGCTCTGTATCGCTTGCTGCTGCCTTCGCAACCGCCAAGGAAACTCCGAGAATAGAATTTGCACCCAATTTTATTTTATTCTTTGTACCATCAAGATTTATCATTAATTGGTCAATCAAAACTTGATCGGTAACATCAACCCCTAATATAGCTGGAGCAATTTTATCATTAATATTTTTAATGGCTTTTGCCACCCCCTTCCCCATATACTTTTTACTATTACCATCGCGCAGTTCGATTGCCTCGCGAGAACCTGTAGAGGCCCCTGAAGGAACAGCAGCTCTTCCCATTATTCCTGTATTTAAAATAACTTCAACTTCAACGGTGGGATTACCTCTTGAATCTAAAATTTGCCTCGCATTAATTCCAACAATCTCACTCATAACACCCTCTTTTTTTCAATAAAGGTAAAAAAACTTATCAATCACATGCCTTTTGTAATGCCTTATAATTAGCTTCTATTGTCTGATCTATTTCTTCATCTGAGTGAACAGCAGACATAAAACCCGCCTCAAATTGCGAAGGTGCAATATAAACACCTTCTTCTAGTAATGCAGTGAAGTACGATCGAAAAAACTTAACATCAGAAGATTTAGCTGACTCAAAGTCGACGATATCTTGATCTGTAAAAAACATCGAAAACATTGATCCAACCCTAGTAAAACGAGCGGTAATACCTATTTTTTTTATATTTAATTTATAACCAGCGCAAAGTTTTTCTGATTTACGCTCCAATTCATCGTAAACTGATTTTTCTGCAAGCAATTTTAGCATTTCAATACCAGCTGTCATAGCAAGGGGGTTTCCCGATAATGTGCCAGCTTGATAAACAGGCCCAGTTGGAGCTATATTATCCATCAATTGTTTTGAACCTCCATATGCCCCTACAGGTAGTCCGCCACCAATCACTTTTCCTAAGCAAGTCAAGTCCGGGTTTACATTATATAGTGACTGAGCTCCCCCCAAGGAAAGACGAAACCCAGTCATTACTTCATCAAAAATAAGAACTCCTCCAGTCTCCGTTGTCACTTCACGCAATGTCTCAAGAAATCCTTCTTTAGGTGGAACAACCCCCATATTACCACCAACAGGTTCAACTATAATGCCAGCTATATTATTACCCTCAACAGCGAATAGCTCTTTAACTGTATTAATATTATTAAATGGAAGAGTTAATGTGTGTTTTGCCAAATCTTCAACAATACCCGGGCATTCTGGTATTCCCAAAGAAGCCAATCCTGAACCAGCTTTTACCAACATGCTATCAACATGGCCATGGTAGCAACCCTCAAACTTGACTATTTTATCACGCCCAGTCACACCCCTTGCTAATCGAATAGCGCTCATTACAGCTTCAGTGCCAGAGTTGACCATACGAACTATGTCTAATGAAGGTATAAGAGTGGCAATTTTTTCAGCTAATTCTATTTCCAATTCAGTGGGTGCCCCATAACTAGTTCCTAGCTCAGCCTGGCGCTTCAAAGCTTCTACAATTTGCGGATGAGCATGACCAAATATAAGAGGCCCCCAAGAACCTACGTAATCAATATATACATTACCATCAACGTCCCAGACTCTAGACCCCTTTGCTTTTTTAAAAAACAAAGGATTCCCCCCCACAGACTTAAAAGCCCTAACCGGGCTATTGACACCACCGGGCATGATATTACAAGCTTTTTGAAATAATTTTTCGGATTGAACTGTATTCATTGACTTCCTATCCAAATAAAATTGATAGCTCATCTTTTAGTTGAGTTGGGATACTTTTAGAATCAGTCACCAACGCATTTTGAGCTGCAGAACCGCAACCACAGCTTCGTTTTTCATTAAATTCAAAAGCAAGTTCTTTGAGAATTTTTTGTGCTGTTTCAACATTTTTATGCATGATTTCCAGCACAGCTTCAACAGTAACCGGCTCTTCCTCTTCCTTCCAACAGTCATAATCAGTAACTAACGCTAAAGTTGCGTAGCAAATACTTGCTTCGCGAGCCAATTTAGCCTCTGTCACATTTGTCATACCAATTATGTCTACATCCCACTGGCGATAAACATTAGACTCCGCTCTAGTTGAAAATTGGGGTCCTTCAATACAAACATAGGTACCTCCGTTGTGAACGACTGCATTAACCTTATGCGCTGCCTCGCTCAAAAGGTCTGCTGTAGCCAAGCATACCGGATCTGCTAAGGCAACATGCCCCACCATACCAGTCGTAAAAAAAGTACTAACCCTACGAGTAGTTTTATCAATAAATTGATACGGGATAGAAAAATGTCCTGGTTTCAACTTTTCCTTCATACTACCAACAGCACTTACTGAAATAATTTGCTCCACCCCCAACTTTTTCATGGCAAAAATATTAGCACGAAAATTAATTTCTGAAGGTGGAATAAAATGTCCTACACCATGACGTGGTAGGAACGCCATTTTTGTACCATTTAACTCTCCTACAACAATACTATCAGAAGGCGTTCCAAATGGGGTATCTACGGAAATTTTTTCAATAACTTTTAATTCGTTCATTGAATACAAACCACTACCACCAATAACCCCAAGTAACTTTTCAGCCATAAAACTCTCTCCTAAATCAACAAGCAGGGATAATTAATAATTGACTCTTAAGCTAAGAGCCAAACACAACTATTTCACAAAAAACTTCTATACTTAACTTCTTTCAGGAAGTGAACATCGTTTGGTAGTTTAAAAAATCAAGAAATAACCGATGATTAGGCATGCACAGACTTAAAAAAAATCTGCTTTAAGCAGGAGTCACGAGAATAGCTTTTTTAATTTATAAATTTTACGATTTAGCTTAAACCCTCTTTTTTATTATCAATTTCCTTAATAAGAAACTTTAACTCGCTGACGTATTCGCCTGCTTTCTGAACCACACTCTCTTCTTTCTTTAAATTCCTTATTTTCACATCCACCTCTTCACTAATAATATTAAGTTTGCTAAGCTTTTTTTCAACCTCGTCAAGGGTAACGATTCTACGATTAAGAGTGTCAATCTTTGACTCTGCCTCCCCGGTAATAGATGTAAGTCTTTCAATATTAAGATTTATTCTATCTAAATTCCTCCCCTCTTTTTCTATTCGATCTTTTTCAGAGTTAACGCGGATAATGACAGCATCAAGCTCTCCAAGGGCCTGCTGAGTCTCTCGAATTTTTTCTTCACTTAAGGCAACATGTTTTATGCGGCCTTCAATTTGGTTTACCATGATTGCAAGCTCCTCAACTTTTTTTTCTGCACCTAGAATCAAGTCTTCTTTTTCCTCAAGAATCTCATGTCTAGTATGTATATCGTTGAGCAATGCATTCATTTCTTGCATTTTTTCTTCAGTTTTCTCTAGTTTCACACTTTCTTTATTAAGTGATTCTATTTTATTTACAAAAACGTCGGAGGTAATAGATAATTTATCACGTAGATCTGAAACCTTTTTAATTTCTTCGCTGGCTTCCTGAACATCGACAAACTTAGACTGTAGCTCAATCTCCATAATACTAAGCTTAGAGGTTAGATTGTTCATACGCCTTTCCTGATCATCAAGAGCCGTTTTGTCCTTTACTAAATCAAGTATTTTCTCTTCAACCTTACTAGCTAACCCCTTGAGGTCTTCAAGACGCTGATCCACCTTATCCAGAAAGTCTACTTTTTTTGAAACGGTAGATATTTTAACATTGGCTTCTTCTATAAAAAAATCAAGCCCATCTAACTTCTTCTCCATTTTTTCAACAACTGCTTTCCTTTGAACCTGAGTTTCAATTTTCACGTCAAGACTAATAACCAGAGAACTCAAGTCACTAATTTTTTTTTCTACTTGGTCCACTAATTGTCGCTTGCGAATCAGCTCCTCCATATCTCCCGTAGTAGAGTCTTTTAGCGCCTGAATTTTTTCCACTAATACCTCAATAGCCTCTGCTTTTTTAATTTCTTCGTCGAGACCTTGGACTCTTTGCTCTGCTTCCTCTGCGATAATACTAAAGCGACTCATCTTCTCATTCGCAATATCAATCGCTTTCATTTCTTCCTTCAGCAATTTCATTTTATTGCTAAGGTTATTGACAATGAAACTATTCAGTTTGTTAACTTTTTCCTCCGTCGCATCAACCACTGAACTATCCTCACGTATCCTATTAATTTTGGTATCAACATCAATGGTCAATGCATCCAAGTCGCGGAGCTTACCACTAATACTTCTTATCATCTCGTTTTTGACAGAGATATTCTTAGACTCGATTTTTAGGTTGTTTATATCCGTTGCCATTTGTGAAAGGGTTTCTCGAGCCTCATTAATGACATGACCTTGACCAAGCACTTTTTCGTAATCAGCTTGAAGTCTGACCAATGTGGTTTTCATTTCCTCTGTATCACGACTGTAATCCTCAACAACTGATTTTTCCTGAACTATTGCTGCATACCGATGATCCAGTTCACGACACGTGTCCTTCATTTCCTTAACTCGCCCGGTTGCAACCTTCATCATATCTCGAAAGCCGACAATTTCAGCTACTTGTGGTTCCATACTTTCCAACATGTGCTCTAGGCGATTAATATTACGATCGGTACTCTTGATAAGCTTAGTTTCCTCGCCCAATTTTTTAATCTTGGAATCCATATCCCAAACAAGAATATTAAGCCTTCCAGCATCCTCATTGGCCTTCTCAACAAGGCCACGTTGTTGTTGAAGACTTTTAATTTTCTGATCGATGTGGTCACTAAGAAGATGGAGGTCTTCTAAATCTCGCTTAAGACTGGAATGATTAGATTCTATATCTTTGGCTACTCGCTGGAAATCACGAACACGAATATCAAAAGTTTTAATTTCTTCAATCTTGCCGCTAACAAAGTCAAGTTTTTGTAGTGAATCAGGAATTTGTGAATCGACTCTATCGAAGAACTGCTTTCGTTCATCTAATTCAGGAATTTTCTTTTCAAAATATTCGACAAGAAGTTGAAGGTTTTTTCTTTCGTGTGAGGCAACAGAAAGCAATGCTTTTATTTCATTGGCATCTTCATTATCGGTTCCGGTTTCTTTTTGCTCTGGTTTGTTCGTTCCGGGTTGTTCAACCATGATCCCACCTCAAAAAAGTATTGATTTATAAAGTTATTATTCAAAAAAATCGAATCCCCCACCTTTTTATAAACTTAGAGCGTATCGCTTGTCAAGGCCTGAAAAAAAGAAAACTAACTAATAAATTTTTGTTAATCTGTTGAAGTTTAAGCTTCCAGCCGTTTAAGAGCAAGTTCGGCGATTTGTACTGCATTAGATGCAGCTCCTTTTAAGAGGTTATCAGAAACAACCCAAAAGTTTAAAACGTTGGTCCTCACTAGATCTCTACGCACTCGGCCAACAAAAACACCCTCTTTTCCGCAAGCATCAACTGCTAGTGGATACTCACTTTCCTCAGGATTATCCACTAAAAAAATTCCGGGGGATGAAGACAATAGGTTTTGTACTTTATCTACTTCCATGGGCAGCTCCGTTTCCACATTTACTGACTCCGAATGGGAGTAAAAAACTGGTACACGAACAGCAGTAGGCGAAATTTCTATTGTACTATCACCTAAGATTTTACGGGTCTCATCTACCATTTTCATCTCTTCTTTAGTGTAGCCATTCTCCATAAAAATATCTATATGTGGCAAACAATTGAAGGCTATCTGATGAGGAAAAACATTTTTTTGTATCGATTTCCCGTCGAGAATATCTCTACTTTGTTGCTTTAGCTCTTCTATTGCCTTTTGCCCAGAACCGGAAACTGATTGATAGGTAGAGACAATTACCCTACGAATGCGATATTGGTCATGAATTGGCTTCAGAGCAACAACCATCTGTATAGTTGAACAATTAGGGTTTGCGATTATCCCACATTTGCTACCCAAGGCTGATGGATTAACTTCTGGAACGATTAGAGGGATATCTTTTTCCATTCTCCATGCACTGCTATTATCAATAGCAACGCAACCTGACTCAACAGCGATCGGGGCATACTTTTTACTAATAGAACTCCCCGCAGAAAAAAGGGCAAAATCTACTCCCACAAAAGAATTCTCTGTCAATTGCTTTACTTCAATAGTCCCACCTTTAAATGGCAGTTTTTTTCCAATTGATCTAGCGGAAGCTAATGCACTTAATTGCCCCACAGGAAAATTTCTTTCCTCAAGAGTCGTCAGCATTCTTCGACCTACAGCGCCTGTAGCACCGACCACAGCAATATTATATTTATGTTTTTTTTTAAACATTTAAATATATTTATCTAGAAATTAAAATAACTATTTTTCGAGTTCTGACACAACTCTATCACCCATTTCCTCGGTACTTACCTCAATCATTTTATGCGACAAGATATCGCGAGTACGAATTCCCTGATCAAGAACAGACTCGACTGCTGATTCTATTTTATGGTTCACTTCCTCACGACCAAATGAATACTTAAACATCATGCCAACAGACAAAATAGTCGCCAAAGGATTAGCTAATCCTTTTCCTGCAATGTCAGGCGCACTTCCATGGATTGGCTCGTACATTGCTGTTTTACCTCCAACGCTAGCCGAAGGTAACATTCCGATTGAACCTGTTAGCATTGAGGCCTCATCACTTAAAATATCTCCAAACATATTAGTCGTCACTATGACGTCAAACTGTTTGGGTAGCCGGACTAGTTGCATAGCACAATTATCGACGTACATATGTTCCAAAATAATATCATCGTACTCACTGTGCACCTCAGAAACTACTTCACGCCATAATCCTGTTACCTCCAAAACATTTGCTTTATCAACTGAGACCACTCTTTTATTTCTCTTACGTGCCACATCGAAAGCAACACGAGCGATCCGTTTAATCTCCTCTTCTGTATAAACTAAAGTATTAAACCCTCGACGGGACCCATCCACTAATGTATCCACACCGCGAGGTTCTCCAAAGTAAATACCACCTGTAAGTTCCCGTACTACCAAAATATCCAAATTATCAACCAAATCTTTTTTTAGAGAGGATGCGTCAACTAAGGCTGGAAAAACCTTTGCTGGCCGCAAATTGGCATAAAGCTTTAAATGAGATCGTAATCCAAGAAGAGCGCGCTCAGGCCGTAATGAAAAATCAATTTTCTCCCATTTTGGTCCTCCAACAGCACCCAGCAGAACTGCGTCAGCCGATTGCGCTACATTCAAGGTATTTGCTGGCAAAGGATGGCCTTCAGCTTCGTAGGCAGCACCACCTACAGGAACCTCATTTAATATTAGCTCAATCTTAAGAATTTTTTCCAGCGAACGTAAAACCTTAACCGCCTCTTTGATTACTTCTGGTCCAATTCCGTCACCCGGAAGTAATGCGATTGTATATTTTTGATTCATTTTTAAATTCTTTTAATTTTTTTAATAAATAATACCTGTAAAAACATAAAATAAAATTATTTTTTGAGGCAAGATAAAAACCATCAGTCTAACTAATGATAATCATTCACGCAAGAATTAAAGAAATAATTTTGAAAAAATATCAGATTGTTTTATCATAGCCGTTGTTGCAACTTTTTTAAGGGAAAATCTTTATCACACCAAAACCTTTTTTTTAAATAAATTTGTTGAGAATCGAACGAC
The DNA here is from genome assembly GCA_018697205.1 of Nitrospina sp. GTDB lineage: Bacteria > Nitrospinota > Nitrospinia > Nitrospinales > VA-1 > Nitromaritima. Next base: position 8,267 of record JABHTG010000018.1, on the reverse strand, counting down.
AATTGAAACAAACGTCGAATGGCAAAAGCACCCTTATTTAAGCCCTATTTAAATTGCCGACTCATTAAACAACCTCATAACCCATAGTTCATAGAGAGTTTAATCATGCTCAATGGAAAACGTGTCACCGTTGTTATGCCAGCGTATAATGCCGAAAAAACTCTACAAAAAACCCACAACGAAATCCCCCATGATATCGTTGACAATATAATTCTCACTGATGACGCTAGCCAGGATCGCACTGCTGAAATTGCCCGACAACTAAATATTAAAACCTTTGTTCACATGCAAAACAAAGGCTATGGGGGGAATCAAAAAACATGCTATCAAGAAGCATTACGAGTGGGATCCGATATTGTTATTATGCTTCACCCTGATTATCAATATACTCCGAAGTTGATTACCGCGATGGCTTCAATGATAGCTTATGGAGTTTTCGACGCAGTAATTGCATCACGTATCTTAGGGAACAAGGCACTTGAAGGAGGAATGCCGATTTACAAATACATCGCCAACCGGTTTCTTACCGCGGTTGAAAATTTTATTATCCAGCAAAAATTATCGGAATACCATACAGGTTACCGAGCATTTAGTACTGACGTTCTAAAAAATATCCCCCTTGTAGAAAACTCTGATGACTTCGTTTTTGACAACGAGATGCTTTTACAAACAATGTATTTTGGATTTCGAGTAGGTGAGGTTTCTTGTCCCGCAAAATACTTTGAAGAAGCATCATCAATTAGCTTTAGAAGAAGTGTGACTTATGGAATTGGTGTTTTAAAAACAGCTATAAAATATTTTTTCTCAAAACGTGAGTACAAGCACTATCCAATCTTTAACCCCGATGGTAAAAAGCTTAGCTCTCTATAAATATAAAAAGGTGTCAAAATTAAGCTTAAAATTCGCTTTTACCCTTTTTCTCCTTTAACGAATTGCACTTCGAGTATTCCACGTCAACTAAGCACAACCCTTGTGGTTCCGCAGTTGGGCCCGCTTTCCGACGGTCCTTTGATTCAAGAATTAACTTCACATACGACGGCTTAATCTGCCTTCGTCCAACTTGGACCAAGGTACCCACAATATTTCGCACCATATGCTTAAGGAATCCTCCTCCCTCAAAAACTAGAAAAACAAAATCACCTTTCTTGATAAGCTCAATTTTAAATATTTCTCGAACAGGGTTCTTGGCGCCACAATTCGCCGCACGAAATGATGTAAAGTCATACTTGCCAACTAAATAATTCTTGGCTCGCCTCATAGCAGATATGTCTAGAGGGAACGGAATAAAAAGGCACCTTCGATACAAAAGTGCTGAAGGATAACTGCGATTAAGTATTGTATAGCGATAGGTCTTTTTCCCTGCAGAGCGACGCGCATGAAAGTCCATAGGCACAACAGAAACTTCTTTAATAACAATATCGTGAGGGAGAAAACTATTAAAGGCTCTCAGGAACTCGCCTTCAGTCATTTTTGAAACCGTTGTAAAATGAGCTGTCATACCTTCTGCATGAACTCCTGCATCAGTTCTACCCGAGCTATGCAATGTAGTCTTTCGCTTAACTATCTTTTGAATACATTTTTCCAAAACTTCTTGAACAGAGAGTCCGTTGGTCTGGAATTGCCATCCATGATAAGCGCTACCTTCATACTCTATAAGTAGTTTAATTTTACGTTCCACTTATAGCCCCTATTTTTTAAGTGTTATATTTTGAGATTAGGGCCAACAATCAGACAGTTACTGTGAAAGTACTTTTGAAAAAGAATTGTTCCCGATTACAAGTAAATCTTCTTGCGCTCTAGTAATGCCAACATAAATCATATTACGACTCTCAATATTTTTGCTTGGATAAAATTCCTCGGAAGGTTCAATTAAGGCTACTGCATCAAACTCGAGCCCTTTAATTTGGTGAATATTAGAAATTATAACTCCTGGCTCAAAGCTAAACTGGTCCCGATGTCCAATTCGCACCTCACAAAAAATCATTTTTTCTAATTCATCTTTTAACTCCATTGCCTGTTTTGGATATCTGCATATTAGAGCAACTAACTTATAAGGATCTTTTTTAATAAGGCCATTTACCCAACTCGCCAGAGTTTCTAAAAAGTCATTTTGATCAACTGCTCTATGCCATGTCACAGGACTACCGGGGCGACCAAAAGAAATTGCATCTTTACGTCCTTCTACTTTGCGTGCTAAATTCATAATAGGCACTGTACACCTGAATGAAACCTCCAGTTGAATGAGTGTATCTTTTTTTATTTCTAAATTATCTAATATATTATCCCACCCGATAAATTTTCTAGAAAATAAAATTTTCTGTGACACATCACCAACAATAGTCAAGTCTCGTTTGTCAGCAACGGCATCCATCATAATTGAAAATTCAACTGGCCCAAAATCCTGTGCTTCATCAACAACCAAGTGGTCCAGCTCACTAACTCCACCATGCTTATTTGGTAACCCACCATTTTTAAGTTGAATTAATCTCAATATAAGAGACATATCATAGTAGTCCAACTGACCACTTCTTCTATCCTTATCTACCATCCGACTTAAATATGAGAGGTGATCTTCTAACTTATTCTCTTTTGGCAAAAAAGAAGCTAATAAGTTTACATCTGACAACAAATCATAAAGATCGCTAATATAATTTTCCTGATCAATTAATATATTTTGTACAAAGTTTAGAGCAACCTGTTTTTCCTTAACTGGTAAATCTGATTCGCTCACATCATGTTTAAAATCTTTCAGTCTAGGATAAAGAGCTTTATTATGACTACCTTTCCAAACTCCCAATAATTTTTCTTTTGCTGAGAACTCTTTTAATATTGCAGTATCAACGCCCTTTACTTTATAACTAACAAACTGCGACAGAGCTCCAAGAACACCATTTGAAAATTTAATTTTTTCTACAAACTCAGGTAGTTCTCTATATTTAAAAAAAACTTTCCCTTTAAGAGTTTGACGAATAATTGACAGAGCCCAACTATTAAAAGTGACTGCATTAACTCCATTGATCCCCATTGACGGTAGCGTAGAAGAAACATATATTTGAAGAGATTTATTCATTACAATCACACGCGTATTTTCTGCTCTTGCATGAGAGTTACCCTTATGAAGTAACCAACCCAGCCGGTGCAGTGCAACTGTTGTTTTTCCCGAACCCGCTGACCCTTGAATAACAACTGGCCTCTTAGGATCTGTGGTGATCATTTCAAATTGTTCGCTTGTAATTAATGAAAGAATATTGGGCAATCGCTTTTCATTCGATTCCAAGCCTCGAGAACGATGAGATGCAACTTCCTCCTCAGTTTCTAACTTCACCCAACCACTCTCAGTCTTCCGAAATACCCCATCTGGGGTACTTATCTGTATCAGGATTCCCTTAGCAGTTTTATAAGTTCTTCGAATTTTAATCCGACCAGAACGTTCCCGTTCATTAATAGTTTCAAAAAACTCTTCACCCTGTTTATAATTGAAAAATAAACTGGAAATCGGTCCATTCCTCCAGTCTACAATCCCCGATTCAATATTACTTTTCTTTCCAATCTTGAAAGAAACTTCACCTCCATCTTCCTCAGAAGTTACCACACGACCAAAATACGGTTCTTCAAGTAACTCTTCTATAACGCTATCTGACTCTTTACGAATATCTGAAATTTTATGCGCAACTGCCTCGTCAGAAACCAGAGGTTGACGCTCTTCAAAGTTCCACTCATTCACAACTTGACTCGTCAATTCACGCGCGGCAAGGTTAGAAAAAATTTTCTTTGAGCGAACATCAGGCAATTGATCTGTCAAAACCTCAATCGTCTTATCATAGAGACGTTCTTCTTCGTCTATAAGCTGCCTATCTTCTTCTGTAAGTAACATGGAGTTTATATCCTAATAATTTAATACACCTATCAAACAAGTAACTTAAATCCTATAATCTAAGTTATCTGCTTATCACTAGTCAATGAAAAATAGACACAAAGTATAACCTTCCAAAATATTTAATTTTTATATAGAATATATAATGAAATTACTTTAAATTTCTTTCACTCATAATTAACGAGGACTTGAACTAAATGAAGACGTATGAGGACCTTGCTGGAGATGGTGGGTCAAACATTGTCGAACAAGTTGAGGCTTTAGGAAAAAAACTGCGCGCTCGACTGGATCGGATCACTCACAAAGTAGCACTCATGAGTGGTAAAGGAGGTGTAGGGAAAAGCTCATTAACCGCAAATGTAGCTGCTTGTCTTGTAGAAAAAGGTCATTCGGTAGGAATTCTTGATGCTGATTTAAACGGGCCAAGTATCTGTCACTTACTAGGTGTAAAAAATAGTAACAAGCTCACAATTGATGATCGGGGAGTACAACCCGGTGCTGGAACCCACGGCATAAAATTAATGTCTATGGATATGCTGTTATCAAATCCAGACTCTCCTGTCATGTGGACAGAAGAAGCGGATGCTACAGCTGTCTGGGTGAGCACAATGGAGTCGACCGCTCTCCGCGAGTTGATAGCCGATACTGACTGGGGAGATCTAGACTTCTTGCTTATTGATATGCCACCAGGCTCAGATAGGATTGACAATATTAGAAGTCTCATCCCAGAATTGGCTGGAGTAGTTGAAATAACCATTCCCTCGTTACTTTCTCAGCATATAGTCTCAAAATCCATTGCAAAAAATAACAAAATGAAAGTCCCTATTATTGGCCTGATCGAGAATATGGGAGGGTATACATGCCCTCACTGTGAAAAAGAGGGCCCGTTATTTGAAGGGGAAAATGTTGAAACTTTAGCTAAACAAAAAAATATTCCCTATTTAGGGAAAGTTCCTTTTGACACAAGAATAGGGCGCAAAACTGACTCCGGGTCGTTATACTATATGGATAATAAAGACTCTGTCACCGGAAAAGCCATAAATTCAGTAGTTGAAAAAATTTTAAAGTCAATTAAATAGCTTAAAATACTTTTTACCCAGTGTTGGACAAAGCTTAATAATGTAGTAATTTTTTAAATCAAACACTCATTAGGAGGAGTGATGAAATTTCTTTGTATTCCATGTGACGAAAAAATGGACACACAAGTAGATGGTATCATGCCCGAGGAAAAAAAGAATCTCGCAATGAAATTTAAGTGTAAAAAATGCGGTCATTCAATCGCCATGCTAACCAATAAATTTGAGACTGAGTTTGTTAGCAAGCTTGGAGTTCAAATGGGAGGAACTGCAGCCGAAGCAACCGCTGCCCCCATGGGTGTCATGGCAGGAGCACTAGCTGAAGGAAAAGATGAATTAAAGAAAGGCGCTCCCGATGAGATAGACGTAGAATGGACCGAAGAGGCTAAACAAAGAATTCAAAAGGTACCTTTTTTTGTACGCAATATGGCAAAGAAAACTGTTCTGAATTTTGCCAAAGAAAAGGGCATCACTGTAATAGATGCCAAATTAATGGATGAAGTTCGAGAAAAAGTCGGTATGTAGTTAAAGAATAGTTAGCCTAGTTAAGGTTTAATAAAAAGTGAAAACAAAAGTCCCTACGAAAAAACCGACGGGGTTTTTGTTTAAAAATTCTTAATTCTAAAAATTTATCCTAGAAATAATTTTCTAAATTAGTTGGGTTCTTGCTTTTGCAGATATTCAGGTAGGGTCCACTCAATCTGATCAATATCTCCGTTATAATGTCCTAGGGCTCCACAAAATGGGCAATGTTCAATACCAAAGTCGTAATCAAGTGTCACAGCATTTTCGTGGTTACAAAACTCTTCTTTGTATAAAGATTTAATCATTGAATCATTCCTATTTTTCTCTCTAATAATTATAGCATGATATATATTGTCCCATTTGACAATGCAAGAAAATAACGAAATTTTTGAGCTATTGGCAGTCGACACATTGACATAGATTACGCATTAAACCATGCGAATAAAGACCCGTGTCATGGCCATCTGACCAAGAAAACTGTATTGCGTAAAGCCCAACAGAATGTAATTTTGTAGGGCGAATATTATCAGGAATTGAATTGGGATCAAGCCTCTTCACACCAGTCCATTCATCAATACAGTGTGCACATGGGCAGTTTTCTCGTAGGTGCCTAACCTTATAAACTGACTCGTGTCCATCAGTCCAAGTTATCCCTAGATTTGTCGAATCAATCTGCTTGATATCTTTTGGAGCTAGATTATCGCTCTTGTAAGATTTTTTTTCAGACATTGGCTCAACCTTCCCAAGCAATTTCGAAGGAGGATGCTGGCTTCTCCTTGTCAGCATGAATGATACTAAGTTGCGCTGCAACCTGCCCCGCCAACTTTGTATAAGCTTTTGTAGCCGGAGAAGAAGGATCAGCCATTATTATAGGCACGCCCTTATCACCCCCTTCTACCACAGCACTAACCAAAGGTATATCTGTCAAAAAGGGTATTTTGAATTTTTCAGCAAGAGCATTCCCACCACCAGATTTAAAAATATGGTGTTTTTTATCGCATCCATCACAAACAAAATAACTCATATTTTCCACAATTCCTAATAGAGGTACTTTAACACTTTCAAACATACGCACACCCTTTTCTGCATCAATCAAACTAACTTCCTGAGGTGTTGTTACAACCACAGCCCCAGAAATAGGGGCTCTTTGAGTAAGTGTAAGCTGAACATCTCCTGTTCCTGGAGGAAGGTCAATCACCAAATAATCAAGTTTGCCCCACTCAACATTCTGCAAAAATTGTTGGATGATTCCCCCCAGCATTGGCCCCCTTAGCATAAGTGGAACCCCCTCTTTTTGAAGAAACGCCGCAGAGACCACTTTAATTCCATATTGTTCGTGGGGATAAAACTTGTTATCAGCACCCCCTTTAGGTGGTGTAATAGGGATTCCTAGCATTTGAGGAATACTAGGGCCATAAATATCTGCATCCATTAGCCCTACTTTCGCTCCGCTCATCTGTAAAGCCATAGCTAAGTTAGCGCTAACTGTCGACTTACCAACGCCTCCCTTTCCACTAGCCACTGCTATAATATTTTTTACATTTGTTAAAATTGGTTGGCTATGCTCTGCCGCGCGGACCAAAGCAGTCATTTCAACTTCAACGCTTTTAACCCCTTCAATACTACTAACCTTTGTTTCGCATTCTGTTTTTAGCTGCTCTTTAACTGGGCATGCTGGTGTAGTAAGTTCAACCTGAAATTTGACATTACCACCCTCGACATTCATATTTTTCACAAACCCTAGGCTTACAATATCCTTATGTAAGTCTGGGTCCATTACCGTTTTTAATTGCGCCATAACACTAACTTGCAAATCTTGATCTAACATATTTAAAAAACTCCTTTAATAACTTAAAAATTTCCAGAAAAGTGAAAAGAATAACACTAACACATTAACTATATATAGAATTTAAATATCTACTTACAAGGTAATGTGTTTTTACGATGTCCACATAACAAAAAAGTTTTAAATTATTAATCCAATGCCTTACTCTTTTCAAAATTAATTCTAGTTTAAAGAAGCATGTTACACATTGATTTTTCTTGCCTTAAAATTCTACATATTGTATAAGTCGAACTATAAATGCACTACATATAGATTTCTAAAGCTAAAAAGAAACAATCTTGATCAAAAATAATTAAATTGAAGTTACAAGCAAACTTAAGTAATTTGCAAGATTTATTACATTTATCTGATAAGACGCGCCATCCAAAAAAAATACCTAAAATTTTATATTTACCCCAACAAACAAAATAACACACCATGAACAATGAGAAAGAATCTGATCTACAGTTAGAACTTGAAAGTCGATTTTTAACCTATGCTCTTTCAACTATTGTTTCTCGTTCACTTCCAGACGTAAGAGATGGTCTCAAGCCAATCCATAGGCGTATTCTTTACGCGATGGAAAGTATAGGACTCAATGCTGCAGCAAAACCTGTAAAATCTGCGAAAATAATTGGTGAAGTTCTTGGAAAGTATCATCCTCACGGTGATGCGTCGACTTATGAGTCTATGGTACGCATGGCTCAAGATTTTTCAATGCGCTATCCTCTTGTAGATGGGAAAGGTAACTTTGGTTCAATTGACGGGGATGCCCCTGCAGCCTACCGCTATACCGAAGGTAAGTTAACACCTATCACATCATATATACTTAACGACCTTAAAAAAAATACAGTAGAATTTCGGGCTAATTACGACAACACAATGAAAGAGCCTTTAGTCCTGCCTTCACGTGTTCCCAACTTATTAATTAATGGCTCCTCTGGAATAGCTGTAGGAATGGCTTGTT
>JABHTG010000120.1 GCA_018697205.1 Nitrospina sp. | reverse complement strand
TTTCTTTGTTGCTTTTTTCTTTGTTGCTTTTTTCTTTGTTGCTTTTTTCTTTGTTGCTTTTTTCTTTGTTGCTTTTTTCTTTGTTGCTTTTTTCTTTGTTGCTTTTTTCTTTGTTGCTTTTTTCTTTGTTGCTTTTTTCTTGGTTGCCATCAAGATCTCCTTTTCAATATTGGATTTCGTTTCAGCGCCCCAACATTGTTTAAATATTTTATTCTAAACATGTTTAATGTCAAGAGAATATTAATGGCGAAAATAAATTTACTGGAGAATAATTTGAGTATGATACTTTTAGTTTGTTTGAGGTATTGTCCTTGCCCCTTAAAAAGCACTTCTAAATAGGGTTTACCCGTGCATACTATTATTTTTGGTTAAGGTTTGTTGAGTATTGCTTTCGAAAAAAAATAAAAATATAAATTAAAAAAAACAACTGCAAGAATATTTTTTGGATAAGGTTATGGTTTTTTCTTTTTTTGTTGATGCTCTTAAAAAACAACCTTTGTTAGTTCATGGTACTAGTCCGAGGTATTATGTGATAAATGGTAAAAGAAAATTGTTTTGTTCTTATGAAATAGGAAGTAGTGAGCTGTTTTTTGAGCACCAAAAAATATTTTTGCATTCGCTGGGAGTAGAAAAGAAATTTTTGTTTCGTGTAAAACAAGTCCATGGAAATTATGTTTATGTTTTAAAAGATGCAAATATTTCTGATAGTAAGGTTGCTCATTGTGAGGCAGATGCGATTATTACTCATGTTTCAGATTGCCCTATAATGGTATTAACAGCCGACTGTGTTCCCATAATTATCTACGATCCTATTAAACATTTGGCAGGTATAGTGCATGCTGGGCGAATAGGCACTCAAAAACAAATACTTACCAAGACTATCGAGGCTCTTTCTAGAGAATATGGTTCCAATCCCAAGGACTTGATTGTGGGTATGGGACCCGCCATAAGAGGGTGTTGTTATAAGGTGGATGAACCTTGTGCGCAGCCTTTCATCAATAAGAGCTCATCTTATTTAGAGTTTGTTAAGAAAACTGAGAAAAACAAGTTTTATCTTGATTTACCTCAGATAAATCGAATTGAAGGCTTTGAGGCGGCAGTATTAATGAAAAATATTTATACAGAGGGACCGTGCACATCGTGTGAAAATTATCGATGGTATTCCTATAGAAAAGAAGGGATAACTGGAAGGTTGATGACAATGGTCATGCTCCAACCAAGAAAATAGGTTTTAGTTGTTATTGCTAGAATTTAGGTTACGCTTTACTATTAGCGTTGTTGAATTTAGGTGAAATATAAAGAATGATAACTTTCGTCATTGTTTTGAGTGGCTGAACACGTTGGCCGTAGTTTTTAGATTTTTTTCTTACATTATGGAAAATACAAGTGATCAGCTAAATAGTTTTTCAGATGATCTAATGCCATTTCCTGCTGAATGGATTAGTGAACAACCTGATAAAGTGGAAAATATTCTCTCAAAGTTGTCGATAGAGAACCAGATTCGCTTTGCTATGCAGTTGAGTGGGTCGCGAATGCAAGATTTTATAAACCTTTCACCTTTTTCCCAGAAAGTTGTTAGAGGGTTGCCTCCAGAAGAAATTTATCAAATGATCAAAGAGACAGGAATTGGAGAATCGCTTCCCGTACTTGCAATGATGTCTCAGGGGCAATTGCAATATAGTTTTGATATTGAGTGGTGGTATCGGGACCGATTTATTCCAGAGTGTGCTTTGGAGTGGATAGAGTTTTTAGATGCTTGCGGAAATTTTAATATTTTAGAGTGGTTGCAGAATGAAGACTTTGATCAGAAGGTGGTTCTATTTCAGTCTCTCATTAAAGTATATAAGAGCGATGAAATGACCGACTCCTATAAAGGTATTGAAGGTCTGGGGCACTTAACTTTAGACGATGTTTACGATATTTATTTTAAAACAGAAGAACACGGGGCTCTAAGAAGACTATTAACTTTGTTGCGGTCTGAAGACCCAATGCTGTATAACGCCATTCTTGAAGCTGTCATTTGGTACCCTGTTACTCAAACGGTCGAAAAAGCATATCAATGGCGGCTTATCAGAACATCTGAGAGAGGTATCCCTAGTTTTAAAGAAGCCATGGGGATATATAGTCGTGCAAGTCCTGATAATTTAAAAATATCTATCCCAAAAATGGAAGACTTTGCTTATCAAGGGGAGTTTAATATAGCACCTACCTACCCGCTTTTACTTACGGAGTCAGTTCCATTTTTCAAAGACGTTATTATGCGATTAGGTAATTCTTCTCGTCTTAACACAATTAGCTGGGAACTTATTTATCTGGCAAATAAAACTATGGTGGCGGATCAGGTGAAGCCTTCAGATTTGAAAATGCGTAAAGAATCTTTGCAAAAAGTACTTGGGTATATAAATATTGGATTAGAACTGGGGGCGTGCGGTGATTTGGAAAAGGGAGCCAACCTTCTGAGTCACGCACATGTTTTGCCTTTATTTCAGGTTGGGTATCATCAGTTAATGGATCTAAAATGGAAGACTGAAAATTTTCTCAAAGAAAATGGAAGCTTTCTCGAGTGGATGTTTACAGAATTTCATAAGGATCTATTGGCGGCACTCATAGACCGTTTCCCAAGAGTTGCGGAAGTGGAGAGGGAAAAATCTTTAGGTTGGAGGCACTTTGCATCGATTCAAGATGTTCGAAACGCGGAATTATTTCTTGATCAATGGGCGTTTCACCTTAGATTCGTAGGTAAAGGCCTTGGTTTAAGTGAGCAAATCGTGAAGAAATATTTAGATATATGCGATGTTCCCGAGAAACATGAAGCAGTAGACCTAAATGTTTGGGTTACAACTACCTTTGCAAACTATGTTCTTTTTGGGAAGGTCTCTTGCGCTCCGTTGTCTGAGCCAGCGGCAAAAAGTTTTCTTGAGATTGTATTTTTGCCAAATATTTTTAAGGATGAACTGAGGCAATGTGATCGTACTCTCGTCGAGTCATTTAAACAGGAACTTCTCAAACTACCTCTAGCATGGACTGAAATAGATCGAGGTTTTCTGACTATATTATTGAATGCATGTGTTTTGCATCTACAGCAAGAATTTGGGAGCCTTGATTTAAAGGGCAAGGTTGATTGGAGGTTTACTAATGGCCTGTGTATTATGAAAGATAATTCTGCTTCGCAGAGCTTTAGAAGTCGCTGAAACACTTTTTTATCATTTTTGTTTTACAAAATTATAAAAAAGTGTAATATCGCGAACTCAAACTAAGAGTTATTATTTGTTTTGAATCTTATTTTAAGACAGCAAACAACTATGGAAGAAAGTCAAAAAAGACAAGGCTTAACCCAAAATATAAGTAGAGAAGATCCTGGTATTATGGAGTCGATAGGGTCTTTCCCAGTTTGGATGCTTAAAATTATTGACATTATTACACCTGATTTTTTGATAAAGAAGGCCCCGCCTCGAAAAAATAAACCTTAATTTTTTAGTTAATGAAGTCAGTTAAAAGAGCATTAATAAGTGTTTCAGATAAGACAGATGTTTTAGAGTTTGCTCAGAAACTTCATGGACTTGGTGTAGAGATTCTATCTACGGGTGGAACATCTGATTTGTTAGCGAAGGGGGGAGTTCCTGTAAAGCAAGTTTCTGATTATACCGGTTTCCCAGAAATGATGGACGGGCGTATAAAGACTCTCCACCCAAAGATACATGGTGGCATTCTGGGAAGACGAGATGTTAAGAGTCATATGGAGTCGATGGAAGAGCATGATATTAACCCTATCGATTTGGTAGTAATTAACTTATATCCATTTGAAAAGACAATCGCAAAAGAAGATTGCTTGTTGGGCAATGCTATTGAGAATATAGATATTGGAGGACCTGCGATGATTCGGTCGGCAGCTAAAAATTTTAATGATGTTGCAGTTGTGGTGAATTCCAAAGAATATTCAACTATATTAGAAGAAATCGAAAGTTGTGGAGGGTTTGTTACACAAAAAACACGCATGCGCTTAAGTAGAGATGCATATGCTCACACTGCAAGGTATGATTCATTAATTGCAAGGTACTTATCAAATCAGTTGGAAGATAAAGAAGACTTTCCTCCCATGTTTCAGTTGCCTTTTGAAAAGATTCAGACGCTGCGATACGGAGAAAATCCTCATCAGTTGGCTGCTTTTTACCGCGATCCAGATGCAACTTCACAGGATATTGTCTCAGCTCAGAAAATTCAAGGAAAGGAACTTTCTTTCAATAATATTATTGATTTAGAGGCGGCTTGGCAATTAGCAAAAGATTTTGAAATAGGGTCAGCAGTGGTCATTAAGCATACAAACCCGAGTGGTGTTGCCGTGGGAGATAATCAACGAGAAACATTTATTAAAGCCCGCGAAACAGATCCAATCTCTGCGTTTGGGGGTATTATTGGGTTTAATCGTAGAGTAGGTGTAGATACAGCAGAAGAAGTTTTAAAAAATTTTGTAGAAGCGGTCATAGCGCCAAGTTATGACGAAGAAGCATTGAAATTATTTTTGAGTAAAAAAAATATTCGTGTCATGAGAATGCCAGAGGAAGTTAAGTCAGTTGAACCGCGAGTTTTTGATTTAAAGAGAGTAGGAGGTGGGCTTTTGGTTCAGGATAAGGATATTATTTCGCATAATCCAGCTACTCTTAAGGTTGTTACTAAAAAGCAACCTGACGCAAAAGAAATTGATGATCTTTTATTTGCATGGATAGTGGCAAAGCACGTTAAGTCAAATGCTATTGTTTATGCTCGCGGTGGAGAGGCCCTTGGTATTGGTGCTGGCCAGATGAGCCGGGTTGATTCGTCTCGACTAGCGGGAGAAAAAGCACGTCAATCTCTCAAAGGTTGTGTTATGGCGTCCGATGCATTTTTTCCTTTTCGGGATTCTATCGATACTGCGGCTAATAGTGGCGTATCAGCCATTATTCAGCCAGGTGGGTCTATTAGAGACGAAGAAGTTATTCAAGCTGCCGACGAAAATGGTATGGCAATGATTTTCACCTCTATTCGCCACTTTAAACATTGAGTTAGTTTCTTCGTACTTTAGATTATATTCCCTCACCTACTAACAAATAAACTCCTGCCTGAAAAAGCCGATAAGGTTTAAAGAATTAATGACATTGGCTTTTAATCCCTTTAACCGCTAGTTGAATACTGTAAAATATTTAGTTATGTAAATTAGTTTTTACGGTTCACCTTACACTGCGCGCTCCCAAGTAGCGTGATTGATTATGAAAATTATCATCAAGGTAGTAATAATCTTGCTTCTAGTTTTAGCTGGTGGGGGCTTCTATAGTTGGAAACAATTTGAGCCCACGGCCATTGAACTCAGTGCAAAAGACCAACAAAAATATAACTTGATGATGTCAGAAGCCACATCATTAATTGGTTTTGGAGAGGCGAAAAAACTATACGATGAACTTAAAGCAATGACTCCAAGGGATGTTGTTAATGAGCGTTATAAAAAATGGAAAGAGAAGCAAGAGGTGGACGAAGAATTTAGCAAAGCATACATTGAAGAGGAGCAAAAAACTAGAGGGCAAATTAACAAAGAAAGAAAATCCACACATAATACAAAAATACGAACTCTAACTTCTAACCAGGGAGCAGGTAAACTTCGTGCCGATAATTGGAAGAATTCAACTCCAGAGCAGAAAGTAATGGCTTTAAGGGAAAAATGCTCAAAATATCTTAAAGTTGAAGAGATAGATCGGAGACGAAGAAAAAATGTACTTGAACTATCAAGGGTTTCTTCTATCCTGGACCGACCCAACAAAGTATCTTGTGGTAAAGAGACAGCGGAAATCTGCTTGGCAGTTTCGCTTGTAGAATACTGTCTGGACCTAGTTCCTAATACGGATGAAGAGAAGATAGTTCTTAGAGCTATAAAGCGTTTAAAGGGGAAAATGAACTATTTTTACTATTTAAAGATGCTTCAAGAAATGGGAGTTAATTTCGAAGAGCTCGAGTTCGAGCAGCAATTAGAGGGGGTTTCTAATTTTTTTACAGAGTACTGACTTTGTTATTCATAAACTGCACTCACTAGCAAAAAACCTTTAAATTTTAGTCGTTTTTGAAACCTTGAGTAGTTTTATTGAGTTTATCAATGAGAGCTGTAATGGCCGTAGCAAGTTGTTTGATCTCGGTATTTGATTTAAATTCAGGTAAAGATTCAGCTCGCCCTTCTTTGTTTGCAAAATTGACCAGTTTATTTAATGGACGGATGACCATATTGATCGTATAAATACCACCAATAATAGAAACAATGGAACCAAAGATAGCGAGCCCGATCATTTCGTTTTGCCATTGTCCTACGCTTCTAGAAACTCTTTCTTTTAAAAGATTGACTTGGTCTGAAGTCATATGATTAGGGTCGATTGTGCCAACGATTCGGGTGACCTGTCCTAATTGAATAAAAAGAAAGAATGCCATATAACCTAAACAAGATATAGTTACAATATACCCAGTCATTAAAAGGTTAACGATACTTTTTTTTTCTCCGGGCAGTTCTTCCCTAAAAATTGAATTCTTAATCTTATTCATAAGCGACCCTTTATTACAAATTTTAATCTCTTCAATGTTTTCTTTTTTAATGTCTTTATTTTAATCTATTAGACTTAAACTTTAGCCAAGTTTACTATAAAGTTAAGGCAAAGCTCGTTGTATTTATAATATAGAATATGGCTACTAATTTTATATATTGTACTTCCAAAGCTATCCCATTATAAGCGTTGGGTCAATTTCATTTAAAAATTCGTAAACAAGATCATTACCCCAAAATTACCGAGTCAGGTCTTTTACGATAAAGGGATCGACGCAGATGAGGCCAGTTAAATGCTGAACCTGGATCATACTTGCATGAGATGTCATCCTTTTCCCCTTTTTGAACGTGGGCATGACCGAGAATCCCCTCAAAGGTGGAGTAATTATTAATTCTATCAAGAGGTGTACGGCGCTTTGTTTTATCGTATGGAACCTGCAGTCGAATTTTTGGTAATAGCTTATTAAGTCCAAAACAAAGGTTAATAAGCGCTCTATATTGTTCATTAGTAAAGTCCCACATCCGTACAATTTTACCGTTGATTCGTCGACTAAAGTATCCGCGTTTACCGTATCCTCTAGCTGCGTAAGCGCGAAAATTAGGAGTTCGTAGTTTTTTTTTCCATTGCTTAGAAAGAGAAAGTTCCCAGCGGTCTTTTTTTTTTCGATATTGATCTGATGACACTTTATGAAATTCTGATTCTAATTTCAGAGCTTCCCAGGATAGGTTTGCCATTTCAACATGGACCGCCCGTTCATTGCCATTTCGGTCATCAGCAGGGGCGGTATTAGTTTTCCAATATAGATCGCATGTTTGAAAGAGAGTGCCGTCTAGATCTAAATAAAAATGACTTCCTTTAAATGAACTTTCCTTCATAATTTTATGGCAATGGTGTGAAGAGTAGCAAGCGTCGTAATGAATGATGAGTTGGTAAACACTATTTTTTAACTCATCATATGCTTTGTCTGGATTTGAAAGAGAATACTCAACTGGATGTTGTGAGGGTTTGTTGTTTAAAGTTGAGTTATGT
The DNA here is from genome assembly GCA_018697205.1 of Nitrospina sp. Classification (GTDB taxonomy): domain Bacteria; phylum Nitrospinota; class Nitrospinia; order Nitrospinales; family VA-1; genus Nitromaritima. The sequence goes on along the minus strand of JABHTG010000120.1, from coordinate 10,590 downwards.
TGAGTACAAGCCGATCGTCCCCTTCGATTTGGACAATCCAAACCACCTTTAGCATCCCAAAGTATTACGGGAGAATTAATTTCAACGGTCCTTTGGCAAGCTACAATATTTTGATTCATAGGAATCTTCGTAATATTTCAGGTGGGTCAAACTGAGAAATAATCTGTTAATTGATGATTATTTGATTTATCAAACGCCCTTATCATTCTGAGAACCCCAATGTAACTTATCTCGAAGTATCTGGTAATAGTTTTTATTTGGTCCTCGTATTAGTTGTAGCGTTGTCTTAGTTTTTTTTATTTCTAGAATATCCTCTGCTTTCATGTCGTAACCTTCCTGTCCATCCAAGGTTACTCTTACATCGTCGTATTCAGCAGCGAGTTTAACTTGTATTATAGATTGGTCTGGTATTAGTATTGAACGATTTGTCAGCGTGAATGGGCAAATTGGGCTTAGAACTAGAGTGTGCATACTTGGGTGAATGATAGGTCCTCCAGCAGATAGTGAATAGGCCGTAGAACCTGTTGGAGTAGCAATAATAAGTCCATCAGCTCTATAGGATGTCATATACTGTCCATTAACAAGAACTTGTAAGTTGATGACACGGGCTACAGCACCTTTGTTAATTACTACATCGTTAAGGACATTGTGGTCTTCTACTTTCTCCTTGCTTCTCCAGATACATGCATTCAGCAACATACGGTTCTCAATTTCAAATTTACCAGCTAGAATATTTTTGAGTGTGGAATAAAGTTCTTCTATGGAGATTTCAGCTAAAAAACCTAAACTCCCAAGGTTAACTGCTAAAATAGGGACTTTGAATGGGTGGGCTGCCCGAGCGACTCCTAGAAGAGTGCCATCTCCCCCAAGTACTATAAGAAGATCAGACTGCTGAGAGATTTCGCTTTTTTCATGAGAGGAGGCTTCATTGATGATAGCTGCAGTACCTGCATCCAAAAAAATATAGTAGTTTTGGTTACGTAACCAAGGGATTAGTTTGCCAAGTATCTTAGCCGCAGAGGGTGCCTTCGGTTTACAAAATATACCTATTTTTTTCACTCAATCACCATCATTTGCTTTGTTAAATTGCAATTATTCAAATTAGCAAGGTCTATTTTAATAATTAATGGTTGCTGAAATAACATTATACTTTTTATTAAGTATAACGCGACGGATTTAGGTGAGGAACGCTAGAATAATAGGTAGGAATATACTTAAAGTTTGCCAAAGTCCTGCGGTTTGATACTTGTAATCCAGTCTTTCCATTGTTGTTTTTCCTTACTTTGTATCTTGTCTGGGTCTGGCAGGTCTAAACTTTTAGCAGCCTCAATAACTTTTTCCTCGACAAAAATTGGTGAATTAGTCCTTAAGGCCAAAGCGATTGCATCGCTGGGTCGAGAGTCTATCGTTATGTCACTTCCATTTTGATCCATAGAGATTGCAGCAAAAAAAGTATTGTCTTTAAGATCATTTACTAGGACATGCTTAACCGTTGCTTGGAGAGAGGAGATCATACTGCTGAGAAGGTCATGCGTCATTGGACGAGGGGTGTTTATTTTTTCGATTTCCAGAGCAATAGCATTAGCCTCAAAATAACCAACCCAGATAGGTAAGGCTTTATCACTTGAAAGATCCTTGAGAATAATAATTGGCATATTTGTTAAGGGGTCTAGAGTGAGTCCCTCAACTTTCATTTCTATCATAATTCAGAGCCTTATAAAAAAGCCTCAAGTTGCTATAATTGAGAGCTAAACTACAATGAGCATATAATCAAACTGCCTTATTTGTCAACGATCGTTTGAATAAGATTTTTAAGTCAGAGGAGATGTGATGAGATAATTAATCTGGCTTTATAGGCATCAGTTGTTTTTCTTTCGGTCTACAAACTCTTTTAGCCTACTCTTAACGGCATCTGGGATATCTTTGCTTTGCAGAGTGGTTTTACATATTTGGGTGGCAGACTTATAGGTATTGACGAAAGCAATGCAAGGTGGGCAATCTAAAAAATGTTCTTCAAGAGATGCATTAATTTCCGGACTAAGCTCTCCTTCAAGATAATCGTGTAATAATTCTATGCATTCCTTACAACAAATCATTTTTTCTCCTTACGGACATCATATTCTTCAAAATAATTGGCTAACTTTTTCCTTAAAAATAACCGCGCTCTATGAAGTCTAGACTTTACCGCTGGGATAGTTAACTCTAATATATTGCTTACTTTTTCCGTCGACAAACCGTCCACATCTCTAAGTATAAAAACAATTTTTTCTTTATCGGGCAACAAATCAACCGCTTTTTGAATAACTTCTCGTGTTTCATTATCGAAAAGTAGAGACTCTGTATTTTCAGACCAGTCTTTGATTTTTTCCTGTTGGAAGCCCGAGCTGTTGAAACTGGGGAGTAGATCGTCGATTGAAACGTTAGGCTCCTTTTTTCTAGTCCGAAGCTTCATGTATGAGGCATTGAGAGTGATTCGGTAAACCCAACTCGAAAATGCCGACTTTCCTTGAAAGGTGTGCCCCTTTCTAAAAAGAGTTAATAATACTTCTTGAGTAACATCTTGCGAATCCGTTGCATTGCGGGTCAAATTAAAGCTTAGAGCATAAATTTTTTTCTGGTAAATATTAGCTAACTGCTCGAAAGATCGGACTTCTCCAGCTTGCAGATCCTTCACAAGTTGTTCTTCGGTTACTTTATCATTACTCTGATCAGAAAATCCCATACACTGTCAACCGCATTCAAGTTGTAGCAAGTGGCGAAAAGTCATACCAATCTATAATCAGAACCCTCGGTTAACGTAAATTATTATAGATTTCAATTTTATTAAAATCGACCTAAAAAACGCTACCGGCTTTAAAAGCCTACTCGGGATAATCGGGGAGCGTAGAGCTAATTGTAAAGATTGGAGCTAGTTTTATTTATTTTCCTGAGGTTCACTTGTATTTGTGACGGCTTCACCTTCGGACGATTCTGAATCGCTTGGGTTTTCACTGGCCTCAGCGGCTTCAGTGGATTCTATATTTGTGGCTTCCTGAATTTCTTCGGCGTCTTTCATAGATTTTTTGAAGTTTTTAATGCTATTGCCAAACGCACTTCCAATTTCTGGAAGCTTTCCGGCTCCAAAAATAATCATAATGATAACTAAAATGATCATCAATTCTGGAAAACCAATCCCCATCATGGCGAGAATCCTCTATAAAAATGAAAAATTATGAATATTTAATTTTATCAGGGGTTAAACTCTACCACTTAATTCTTTTAAAAACAAATTGAATTAAATGTATTTTAAGATCTTATGCGTTTGTGTTAATATTCCGATGGAACATAGATATGATTAGTAAAAACAATAGCTAAGATTAAACCCTAAAGAATTCTATATGCATCAAAAGCTTTTTTTGTGGATTGTAACAGTCGTTGTAGTCATCGCGAACCCCGTTTTTGCCGAGGATCAAAGGTTTTCTGATCGATTTGCCAAAGGGACTTCTTCTTTCGGGGGGGAATTGGGCTTAGGTCATACATTTAATCTACCACCGGGGAAAGACAGAACCAGTCTTAGCTTTGCATTTATTTTCCCAAACTGGCAAAAAAATTTAACGGGTATCATCGCTCCGGATTCATCTTTTCAAGGGGCTTTGTATTGGAATGTTGAAGCTAACTTAGCTCTACTAACGCACCGAGACCACGAATATCTGGCGGGATTTTCCCCGCTCATCGCCGAGTACAAGTTTCTTAATCCCGAAAGAAAATGGGCTCCAACCATTCTAGTAGGTGCTGGATTTTCAATGCAAGATTGGGAAGAAGTTGCTCATTATGAACTAGGTTCTGAGTTTCAGTTCCTACTTCATGGAGGGTTAGGAGTAGAGGTGTTCCGCGAATTAGGGTCCTACTCTTTTAATTACAGGCTTTTCCACGTTTCAAATGCAGGTTTCCGGAAACCTAATATAGGGCTCAATGCTCACGTGCTTAGTTTGGGGCTTCGCTTTTGATATAGACTTCTGAAGTGCTTTAGATCTGAAAATTTAACCCATCAACTGAAGTTTGTATCTCCTTCGAATACTTTTTCTAAGTTATCCCTACCTTTACAAAAAGTTTGGCTCGATTTTTCTTTATCATTGTTGAGTTGGAACCGTTGCCTGCAAGATGCTAAACTTCGAGTCTTTTTAATTGCCCTCAGGCCTATCAACATCTTAGGAATCAAATATGGATGCATCAGCACATGAGAACAATTCTGTCGCGACAAAGAAATTAGGTTTTTTAGATCATTTTTTCCTAAGTGTTGAAAGGATAGCCTACATACACTCCATTGCTGTAATTATAGTTGCCTTATTGACTGCAAGTTTATCTGTTTGGTTCACAGTTGAAAAACTTTCTTTTAAAAATAATCGAGGTGACCTAGTCGCAAAAAACCTTGATTATGTAGAAAGTTACGAGAAGTATCGTCAAGAATTTAAGGATTTCGATGGAATGATGGTAGTTGTTTCCAATGAAGATCCTGAAAAAATGAAAGAGTACGTAGATTTTTTTGTAACCAAGTTAGAGTCATTCCCAGAGAGTTTTTCGACGGTATTTCATAAAATTGATACGGAGTATTTTAGAACAAAAGGTCTTTTATATCTTGATCAGGAAGATCTTGATGATCTTCGAATTAAAATTGAATCACATGAAAATTTTCTTAGAAAAATTAATACATCTCCTGGGCTTAACACGCTTATGGAAAGCATTAATTCTGAAATAAGTGCGGGAATGGTGAACTCAATTTTGAAAGGATTTCTTGAGAGTGAAGATAGTGGAGGTGATAAAGGAGAAACAGGCGACCTCAATCTGTTAATTAACCTTGAAAAGCAGATGCTTTTGCATTTACAAGGGAAAAAAACGTACCGTTCACCTTGGAGTTCTTTTTTAGCGGGTGACAAAAATACTTTACGAGAGCAAGGGTATTTGGTTTCAGAGGATGAGAGCCTTATATTTATTCTTATTGTTCCAAACGAAAATAACAAGGAAGGAAGATCCAGTTCTGACTCAATTAAGTTACTTCGTAAGTTAATTGAAGAAACGCACACTAGGTTCCCAGATGTCGAAGCGGGTCTAACAGGAGAAGATATTATTGCTGCCGATGAAATGGCAATAACGCAGGTGGATGTTCAAAAGGCTTCGCAGATAGCACTTTTCGGAGTGATATTATTGTTTATTATCGCTTACCGCGGTGTTGTAAAACCTCTTCTCGCGGTATTTTCACTTGTCATAGCCTTATGTTGGTCAATTGGGTGGGCTACACTTGTAGTGGGTCATCTAAATATTTTAACCATTGTATTTGCTACAATTCTGATTGGCCTAGGAATTGATTTTGGAATTCACATTCTAGAGCGATACAAAGAAGAACGGATATTAGGTGGTGATGTTCTTCTCGCACTTCAAAAAACGGTTCAAGGTACTGGGCGTGGTAATTTTGCGGGTGCAGTCACAACTGCTATGGCATTCGGCGGTATGATTTTCACTGACTTTATTGGCATTGTTGAGCTCGGTAAGATATCTGGAGGAGGAATTTTCTTTTGCATGATATCGATGGTCCTTGTCTTGCCAGCCTTGATCAGTCTAGAGGAAAAAATACGCAAGCCTAAGTACTCGCAAAATAGACTTGAATGGATAGATTCTTGGCTAGAATTTTTTTTTAAAAGCTATCGTCCGATTATTTTTGTTTCAACCATCTTATTTGTTTTGTCGATTTTTTCACTACGGGACGTGGTGTTCGATTATAACCTCCTTAATTTACAGGCTCATGGAACCGAGGCTGTGAAGTACGAGATGAAAGTAATAGAAAAGGCAGGACGCTCAGCTTGGTCAGTTGCAGTGCTTGCTGATTCTTTAGAGGAAACTATCAAAAAACACCATGCGTTGAAAAAACTTTCAACTGTCGGAAGTGTCGAGAGTATAGTTTCGATCTTACCAGACGACCAGAATCAAAAAATTGAATACATTAGAGGACTCAGACCAATTTTAAAAATACTTAAAATTAAAGATGAAATTTCTTCAGTTTCTCAGCCAAACTTGATAAAAACGATGAAAAAAATTCGTTTTAAGCTTCAAAGTAAAGAAGAGAAAGGAAATGTGATTGAAGCAAGGAAACTTGCAAAACGTTTTCTGGATGAGAGTGAGGCGCAATCTGTGGATATCTCAGAAAAAAGACTTGATAGTTTTTCAGAAAACCTTTTTGCAGATTATAGAAATAAAATTAATGCTTTGAAGGTTAATATTGATGCCTCTCCCGTTAGTGTTGCGGAAATACCTGAAAGTTTGCGTAAAAGATATATTAGTGAAAATGGAGTCTATTTGATTACTGTATACCCCAGTGTAGACATATGGGATATTGATCAGAGGGATGAGTTTGTGAGGCAGTTAAAGCAGGTCGACGCTAGTGTTACAGGAAACGCTATACATATGTTTGAATCAACCCGGTTAATGAGGGATGGATATATTCAAGGAGGTGTTTACGCGATTGTCGCTATTTTTGTATATATATTTATATCCTTCGGAAATATTCGTGCCACCCTAGTCGTTTTACTTCCAGTTGTAGTAGGGTCGGCATGGACGATTGGAATCATGGATTTGGTGGAAGTCTCATTCAATCTTGCAAACTTGGTCATCTTGCCATTGATCATCGGCATCGGGGTTGTTAATGGGGTTCATATAGTGCATCGCTACCGGGAGGAAACAGATAAAAGCGTGAATATTTTATCGAGAAGTACAGGGCAGGGTGTGATTCTTAGTTCGCTTACAACAATGATTGGATTTGGCAGCCTTATGGTAGCCGATCATCAAGGTATTAATAGTCTAGGCCTTGTTCTAAGTTTAGGTGTTGGCTGCTGTCTTATGGCAAGTATTACAGTATTACCTGCCATCTTACGACTCTGTACAGTTAAAGAATGGGAGTTATAGTTTTTAATTAAATGCTTTGAATGGACTTTTTTAGCGTGGACTTGCAGCAATATTGCCGCCGTCGACGATAATTACGCTACCAGTTGTTTTTTCTGCAAATGCGACATCAAAAAATCCTTTAGCAACGTCGGTATCGAATACTTCAGTTTCAAGTAGGTTGCTCTTAAAATATTCGTCCGGAGTCAAACCGCGGGCTGTTGATCGTTCGGCGAGTACTTCTTCGGTGAAAAGTTTGGTGCGGATACGGTCTGCATTTATCGCATTCGAGCGAATACCATCTTTACCATAATCGATAGCGTACTGTTTCATTAAGGCAATTACACCTGCTTTTGGCAGAGCATAGGGGCCAAAATCCTTTCCTGGGTTAAATGCTGCTTTAGATGCATTGAACATTAGAACACCACCTGTTTTTTGTTTTTGGAATAGCTTAACTGCTTGGGATGCCAATGTCTGATGGGCAAAAAAATTTAGTTCAAAGCTTTTGCGTAAAGTCGCGGAATTTACGGCACCTATTTTACCTCTGATTGCATTGCCAGCATTAGAGATTAAGATATCTAGTCCCCCAAATATTTTTGTTAGATTTTCAAAAGATTTTTCAACTTCTTTTTCCACTGTAACGTCCAATACTTGAAATGCAATTCCAGTTTTAAATTGTTTGCGTAGTTTTTCCGCTTCACTGACTAAAGTTGCTTTATCTAAATCAACAAGAAAAAGGCTAGCACCATTTTCTGCGAACAATTTTGCAGTAGCTAGGCCAATCCCCGATGCTGCTCCTGTGATATAGATAATTTTCCCTTGTGCAACAGCGGGTTTTTTTTTGCCTAACTTTGCTTGTTCCAAAGACCAGTACTCCATGTCAAACAGATCGTTATCCTTAAGTGGAGCGAATTGGCCTATATTGAATGATTTTTTGATAATGTCGATTGTATGTTGGTAAATATCGGCAGCAATTTCTGTTTCTCTGAAGGACTTACCAATAGTAACTAATCCAAGTCCAGCAACTAGTATGATTCGTGGAAGGGGGTCGAGTTCTTTTTTATCGGCACCTTTGCTTTGAGCATTCGTTTTAAAATATTTATGGTAATTATTTTTGTATTCTTTGAGGGCACTAGAAACTTCTTCCCGAAGTTTTTCTGAATCACTCCAATGTTTGAGGTTTAGTAGGAGGGGTTTTTGTTTGGTGCGGATCACATGATCTGGTGTAGCGGTTCCAATTTGCGACCAGCTTGCGCATTCTAGACTTGATGCAAAAGTAGAAGCCGAGGGGTCTTTCCTGTAGTGAACTATCCAATTTTGGCTAGTTTCTTCTGCAAAGAGTCCGCGTAAACATGGGCCAATAAGTGAGAGCATCATAGCTTCATTACCGGCAACTTTTGAATTAATAGGTGACAGCTTTTTCTCATCATGACTACCTATGAAATCTTCGGCTTGTTGGACTGCTTCAATGTGGCGGTCGTAACTTTCTTTTGCTGTATTACCAAAAGTAAATAACCCGTGGTTTATCAGAACCAGGCCTTTGACATTAGGATTTTTTTCATAAACTGCTGCTGCTGCTTTAGCTAAATCAAATCCAGGCATAATATAAGACACGATTCCCATTGTTTCACCATAGATTTTTTTACAAAGTGATTCGGCGTCGGGTTGGTCTGCAATAACTAGAATAGCGTCTGCATGAGAATGATCAATAAACTTGTGGGGTAAGAAGGCGTGCAAAAGTGTTTCGACAGATGGGTTTGGGGATGCAGCATCGAGCAAGTGAGTTCTTTGTTCATTAACCATATCCTCATCACTGAGATGGTCGAGCTTTCTTAGTTTGATTAGATGATCTAGTTGTACTCCAGGTAATCCTGCTGGTTCCAATGTGTCCAGGTCCCATCCACTTCCTTTAACATAGAGAACGTTAATTTTCTCACCAACAGCATTTGTAGTGACTGACTTTACAGAAGTGTTACCACCCCCGTGAAGTACTAAGTTAGTGTCAGCTCCTATCAGTCTAGATGTGTATACTCTTAGAGCTATATCTTCTGAAACATCTTTATATTGTTCAACTGTTACTTTAGCTTGATGCTCGTCCCATTGATTGCGCATGAATTCTTACCAGTATAAATTTAAAAACTAATACAAAAATATATCGATTGATCAGGTTGGATTTAAGAAAACTAACTAAGTCTGGCGAAGTGCTAAAAATAGCATAAAACTCAGTCTAAAAAATAATAATTTATAATTAAAGGTCATTTTTATTGTTTTTATAAGATTTGCTTTTTAAAAGCATTGTGAAATGGGTTGAGTTTTGTGATAATCTCCCCCGAAATGATAGCTAAAATTCATATTATATTTAAAGATGGTGTTTTAGATCCTCAGGGCAAAGCTGTGCATAATACTTTAAAAAACCTTGGATATAATGAGGTGTCTGAGATCCAAATGGGAAAATACTTAGAGTTGAAGCTTGATGGAGTTTCTCGTGAAGAAGCTGAAAACAGAGTTGCGGAGATGTGTGAAAAGCTATTTGCAAATACGGTTATTGAATCCTACCGGTTTACTTTAGAAACAGCAGAGTGATTATTTACCAAGCTTAATTCGCTTTGTATGTTTTTAGAAATGAACTTTAAAAGGTAACTTAAATTTTCCTCGAAAGCTGACTTATGAAGTGTGGCGTAGTCGTTTTCCCTGGTTCCAATTGCGATCATGATTGTTTTCATATCCTTAAGCACGTTTTTAAATTAGATACTGAATGGATATGGCACAAAGGTGATGTAGACCTTTCTCAATTTGATCTCATTGTATTGCCAGGAGGTTATTCATACGGCGATTATCTGCGAGCGGGAGCCATCGCGCAATTTTCAAGTATCATGAAAGAAGTGGTTCGGTTTGCTAATTCCGGAAGAATGGTTCTTGGAATTTGTAATGGATTCCAAGTCCTTTTAGAGGCAGGGCTTCTTCCTGGTGCACTTATTCAAAATCATACGCAGAAATTTATTTGTAAGACCGTGACTGTTCGAGTAGAAAATATTTTTACCCCATTCAGTAGCGAATATATAAAAAAAACAGTATTGGCTATTCCCATAGCTCATCATCAAGGAAGTTATTTCATTGGCCCTGACGGATTAAGTAAGTTAATAGACAATCAACTGGTTGTGTTTCGTTATTGTGGTCCCGAAGGGGAAGTGACCGATCTATATAATCCGAATGGCTCAGTTGACAATATTGCAGGCATAGTGAGTGAAAATAAAAATGTAATGGGTCTAATGCCACATCCTGAACGATGTGCTGATCCAGCTTGGTCAAACCTTGATGGTCAGCTCATTTTTAAATCAGCAATTAAATCTCTGGAAAGTGGAGCTTTACTTTGAAAAATAATAATTCTATTGAGATTACTCCGGATCTGGTGCGCCAGCATGGACTGACCCTTGAGGAATTTAGTCGTATTGAGGACCTTCTTGGCCGAGAACCAAATTTTACTGAGTTAGGCATATTTTCTGTAATGTGGAGTGAGCATTGTAGTTATAAAAGCTCTCGCTATTATCTAAGGAAACTCCCAACCACTGGCCCACGGGTATTGCAAGGGCCAGGGGAAAATGCAGGGGTGGTTGATATTGGAGATGGAGTTGCAGTTGTATTTAAAATTGAAAGTCACAATCATCCTTCTTTTATAGAACC
>JABHTG010000049.1 GCA_018697205.1 Nitrospina sp. | reverse complement strand
GTGTCGTATAGGGAGCCCGAGTACTCATAATCCATCGCCTCCACAGCATCTTGAACATTTGCCTTTAAATTATTTACTTCATTCTCTAAAGCATCGACCGCTTGATCTATCAATCCCATTCCAATCCTCCTCGTCCCCAAATGTAGACGTAAGCAACACCAAGAATTAAAATAAAAACTAGCATTTCAATCAACCCAAATAACTTTAGCTGTCCCAGTGATACCGCCCATGGGTACATGAACACCACCTCAATATCAAAAATTATAAATAACATTGCTACTGTAGCAAAGCGGACTGGATAGCGCCCCTTGGCTTCTTCCTTAGGGACCACACCACATTCATAGGGGATCAACTTTTGCGGGGAGGGGTTCCTAGGGCCCAGGATTGTAGATAAAGCTAACAAAGCTCCGACAAGCACCAAAGCGAAAACTGCGACCAGTGATATGAAAAAATATTCCTGCATAACAGATTCACCGAATGCCAATGCAAACTAACTCCCCCGGATAACCCCATCGGCCCAAAATGATTATAGTTATTATCTAAAAAAACCCACTTAAACGCGGTAAACTCATTGAAGCCGGGATTATATCAGCCTTCCTTACACTGTCAATAATAACCTCAGCACAGCTGGGCACAAATAGTTAAGCTATTGTAGTAAAAGGGGAATTCGAAATTTAAACATTTATTATCAAAGCTAAAGTTTAATATCATTTCAGTTGACCGAAAAAGCCAGACCCTTATCTAATTTCACAAAATCAACAATACTCAATAAATGAATGTAAGTGAGCAAAGGTGATAATCGAATAGAAACTTACTCCCTATATTCTAAATGCAAACGATAGATAAGACCTGCAAGACTATCTTGGACTTCTTCCGAGTCAGGTCTAGAAAAGCTTATGAGCTCAAAGTATATCTCATTCTCTCCGCCTTTTAAGTGGCTTCCTACATCAATGATGAAAGGTTCGGAATATGATGCTCCCCCATAAGCTTGGTTAATACTGACATCATTAACATTAAGACGACATTCATCACTGGACCGCAAAAACAAATCCGCTCTTACAACGCATTCGCCACGGCAATCGGAAGGTAAGTTAAAAAGTAGCCGGAAGCGTTTCTTGGTTCCTGTCTTGATTTCTTCTGGTGTCGCAGACTCAGCAACCCATATCCATTGACCCCCTTTAATGCTTCTCCAATTTTTATTCATTTTGCAAATGGATGACTTCTTCCAACTGTCAGTAGCTTGTTCGTAATACTCTGTATTCTCCCCACTGGTAAACATAAAGGCTTTAGCTTGAGTACCAAACAAGTCATCCTTCGATAGATCAAAAAAACTGCTCTCCTGCCACATAACATCACCCATACTCTTCCAATAGTCATAAATCCCGTTTTTTTTATTGACAACAACCATACTAGGACGCGGCGTTGAACGACCAAGATAGGGACCTATATCAGCTACTATTTTTCCTTTCAAACTTCCTTCATCTAAACAAATAAAAGAGTGTGATGGAATACAATCATACGTGTGTACAGTAAGTTTTCCACGACCAAGGTAACCAGGTTCACTGTCAATCTCGTGTGAAATCTTTTGAAGTAGCATTAGAGATGTGCGGATTTCATTTAGGAAGGTTGCTCTGCCTTTACCCTGTTGAGTGATTATTTCAACGACATGTGAGCTGGGATCCATAAGTAATAATCGGACATCAACTCCACTTAAAACTTTTTTCTTGAGCAACTCTGCACTGGAAGTTGCTATGGAAAGAAGGGAAGATCCTCCTACAAATAATTCTTTTTCTACCTTCCGAAATAAATTCTCAAAAGAAATAGAACGCCCCAATTCAGACCTGTTTTTATAAATCCCCTCTATACCAAGGCGAACAGCATCAGGGTTAACAATTTCTTCTAATGCATTTTTGTACTCGCGAAAAGTCAACTCACGAAGAAATAATTCGTAGCCTAAAGAAACCACACCAATAAGTGCAAACAAAAGGGAAAATTCTTTAATAGGGTGAAGCCACTCGCTATGAGGGTCTAAAAACTTTCCAGCACCAATATAAAACGCCGCACCAACAAAAAATATAACGAGCGCTAAAAATAAAATGCGGTCTCGTACCCAGATTTTAAGAGATAGCTTCTCTGAAGCTGACTGAGACATTAAACTAACCGGTTCAATAAATTAAAAACAACTTGGCAGGCAATTAAAATAATTTCCTTAACACACTGATCTTACAGGAGGTTTGTTATATTTTCAATTGAGAAATTCCTTAAAATCAAACAAACCGCTTTCTTCCTAACAAAATTATTTATGATTAATATTGCACCGTATTTTTTCGACCATGCAAAATGAAGCTCCAAAATTGGCGATAGCTAGTAATTTATTTTTCTAACTTTCTTTAAATAATACCTTTTTTAACTGAGGCCTGATTTACGTCGAACGAACCATTCGAGGGAAAGAGCGCTTAAAATAAGGCCGTATACCCACCAATTGTCCCATAGAGTGACATGCTTGCTACTTGTCTTAATTTCAATTTTTGGATTTTTAAAGTTAGTTTTTGAAAGATCCGTTTTTTCCGTCAACACTTCATAAAAACCTCCAGAAATTTCTGCTATTTTTTTCAATAAAGTTTCGTTAACTCGGGGTTTTTGGAACTCAGCGGTTTCACTAAAGACCAAGAACCCCGTTTTTTCTTCCAACTTACGTTTGCCTATTTCTATCTCGGCTTTAACCGAGTAAAATCCTTCTTCTTTTGGAATAAATCGATGCGAAGCTTCTCCATCCTCATTAGTCTTAATTATTTTCCTCTTAATATCACCTGATTGCGCCCTAATGGTCAATCGTACTTGCGCTCCAAAATAAGGATCGTAGTTTGATTTCAATGCAGAAACATGAAGCAAGACTTCTTCTTCTTCTCCATAGCGCTCCTTATACGTTTCTAACTTCAACAACCGTGTCTCTGGTTCATCGATCAACCAGCTAATAAGATTGTTCCAAAATCTATTGTAATGGCGGCCGCTCCCACCTTCTCCTACCTGTCTAAAGTGCCAGTTCCACAAAGAATCAGTTGCTATAACAAGACTCCTCCCTTTACCGATACGGCCAGTAACTAATACGGGGTATTTGACACCGCCTTTTATAAACGACGCTAAAACATTCGAATTATTGCGTGGTTTGAGCCCTATATTTATGCCGTTAAGCTCTGGCAAATTTCCCCAAGCTTCACCATTAGCACTTGGTTCTTTTTCAAGTTGAAGTATTGGATGACGAGATGGAGTCCTTTCCAACTGCAAATTAAAAGATTCATTTTTAAATGGCTGCGACGTAGCGTTTAATTCTACTGGCAAAATTTGCTCAATTTCGGTTTGTGCATAACTACCACCCTGAAATGAAAGGTCGCCTCCAATCATGGCGAACGCGCCTCCATTTTCTACAAAATTTTTTATATTAGCGAGATACCCTTTATCTATAAATGGTTTATAGCTAAAGTTCTGAAACAAGATAAGATCGAATGAATTAAGATAATCACTAAACAAGAGGTTAGTTGGAAACGGAATGAGACTTAATTCGGAAGTCGATGAAGCCACATCGTCATCCAGTGTCCGCAAAATAAAAAAAGATAGCAAATCAATTTTCGGGTGGTTAGCTAAAACTTGCCGTAGAAAACGAGAGTCCCACGATGGCCGTCCATTCAAATGAAGAACGCGTATACGATCACGAATAATTTTAACCTGAAAGTCTTTTCTATTATTAACGGCAACCGACTCACCCTCAAAGAGAGGAAGAGTAAGGGAGTATATATGTTTGCCTAGTTTATTTGGAGCGAATTCCAATTTTACTGGATAGTGGTTTTTCCCCTCTCTAATCTCCACAACCTTAGAAAGGAGTATCTTATTCCCCTCTTTGAGAACGAGCGGTATATTTCTATTACCCATATTTGAAGCACCAATAATAACAGTCAAACGTATCGGTTGGTAAACAAAACCAAAATCAGCTGAATCAATTTCTTCAATGGATAAATCTTTGAACATATGATTACTCCCTGCCTGAAAACTATAAACTGGCTCTCTAAAAGTCGAAAGGAGAGCTGACATTTCAGAAGAAATCGTTTCAGGCTTCATTGTAAGGTCCGCTCCATCTGAGAACAACATAACACCTTGAAGGGATTTGCTGTCATAGCGGTTTTTAAGCTGAGAAAACACAGTTTCAAAGTCAGTATTTATTTTTTTTGGACTATGATACTCATTTAGATCAATTTGAGAGACTGATTCTATCTGATCCGATATTAAATAATACTCGAGCTTAAAAATGTTAGACAAACTCTCTAATACACCTTGATTTTTTTCAAAGGTCTGGCGAACAAAATCGATGCGCTTTTTTTCCGAGGGGAATGTTTTGATAGACATGCTCTTAGTATCATCAACTAAAATAGCAACTCTATTTTTAAGAGTTTGGCTTTTTTTAAATTCTAGTTCTGGTTGTAAAATAATAAATACAACTAATGAAAAAGTAATCATTCGGAGACTAATTATGAAGGCTTTGCGAAGCGGTGAATTTATTCGACTTAAACTCGTCCAAAAAAACCATAAAGCCATAAAAACAGCAAAAAATATTAATACCCACCTAGAAGACAGATCTTTTGCTGCTAAACTTAGACTAGCGTCATTAAACTGATCTGGATCTAGATTAAACAACTCAGTCAAAATTTTCATGGCAACTGATGTCTCTTCAATCGTTCAAGGATAATAGGCAAATGCACCATGTCTTTTTTATAGTCTAGCGTAAGGGCATACATGACAATATTAACTCCAAGCCTTATTGCAAGTTGTCTTTGCCTTCTACCCCCGCCAATAATGTCATGTGTCCACTCCCCCAACCTACCTCTTGCCCAAGCGCCTCCAAGGTCGTTAGTGGAATAAACGAGAACCGTTCTTCCTTTGATGCTGATTCCTTCCAGATATGAACTAACCTGTTTTCGCCCAGACACTCGATTAATTAAATAAAAAGAACGAAAAATCGAATGATCTCGTGGAATTTTCTTTAAAGGGACTTGTGCGAATAGTGCACCAATCATTTTACGAACTGAAATATCAAATTTTGAATTTGCATCGGAGGAACTACCATCTACAAATAGAAATCCGCCATAACTCAAATAGTTTCTAAGCCGTTGCAGTTCCTCAGCAGAAAACATCTCAAATTCGTCACCACCAGCCATATAGATCAAGGGATATTGATAGAGGTTTGAGTCCGATAACGCTATGTGAGGTAATCCACGGTTCGTTTCAATAGAAGTTCTACGCTCAATCTGACTCAGTAAGCTATCAATGGCTGTTGGATGAGGGTTAGAGAGTCCCTCTTTATATTTAATTTGAGGGATGGACAATTCTGAATAATTGGCGTGGGCTGTAGCTATACCGATCTTAAAGAATAGCAAACTAACTATTAATTGAAATAAGCTAATCATTAAATTGAGTATAAAAGGGGGGTGAAAAATTTTCAATCGTCATTTTAGAAAAATCCTATAGGTATTATAAAGTTTTGCCTCCTCTCCATGTCCTAGGTTAGACTACAATTCCATTTGTTATAAACTGATTCTGTGATGCAGAAAATATTATGAAAAAATTGATCCTAATGAACCCGGGCCCGGTCAACGTAACCGATAAAGTCCGAGATGCCCAACTCCGTGGAGACTTATGTCACCGCGAATCTGAGTTTTCAGATCTAATGTGGTCTATTCGCAATAAACTACTACAAGCATTTGATATCAAAGAGGAGTATTCGGCTATTTTAATAACTGGGTCTGGGACCGCAGCTCTTGAAATGGCAGTTTCATCGTGTCTTACTCCTGAGAGATCAATACTAGTCATTCAAAATGGTGCATATGGCGAGCGTATAAGCAAAATGGCCGATGCCTATCGAATGAAAAAACATACATTAAATTATAACTGGGGTGAGACACCAAAACTAAACGAAGTTGAACAAGCTTTACAAAAAAATTCTTCAATTGAAGTAATTGCCATGGTCCATCATGAAACAACAACTGGCCTTCTGAACCCGCTCTCTGAAATTACTTTGCTGGCAAAAAAATATAACAAGAGGCTAGTTATAGATTGCATAAGTAGTTTAGGAGGAGATAACATTAACTTCAAGCAATCTCCTATCGATTTTGCAGTTGGAACTGCTAACAAGTGTATCCACGGCTTACCTGGTGTTTCCTTTGTTCTTCATAGAAAAAAAGATCTCTCTCGGATAAAAGACATACCTGCTCGTTCAATTTACTTTGCACTTACGCAACACCTAGAGGCTCAGGATCAAGGTGATACACTCTTCACTCCAGCAATACAAGCACATTATGCTTTAAATACTGCACTTGAGGAATTGCTAGAAGAAACTGTAGATGGACGGATAGAGCGTTATCGAAAAGTAGCTCAAAACTTACGCAAAGGATTTAAGGAAATTGGCCTTGAGTTTTTAATATCGGAGAATCTTCAGTCCAACTGTCTAACGGCACTAAAACTTCCCAATGGGATTTCTTATGACTGGCTCCATGGTAAACTAAAAGAAAATGGATTCATCATTTACGCAGGGCAAGGTCTATTTAATCAAAAAATTTTTAGAATCGCCAACATGGGAAATATTCAGGATGAAGACTTCACCCGCTGCTTAAAAGTTCTCAAAGAATGTTTTACCAAAACTGAATAGTAAAGAGGACGCTTTCATGACTTTGTACGAGTTGATGAACGAATATGCCAAGGAAAATCCTTCTTCATCTAGCAAGGAGGATCTAACGCCTGAATTAGGAAAAAGTTTGTCTCTTCTTCATTCAAGTTTAATACAATGCGAGCTCGAAAACGAGGCGCAGGGAGGCACATTGCGTTTAATCGCAGATCCATGTGATATTGAACCATCACATCTCAGCCATTTTATTATAGCTTACCTACCCTTTAACTCCATTACTGAAAAAGCTGAAATCAATCATGTTCTTTTTGATATCTACTCTTTTTTTAACTGGCTAGACAAAAAGAAGGTTCCTCATGGGTTTACAAATAAAAATATTTCACAACTGGTAAAACAACTGTGCAGCAATCAAGAGCGGTGCCTCAAGCTTAGCCAATTACTCGATAGTGAGTCATCTCGCGTCCTTAAAGATCCACCTGCTATTCAAACTACACTTAATGATATTTTTTTAGTTAAAAAAATTGAAGGAAACTTTATCTCACTTAAAGGACGACACCAAAAAAAAATTCTACGACTTAGGCTTCCGCTCGACACCATTAAGCTGGTCCAATTAAACGATTACCTAGACTTAATTTTGGGAGACACTTCTGAAAAATGGGTTTTACTAGAGTCAGGTCAAGCATACCCAAAAATAAAAAATAAAAAATAAAAAATAAAAAAAGTACCTAGAGATAATTATGCATAAGCTAGTAACATGTTTACTTTTGAGGCGGTAACACCTTAAAGATAATCAAATCGTTTAAGTCTAGCTTTAAAAACTAGGCAAGCACCTTCTTAACTGTCTTACCTCCTAAGTAAAGGACTTAATTGGATATTTTTTTATCTGATAACGGGATTTGAATATGCCTTCATAGCTAAAAACTAATACATACAAACATTAACTTGAAAAAATTGATAAAATACTCTACAAAGACGTATTTGAATTAACAAGTATAGTTAAGTACGTTTTTTTCAGTCTCACAAGCCTCCACCTTGAGTTCCGACATGGAATTTAAAATCAATTACGAAGATATGCAATGGACAGCTCTAAGTCCTGAGTTTACGTTATTCTTCACAGCACTTTTTCTGCTATTAATTGGTCTAAAAGAACAGTTTAATGCAAATAAGTACCTAGCCAAAGCAACACTAGTAGGCATTGCTATTTCTTTTTTCTTTTCATTGGCATTATGGGGAAGTGCCCCAACTATAGAGAACAGCCTCCAACCGGACATGTTTAGCAAGTCCTTAATCCACGATAAATTTGGGCAAGGATTTAATATCATTTTTTTACTCATGGCAACGTATGCAGTTCTTGGGGCATCAAGATATCCACACTCTAACCACGAAAATAAATCTGAATATTTTGCTCTAATACTTCTGACCGTTGTGGGGATGATGTTTTTAGCAAAGTCCGGAAATCTAATAACTGCATTTATCTCCCTCGAAATATTTTCCATTTCTCTTTACATCCTTTGCGGTTTTTCAGCTAAACACGGTACCGGCAAAGAGAGCCCAACAAACGCTCCTGAACTGAAATGGGCAACCCTGGCTTCGCAAGAGTCAACAGTAAAATACCTTCTAACAGGTGCATTCGCTTCTGCAATTTTAGTCTATGGGATGGCTCTAATATATGCAGGTACTGGTACAACAGAAATCCGTTTTATCGGGCAGCTTTTGCATTGTGATGAAAGTGGCGAGTGCGCAAACCCTTACAGTCGTAATACCCTTGTATATATTGGAATGGGGCTGTTATTTTCTGGTCTTGCATTCAAAATCTCACTTGTACCATTTCACTCTTGGACGCCAGATGTTTACCAAGGGGCGCCTACTCCCATTACTGGATTTATGTCAGTTGCCACTAAGGCTGCCGCATTTGCACTGATCGCAAGAATTTTTTTTACGGCGTTTTCAGAATTAAATAATATATGGATGCCCTTCATGTTCGGTATATCAGTCATAACGATGCTTGTAGGAAACATTGCGGCTATTTTCCAGGATGACGTTAAGCGAATGCTAGCATACTCAGGTGTCGCTCATGCGGGTTATTTGCTTATAGGTATCGTTGCTAACAGTCAGGATGGAATAGCAAGCTTAATCTTTTACCTCTATGTCTATCTGTTCATGAACATCGGAGCATTTTCAGTTATTTTTATAATGGAGGGGGAGGGTAAAGAAGGGAATTCTATTTTTCGTTTCAAAGGGCTAGCCAAAAAACACCCATTAATTGCTGGGGCTATGAGCTTATTTATGCTTTCTCTTGCTGGGTTTCCTCCAACTGCTGGTTTTTTTGGAAAACTTTACGTTTTTATGGCTGCCATCAAAGAAGGGTACATACTAATCACCATCGCAGCAGTAATTGCCACCGTCGTTTCAGTTTATTTTTATTTAAGAATCATCGTCCTGATGTATTTCCATGAGAACGAGAAAGAAGAAGTAGTAGTTGTACACCGAGGTATTGGGGGAATCATTGCTTTAAGTTCAATAGCTATTATTTTAATCGGATTATTCCCCTCACGTCTTATGAGTATCGCGCTAGAATCGATTCCCTTTTAATTGAATCAAGTTAAGATACTCTCTAAAAATAAAAATTTTAAAAAATAACAACCAAAGTATTATTGTGCTGAAAAAAAACGTGACTCTGTGCCCTCTGCTCCAATCTTCACTTTAACTTCTCTATTGCATTTGGGGCACTTACCTTCATAAGCGTTTTTTTCCCTATTGACATAAATGCGCCTATAAATATTGCAACATTCGAATAAAATTCCAATAAATTTATTTTCTGGGGCCATTTAAGATATCGTGATGACTTGCAATAGAAGATTTTGGCTATATTACACTTTACCAAGACTACGAAACTGCTATTCAGCTTAAGCACTCCTCAAACGAGAAAGAACTTTCATCTTAGCTTCAATAAATACTCTGTGAGGAATACGTAAAGCTTTAGTAATCCGCCTAATTTCTTCCAGTTCCTCGTGAGAAAGATCACCATCAGCAGCGCCAATAGTCAACAAGCAATTAGCAATACCAACTTTTTCGTTATAGGTCACTAAATTATTAATCTCTGATGTTACTTCGTAAAAATCAAAACCACAGTCAATCAATTCTAAAGTCACCTCAAGCAAAATCTTAAATTCTTTATCCTTAAAATTGAAATAATTAGACAACTCTTTTTTAAAAAATTTTTTTTCTAAATCATCGAAATGACCATCAGCTTTTGAAACCAAAGCCATCAATGCTCCAAAAAGGCAAATGAAATATAATTTATCTTCCTGGAGCTTCATTTTTACTCCTCGTCTTACTGTCTTCACTTCTATCTTTTTAAGAACTTTTCGCTTGAAGTATTTTTCTAATTCTAAGTCCTTATCACGCGCATGATAAAAAATTGTTTGGGAAAGTAAATTGCGAATTTTTCCAAATGATCTTTTAGTAACCGATGGCTTCTTCAGCAAGTCACGAAATTGGCTCACTAGTTCTTTTTCTTCACTTCCCACTCGTTTACTTGCCTGCTCCATGGATTCTAACGCCATTAAAATTTCTTCTTTTTCACTTTCAGAACTTAACTCTGTGATTAACTTGTCATACAGTTCCGTTTGTTCTTCCTTTGAAACAGGGGCTGCAATGTAATGCCTTAGCTCGGCAAGTTCATCTTTATCCAAGTTGAACTTTCTGTAAAAAGATTTGAGAATGTTTAATTCAGACTGAGTGATTTCGCCATCTGCCCATGCAATAGTAGTCAGAACTTTCAAAAAGGTAAGTTTTTTAAAATATGACATAAGAACCTTACTAAATAAAAAATTGTCAAAAAAATTATACATCAATCGCTATGTTACTACCTAGCACCTTCAAACACTAAAATATTGAGTGATTAAATTCTATTTAACTCTATTTAACCATAACTTAGGATTATTATTTTTCCCAACAAGGCCCAGTATATCGAGGAAGCCATCTCCATTAATATCTCCAAAAGTCATCTCTCTGACATGACTTGTTTTTGGAAATCGTTTTTTTGTCTCCATAGAATAACCCCATTTCTCTTCTCCAACTAAATAGCGTACTCCATTTTCAGTAAGTATAATTATATCTGGAATACCTGTTCCATTGGCATCCAAAACATATACGCGATACGCAGGCACGCCCGGAAGTATTTTATTTGATTTTTTTACAAACCGTCCGGATCCATCATTTTCTAAAAAATAGCATGTTTCATCAGAATAACTTAGATAACGTTTTGCTATCGCCTTATTTGTGACAAGCAAATCATTATCACCATCAAGATCAAAATCAGCCCAGTCAGCGTGAGTACTTTTGTCTATAATTTTTGGAAGCAACAAATCTGTCTTATCAAAAAACTTACCCACCCCATTATTTATTAATAGTCGATTTTGCGAATTACCATAAACTAAAAACACATCTAGATAACCATCTTGGTTATAGTCTGCAATGCTTGTGCTCATAATCCCTGAGGGCAACTCAGGCCAAAGAAGATTAGTCTCATCTTTAAACTGACCTCCGCCAATGTTGATAAATACTTGGCCTTGTCTTCTATTAATTTTTCCATTTTCTTCCAATAATTTTCTTCCAGTGAACAAAAAATCAACATCTCCATCTAGATCCAAATCAAACAGATCTATGTTCTTAATACCCTTTCTAATAGAGGGTAATTTGAGTTCGAATCGAGAGTAAAAATATCCTTTACCATTATTAAAGAGTATCTTCGCAGATTCTGTTTTTTGATGAGCGGTAATTAACACTAGGTCATCCACACCATCCCTATCAATATCTCCTTTGGCTAAAGAACGAATATTTCCAGGAATTTGTTTAACTTTACTATCCCCTTTCTCACGGCCTATTCCACTAGAGCCCTTATTGATAAGAACTTTAATTTTAGTCCCTTTACTTGGAGTGGGAACAAACCAAACTAAGTCGGAACCTCTATTTCTATCTACTCTAGCAAAAGTAACTCCCTGAAGAGGGAACTTGCTCGTCGGAAGATACTTTGTGGTGACGTCTTGAAAAAATTGCTGTGATGGTTGGTTTGCAATGCCACGTTTTTTTGAACAACCAAAAATAAGGTTGATTAAAAAAATCATTAGTAAAGTTCCTGCGAGTCTTTGAAAGAACAACTTTTGCCCATGAAAAAGAGCATTCCAAACTATCGAATAAAACCGCACTATAGGAAAATTTTTTATATTTATTTGCATAAGCTGTTTTGGTGGTGCATTAATTATTTTAGAGGGCACAAACTAAGCAACAATATCATTAATCGAATATGAATCAGATTAACCTCTAACTGATTCAAAAGAATTTATATTCCCAGATTTACAATTTCCTTTCATGACCAGTGAAAATCCATTTTTAAGCGCCTGAAAAATCTCCTTGCATGCCATATCCTTTCCAAGGCATTCATTCAAAGTAATAACCTTGTTACTTAATATATCCATTGATCTACTTCGACAATCGTCTGACACGTATTTAAATAAAGAATTCAAAAGATTCCTATCAAGATCAAGAATAATTGAACCATGTTGAAGAAATGCTCTCTTTGTTCGCCGCTGAGCACTCCCGACTAATTTAGCCCCCTGCACTTCAATTTCGAAATGATTACTACTGGATAAGCATGAAGGCGAGTGAAAAGGATCCCTGCCCTTATCTGTTTTCCTTCCAGATGCTAAAATAGGGTCTTTGACGCCTATTCCCTTAAGTCCCTCAACCAATGCTTCAGCAACAGTTTTATAAGCGCCAAATAGTGAAGATGGAAAATTCGGATGTGGGATAGGAGCCGTAAAGCTATAAGTGACTTCATGTTGATGCAGCAATGCTCTCCCTCCTGTTGGTCTCCGCACTATCTGTATACCCAATTTCCGACAAAGATTAACATCAATTTCTTTAGCAAAATTTTGAGCATGACCAACTGACAGTGTAGGGCGCTTCCAACTATATAATCGAAGTGTTGGCGGAATCGCACCTAATCCACAAGACTCTAAAATTGCTCTATCTATGGCCATATTTGACTCACCGTCTTTGGGTTCATCCTCTATCACTTGCCATTCATACATAATAAACTTTACCTTAAGAGTATTTGACTCTCTAAGCTATACCTTGATAATATTTGTCGAACTAGTTATGATTCCTCACCATAACCATCGATAAAGACCAACAGCACATTACGAACTGTGAATCTCTGCATAAAATATAGATTAAAATCGATCGTTTTGATAAATTTCTTGTTGATAAGCCCGCTTACACTGCTAGCTTACGAAACAAATCCCATTACGCTCGAGATAGCAGGAGAATATCCTCATATATTAAAATGTGACACCGCGTGCCACAAGGCCAAAAATCTAACCTTAGCAAAAAAAAACCGCACTCTACAGCCAGAATGTCAGCAATGCCACGTTGGAGTGGACAACCTTGCTCTTTCCCCATTTACCTCACCTGAAAAAATTACTTCATCAAGAAACTCTACAATCACAATCAAACCCAAATCCAAATTTTTATTACCTGACACAAAAAAATACCCAGCCTCGCATTTATTGGCTGCTAAAGAAAGTATTAGGATACAAGACGATAACCTAGTGAATACTGATTTAATGGTATTAGTCTCTGGAGGAAAATTCATCATGGGCTCTAATGAAAGGTGGGACGATGAGGCGCCAGAGCATATTGAGTCAGTAGATCAATTTCATATCGATCTTTACGAAGTAACTAACGCAGAATACGAAAAATTCACTCGCAACACAAAGCGTGAAGTTCCCTATCATTGGTCTAATGGAATAGTTCCAAAAAATAAGAAAAACCACCCTGTAATTTATGTTAATTGGTACGATGCTAAGGAATATTGCAAATGGAAAGGTAAAAGACTTCCCACTGAACAGGAATGGGAAAAAGCAGCACGTGGCGAAAGTGGAAATATTTATCCCTGGGGCAATACTTGGGCTATAGATAAGTCAAATCATCCTTACAAAGGCTCTACCGGCACAGAACCTGTTGGTTCGTATCCACGCGGTAAAAGTCCTTATGGATTATATGACATGTCTGGAAATGTATGGGAGTGGGTTGACAGTTTTTATCTTCCGCATCCAGGAAACAATATAAATCGCGGTGAGTATGGCACAGACAAACGAGTACTTAAAGGCGGGTCGTGGTTTGACTGTTTATCCTACGGATGTGGTCTAAGTGCCCCAACATTCAATCGAAGTTTTTTTACCCCTGAAGTTAGAAATAATAGCTTTGGGTTCCGTTGCGCAAAATCCTCCTGACCTAGTAAGATATGACTTGACTTGTTTTTAGTTTAGGCAAAAAATAAGCAAGTTGAGCTCGATTGGTCAAAAGCAAAGTGTAAGATACTGTAGAAAGAAAAGACAAAAATGTTGCCGAAGAACGCAGGACGCCCCACAAGCATAATTCGCAAGATACTATTACTAGCCTTTGTCATCGGGTTCTGGGTTTTCTTTTATTGGTATCGAGGTATTGAACAATCCGAGAAAAAGCAATTCCTTACAACAACTCCTCTGGAAAAATCAGAACCCGTCACCTCAAAAAAGCAACACTAGAGTTATAGTACCCTAACTTAAATTCTAAAAACTATTTTCACAGTCTTTATTACTAAGGACTATCAGAAGTTAAAGTCTGATAATCATGCCTCAAAAGAGCAGAATTATCACGAATCAAATCCAATGGTTTCTCGGCAGGATTGAGATGGAAGATTACGTTTTTATTCTGATCGAAATGAACCCTAGTTTCTGAAATTGGCTCTATTTTTTCAAAAGCTTCTTCTTGTTGTTTAACAAATTGTTTTGGTTTGGGATCCAAGAAAACAGCTGGCTCTCGACCAAAAAACGAACCGCTATCGTGAAAAATTAAGAATTTTTTACTTTGAGATCCTTCTAAGTCTGAGCCCAAGTTGCCTGATTTATCTTCCTTATCAATTTCGTAAACAGGCGACTCCTCCATATGTTCATTAAAAGAAAAGTGCAGATCTTGGTTAACAGATTTAAACACCGAAGTACTAAACCCCTTGCCGCCTAAAGTCAAAGGCTTGTCTGTAAAACTAATAGTTGGGTCAATATCACGTGTTAATTTAATTTTTAATCGACCTTTATTAGTACTAGAAGAAGCTTTATCGATTCTTTCGTAACGATTTATGCCAGTATATGAATTGTAGTTTTTTTTAATTGAGTCTACTAGTGACTTCACCTCCGTCTTCTTGATCACCAATACCTTTATACTAGGCCCGTCTACTTCCTCTTCAGGAAGAATTTTAATAGTTTTTTTTGGCGCCGATTTTACAATAGACTTTGCCCCTTTTGAAATCATCTTGGTATAGCCATATTTTTCAGCAGCAGTAGCCTCATTTAGATTAAAACCTAACGAAGTAGCAAGAAAAACCTCAAATAACACCCAATAAAAAAATCTCATCAGAGAAAAACTAACATTAAAATTAAAAATTATTTAACATAACAACCACATCGGCCATTATATCGGTTTTCTTAAACCTTGATAACTATCCAGTGTAATTCTTTAACGAAGGTATAAGCAGATTGTTAGTGTGATTAATTTTTAAGGAACACCATCGCATTATTTCCCCACAACTATTGCTAATTACTCAGTCATTTTGGCTCACGTCAAGCTGTTTTTCCGGTCTAAACTAGATTTAAAGGACGCGAAAATATTTTTAATGGGAGGAACAAGTTTCTCCTTAAGCCCTTCAGGGACGTAATTTATTTTTTCAATCGGCCAATCTTCTATCCCCCTCACATTTAAGCCTTCTTTTAAATAATACCCTTGCAGGGTTTCTTCAAACCCTAAAATTAACTTATTTTCTCGCACTTTGAAAAAAGATTCTCGAATCAACTTCGGATCAAACAAACCTACAAGAAAGTGATCTACTATTTCATTAATAATAGGTTGAGCGTATTCCAGAAAATCTGATGAAAAAGCGTTCTCTAAAGTCCGATAAGTTATAATTACATCCTGTAGCAAATATTTGATGTCCTTAGGATCTCTTTTCATGATCGGATTTTTCTTAATATTAAACTTTTCTCTAAATTCTTTAACATTCCGAATAGTATCGTAAATAATTGATTCTTCCCAAGAAGCACGATTCCAGATAAAGAATCCACGGAGCCAGTTAATTTTTTGTGAAGAATCGACCATATGCATTGTTAAGCTCGGTCTTACTTTATTACTGTAAGGCAAACGACCTCCCCACATATTAAGGTCTAGCTCTAATCCATATGGACGAAAGGCATTAATAATTGAAGTGTAATAATAGCCAACTAAATGCTCCATATTTTCGCGTTTATCGAGTAGACTATTTTGAGGTAGGTTAGCTATGAAATACATCCGCCAGATTCTTCGTTTTGATTTTCCTTCATCATCAGCTATAAGGTAGGTTCCACCCCAAACTCCTGAGGTAATAGGGATGTCAATCTGATGATTTTTGTTTAATTGAAAAGAAACGCAGCGAGCTATATCTGCATATAATTCATTTAAATAGTACAAATTAATCCGTTCATCCTCTGAGAAGACAGGGCCGGATGCTTTAGGGATAACTATTGAAACCATAGATCAATGGACCTCAAAGTTGCGAAGTTTTAAGGATAGGACCCGAGGAATTTTATAATTAATTTGGGAAACCTCAAAGTTTTATTCCCCAAAACGCAAAGATACGAAATCTAAGTAATAAATTCCTTGCCATTTAACGCCACTCACTCTATAAACAAAAAAGCAGTTGATATTAAAATCAAGACCTCATCATAACATATGCAAAAAATCACCCTGAGATACCCCAGAGTAAACCGTCTTAAAAAATAAGGAGAAAATAATGGCGTCGGATGATAGAACGAAAGCGCTGGATTTAGCGTTCACCCAAATAGAAAAGCAGTTTGGCAAAGGATCTATTATGAAACTGGGTCAAGCGGATGCCTTAAAAGGAATTTCTGTTATTTCTACAGGTTCAATCTCACTTGATTCTGCGTTGGGTGTGGGTGGAGTACCCCGCAGTCGCATTGTAGAAATATACGGGCCAGAAGCTTCTGGGAAAACCAGTCTTACACTACATATTATTGCAGAAGCGCAAAAATCTGGAGGTGTAGCCGCCTTTCTGGATGCAGAACACGCCTTAGACCCTCAGTACGCCGAAAAACTAGGGGTAAATCTTGAAGACCTCTTACTCTCCCAGCCAGACACCGGGGAACAAACGCTTGAGATTGCAGAGGTTTTAATTCGTAGTGGAGCAGTAGATGTAATTGTAGTTGATTCGGTCGCCGCTCTGGTCCCGAAAGCGGAACTTGATGGCGACATGGGTGATTCACACATGGGCCTACAAGCAAGACTAATGTCTCAGGCCATGAGAAAACTCGCAGGAGTGGTTAATAAGTCAAAAACGTGCCTAATTTTTATCAACCAAATCAGGATGAAGATTGGTGTTATGTTTGGCAGTCCTGAAACGACAACAGGAGGAAACGCTCTCAAATTTTATTCTTCAGTCCGACTGGATATTAGAAGAATAGCTGCTATCAAAGATGGCGATAGCATAGTTGGTAACAGAACAAGGGTAAAAGTAGTTAAAAATAAGGTCGCACCACCATTTAGAGATTGCGAATTTGATATATTATACGGACAGGGCATTTCTAAAATAGGAGATTTACTTGACCTTGCCGTAACCCACGAACTAATAAACAAAAGCGGCACATGGTTTTCATACAATGAAACTCGTATTGGACAAGGGCGAGCAAACTCGAGAACATTTCTTATAGAAAATCCTGATATGTGCGATGAAATTGAAGCTAAACTGAGAGAAAAATTAGGACTTCTCCGGGAGCCAACTACAAAAAAAGGATCTCCTGCAAAAGAAGCAAAAGAAACCCCAGAAAAAAAAGAAAAAAAAGAAAAAAAAGACCTAACCTCAACAACTTAATTTAATCCACCTCCATGACCTACGAGGAAGAATCAAAAAATGCCCGCAGACGTGCGATTCGGTTCCTTGTATATAGAGACCGAAGCCGGAATGAAATCATCCGCTACTTAGATGGGAAAAAATTCTCTGAAAATGCAGTGAGCGACACTGTTAACTTTCTGGAAAATAATGACTATATTAATGACGAGCGGTTTGCAATTCATTTTGGAAAGTCTCGAATAGAAAAAAAAAATATAGGGAAGTTACGCCTAGAACTAGAACTTAAAAACAAGGGGCTTGAGAAAAAGCTCATTAAAAAAACAATTGAATTACTTTATGAAGACTACGATGAAAACAAAATAGCAATGACTTGTGCGAAAAAAAAACTTACAACCTACTCGTCAAGCAATGGCAAAAAAGACCGCCGCCGGGTAGCAAGTTTTCTCGAACGAAAAGGATTCCCTTCTGGCATTATATACAAGGTAGTAACTCAACTAGTCCCGCATACTCCAAATGATGATTTAATCTCTCTTTTTGGTTCACCCAACAAGAATCCAGAAGTACTAGATTCTCAAACAACCAAGACCATTCAGGGATGAATATTTTAACAACTACTCCCTTTTATCTGAATATTATCACTGTTTTATTACTCGGGCTCGCACTTGGAAGTTTTATCAATGTATGCATCCATAGACTTCCAAAAAATGAATCGACCATAGCACCCCGTTCTTATTGCCAATCATGCAAAATAAAGATTTCTGCATGGGACAACATACCTATTATTAGTTACCTATTACTTAAAGGTAAATGTCGAGAATGCACCGCTTCAATTTCTCTTCTTTATCCAATAGTTGAAATATCAACCGCTCTGTTGTTACTTATTGGGTTCATTAACTTTGGCATGACGATAAGATTTGCTATCTTTTGTGTGATTAGTCCAGCTCTCTTAACAATTTCTATTATTGATATTAAGCACAAAATTATACCTGATAGGATAACTCTTCCTGGAATTATATTCGGTCTTATAGCGGGAAGTTATTTGATTGGACTAAAAGAATCTTCCCTTGGTTTGATTTTTGGAGGAGGGATACTTCTATTAAGCTCCGAAGTTTATTATCGAGTTCGCGGCCACATTGGAATGGGAGGTGGTGATATCAAACTTATTGCAGCAGTTGGTGCTTTACTCGGTCTTAAACAGGTATTTCTAGTCATTTTTCTCAGCGCTTTTATGGGGTCAATAGTTGGACTGGTTGGTCTAGCTGGGAAAAAACTTAATGCCATGAGTCAAGTTCCTTTTGGACCATTTCTTGCGGGGGGAACGTTGATAGTTTATTTTTCTGGAGAGAGTATCATTAACATGTATATTAAAAGTATGATTGGTAGCTATTGAATTTTAACAGCAGAAATGATGAAATAACCCTAGAATACTTACCGATCTAAAAAGTTTGTATTGAATGAGAGTTTTAATTTATGGAAGAAAATAAAGAGACACAACAACTTGAAAAAAAATCTTTGACTAAAACAATCGACTCTCTAACTGCCGAACTCGAAGAAGTGCAGAAAAGTCTTCAAAAGCGAAAAAGAGAAAATACTACTCTTAAGATTCTT
The DNA here is from genome assembly GCA_018697205.1 of Nitrospina sp. Taxonomy (GTDB): domain Bacteria; phylum Nitrospinota; class Nitrospinia; order Nitrospinales; family VA-1; genus Nitromaritima. The sequence continues at coordinate 56,182 of JABHTG010000049.1, read as the reverse complement.
TTCTATACTGGCCTATTTGTTCTACTTGTGAGTTTTCTTTACTCTAACTCTGTCCTCCAACGCGCCCACATGAGGAGTTTAGAAAAAAATATCATCTCACTAGAACAACGCTTGTTTAATGATATTAGCCAGCTTGCAACGAATATAGAATTGGAACTCCAAGTAAAGGAAAAAAAGTTAAAACTTATTGATGAAACCGATATCTTCTCAGTTCTAGATCGAATGGACTACGCTATTTCACGATTACGCCCCCAAAAAAAACATACCATGATTCTCATTAATCGAGCCCGGCTAAATACCAGCCAATTTAGTCGGCTATTAAAAAAAACTACCAGAAGCTCTAAGCCTAAGTAAAGCATTCATAAGTAGCGATTAAAGGCACATAAAAAACCCTTTAAAATCCATAAGTTTCGGCGATAAACCCATCAAGTTTTTGGCCATCTGTGCCGATAATTAAGGTGTTGATTAATAATTTTCTTATTATCAGACCATGGCTACAGCAAAAACATTTAAATTCTATATAAGCTTATTCACATTTTTTTGCTTTTTCCCCTCTGCCACACACGCGGAAGAACAAAACCTAAAAACATATCAACACAACATTCAGAAGTTAAAAAAAATTATTCTATCCCGCCCTCATGATCCAAACTTACACTTTAATCTGGCAAATAACTATTGGAGACTTGGGAAATATAAAAAGTCAATCCAACATTATAAAAAAACACTAGATGTCCAACCATTCGATGCCGAAGCGCATACCGGAATTGGATTTGCCTATGGTAAAATAGGCCAAACGAAAGAAGCAATTTACCATTACCATGAAGCATTAAAAATAAATCCTGACGACCCTAAAGCCCACTATCGCCTTGGATATGAATTTATAAATACAGGTGAATTAAAAAAAGCAAAAACCTACTTCCAAGGTGCAACCGATCTTGACCCATATTTTGCACTAGCCTTTAGGGAGCTAGCATATGTAACGGCAAAGTTAAAAGATAATAAAAATGCAATCAAATACTATAACCAATCTCTCAAGCTTGACCGTAATGATGAAAATGCTCATCGGGAATTACTGGAATTATATGAAAAAACTGGGAAAATGGATCAAGCGATAGAACAATATGAAGAAATTATACGAATAGACCCTAAAAATTTTTCCGCACGGCACACAATTGCAAGTCTATACATAAAGAAAGGTCAGGAACAAGATGCTGCCCGACATTACCGCATCACTATCAAGCTTAATCCAAATGATCAGAAAGCCCACAAAGCCTTAGCTTATCTTTATACCCAATCTGGCAAATTAGAAAGTGCAATAAAACACCTTAAAGAAGTGATCCGGATTAATCCAAAAGATCCTGAGGCATATACTAAGTTAGCTAGAATCTACGACCTTCAGGGAAACTCGTCCAAAGCAATAAATATTTACGAAAGTATTATCAAAACTCAGCCAAAAGATCTAGACACCCTCAAACAACTTGCCTTCGCCTACGAAAATAATCATCGTAAAATAGATGCGCTCCGTCTTTATGAAAAAATAATCTTACTAGACCCATCAAACTCTTCTTTACATCGAAAATTAGGAAAGTTATATGAAGAATCAGGAAAAACAAACAAATCTTTAAGTCACTATAAAATTCTTGCACGCTTAAATCCTGAGGATACAAATACTCATCGCAAGCTAGGCGTTTTATATGCCTCAAAAGATGAAACTCAAAAATCATTAAGACACTATAAAATTATTACTAAATTAGATCCAAATGATGTAACCGCACACCGTATTTTGGCTAACCATTATGGGAAAAGAGGAAAATACTTAAAAGCAGCCCCACACTATCGTCAACTAGTTCGGCTCGACCCTAACTTTGCCTCGGCTTATAACGAACTCCGACAGGAAACAGGAAAATTTTCTATGATCGAAAATCCTATTGGACGTTATAAAAATGCTCTAAAAATTCTACCTAATGACCCCGATCTTCACTTTAAGATAGCTTTATATTTTTTCATTATCGATGATCTTAATAAAACACTTAAACATTTCAACGAAAGTATCCGGCTACAGCCTGAGGATGGGAAAGCTCATTACTTCGCAGGATTGATCCACCACTTAATGGGGAACGGAATTGGAGCAGTAAATCACATGAAATTAGCTGAAGAATCATTCGTAAAGCAAAAACAAGTCAAAAGTATAGCTGATGTAAGAAAATATCTTCGAGTCTACCAAAGTGAATACGGTATCATGGGAATTGAAGGCGACGGTTCCTCTATCGCGAGAGCTACTAATCAACGGAAAAAATACAATTAATTTCTTCTTTCCTCCCGGGGTCTAGTTCCCAGCCAATTCCTTCGATATTTTCTTTCACCTGCTTCTCATTTTTAACTCCCAAAAGTGCCGTGGTCAAGTGAGGCTGCGAAACCACCCAATTAATCGCCATCTGACCACATGTTTTACCTATTGATGTTCCCATAGCCTTAAGCCTAGCTACCTTTTCCATATTATTTTCAAACTGAGAACCAGAAAAGCACCCTATAATTCCTTTACCTCTCCAGTCACTAAACTTAGAGTTTTTATCATACTTGCCTGTAAGAAGTCCCGAAGCAAGCGGACTATAAGCGATGATGCCAACTTTTTTTTTTTGGCAATAGGAAACAACCTCTTTTTCTATAGATCGGTTGAGTAAACTATAGTCGGGTTGTAGAGATTCAATTTTACCTATTTTCATTACTGCTCTCATCTGTTCAACTGAGTAGTTACTCACTCCAATGACCTTAATTTTTCCCTTCTCTTGAACTTCAAGTAAGGCTTCCATAGTTTCATCTTGTGATGTATTAATATCAGGCCAGTGAACTTGATAAAGATCAATATAATCTGTATCCAGCCGCTTTAAACTCTGATCGATCTCTTCTAAAATAGACCTTCGAGTTGCATTTTTAGTGATAGATCCTAGTGATTTTTTATCCCAACGCAAGCCACACTTTGTCGCATAAATTACCTTATCGCGAAAGGGTTTCAAAGTTTTTCCCAGAAGCTCTTCGGAATGACCAAATCCATAAACTGGGGCCGTATCAAAAAAATTAACTCCTAAATCATACGACTTCATTATTGCTCGGGCAGATACCGCATCCCCCTCATTCGACCAAAATGGAGATCCACCAATGCCCCATGCCCCGAATCCAATAACAGATACATTAAGATTACTGTCGCCCAGCATTCTGTATTCCATAATTAATCACTCCTAACAAAAATTAAATCGTTTTTATTTCGGCAAATTTAAAGTAATAGTCAATTTAAGTACCCTTATTTTAGAATTTATTTAAAATAAGTTTTTACCTAATGATAGATTGACAATGGTACCTCCGAAAAATAACATGGAGAACCGTAGTTTTGTAGTTCAAAAAATAAGTCTTTAACTTCCAGTTTAATTATGAAATCACTTCTGCGTGTTCTTGGTTATATCAAACCTTATAAAAAAGCCGTCTCGCTCACTCTTGGCTTTGCCATTTTGACTACCCTGCTGGATCTAATTCCACCTTGGATTATCAAAATAATGATTGATGAACTCGTTGATGGAAAAAAAACTTCACTGCTCTACTGGCTCGTATTTGGGCTTATAGGGGGTTATTTTTCCAGAAATTTTTTAAACTATCAGCGTATCATCTTTAACAATCGGGTAGAACAAGATATTGTTTTCGACCTACGCTCGAATATTTATAAAGCTCTAAATCGTCTATCTATAAATTATTTTGAAAATAGATCGACAGGAGAACTTATGTCGAGAATTAATGATGATGTTAATTATGTTGAACGAATTTTTATAGATGGTGTCGAACAAGTGGTTACGGCCATTTTAACACTAATCGGAATAACTATAATACTATTTTACTTGCATTGGAAACTCGCATTGGTGGCTTTGCTTCCAATCCCTTTACTCATATGGGGTGCCCGTCTATACACAAAAAAAGCCCATAGCCTCTACCATACAGTTCGAGAAAGCGCTGCTAAAATGAACTCTCGACTTCAAGATTCTATTTCAGGTATTCGAGAAATATTTGCTTTCAACAGACAATTGCATGAGATATCTCGCTTCGAAAAAATAAGCCGAGAATACTGTAACAGTAATTTAAGAGTGATGTCACTCTGGGCAATTTATTCACCAGCAATGATGTTTCTTGGTTCCCTTGGAACAGCTCTTGTATTGCTATATGGGGTAGACCTAATTCATGACAAAGAGATAACTATTGGTGCCTTAGTTGCTTTTATAGGTTATCTAGCATTGTTTTATACTCCGATAAACCAGCTACACTCGGTAAATCATATGCTGCAACACGCATTGGCTTCTGGCGAACGTGTGTTTGAAATAATTGACCGAAAATCCGATGTAAAAGAAACTCCCAGTGCAGTATTACCTAGCACCAATATAAGAGGTGTCATAGAGTTCCAAAACGTATCTTTTGCTTATGTAAAAGATAAGCCTATTATAAAAAATCTTTCTCTTAAAATTCAATCAGGCAACAAAATAGCCCTTGTAGGTCATACTGGAAGTGGAAAGTCTACATTGGTAAAACTTCTACTCCGTTTTTACGATATTGACTCAGGAAAAATCACAATAGACGAGCATAATGTAAAAAATCTCAAAATATCCTATCTACGCGAACAAATAGGCATGGTTTCTCAAGATCCATACCTATTCAATGGTACTGTCGCAGAAAATATTTTATATGGGAATATAGAGGCCAATAGCGAACAAATGAGAAATTCTGCAATGGCAGCAAATGCCGATAATTTTATAAAACGCCTGCCAAGAGGATACGATACCTTAATAGGGGAACGAGGGGTAAAACTTTCCGGTGGAGAAAAACATCGTATCGCCATTGCTCGAACACTTTTGAAGGACCCACCAATTCTGATTTTGGATGAAGCAACCGCATCCGTAGACACAGAAACAGAAATAAGAATAAAGGAAGCCCTCACTTCACTGATGGCAGGGCGAACGACAATATTAATAGCGCATAGGCTATCAACGCTAGAAGGAGCTGATAAGATCCTGGTGATAAAGTCAGGACAACTAGTAGAATCTGGAACACATGACCAAATGATTAACTCTAAAACAGAGTATGCTCAACTTTTTCGTAGTCAAATGCATCTATGATTAAAGCGATTTTGATTCAACTGAGAGTTTTAAATCCTATTTCACCAAGTTTTCTAAATTTTTCATGACGCTTTTGAGTTAGTGCTTCAGGCATGAGTTGAGAAACAGCTTTCAAATTCTTTCGCAGGGATTTTTTTAATAAAATAGCCATTCGTTTATGGTGACGATGCGCTCCACCCAGTGGTTCTCGAACAATCTCATCAATCACGCCAAGATCCATAAGGCTAGGTGCGGTCAAACTCAAAGCATCCGCAGCTTGAGATACCTTGTCTTTATCTCCCCATAAAATAGAAGCGCAACCTTCGGGAGATATTACGGAGTAAACAGAATGCTCAAGCATCAATATTCGATCACCTATGCCTATTGCAAGTGCACCTCCCGAACCACCTTCACCAATTATTACAACTATTATAGGAACATCAATTTCTATCGTCTCTATCAAGTTCCTTGCTATGGCCTCGGATTGCCCCTTTTCCTCGGCGTCTATGCCTGGGTAGGCACCGGGCGTATCGATTAAGTTAATAATTGGTAGTCTGAATTTTTGAGCTAGTTTCATGAGACGCAAAGCTTTACGGTACCCAGAAGGCTGAGACATTCCAAAGTTTCGTCTAATTTTTTCCTTTGCATTTCTCCCTTTCTGGTGTCCGATAACCAAAACCGAATTATCATCAAATTTAGCCAGTCCACCAACAATTGAAGGACCAAAACCACCATGTCTATCGCCATGAAGTTCAATAAAGTTTGTAAATATATATTTAATATAATCGAGTGTATAAGGTCTATCTGGATGACGGGCTACCTGAGTCTTTTGCCAACCATTGAGGTTTGCATAGACATCATGCTTCATGTGACGAACTTTTTTATGAAGCCTAGCTATTTCATGTGTAATATCTCCAACACTATCGTACATGTGGGAAAGCGAGACCATCTCCTGAATCTGGTTTTCCAGCTTAAATATTTCTCGTTCAAACTCCAATATTTGGATCATAAATAAACCTAAAAAGAATCAAATTATATAAAGTTTATAACTAAACTATTAAATATTAATAAAACGACAAACAAAAAATCAATAAAATCCGAAAATGGGGTGCATAAGATTTACTAAAGTATTTGACTCTTTAAGAGCTTTTGCGCCAGACTTACCCACACGGTTTTGTCCCAGTTTTAAAGACTTAAGACCAGCTAAATTGGATGATTTAGCTATAACCTTAGCCCCTAAATTGCCAATAAAATTAAAATTTAAATTAAGTTTTTTTAGCTGGCTAAGGTTTTTTGAGTCTGCCAAAGCTTTGGCCCCAAGATCAGTAATTCTATTACTAGAGAGATTGAGAGAAATAAGGCCTTTAAGCCAAGCTGTGTTTGCAATAGCTATCGCAGACCGATCCGTTAGGTTACTATCACTAAGGTCTAGATTATCTAGTTCTGAGAAACCAGAAAACTCCTTAAGCACCATGACTCCTAAGTCTCCATGTATCAAACTACCAATTTCATTTATACGTTTAGAATTTTTTAGTTCATTGATACTCTGAAAAATATTAAATTTTTTAAGTGACTCGGTTCCAGCTTGATTCAATCTGTTGTATTCCAAGCCAATCTTTTTTAATTGTTTTAAACTTGCGGACGTTGTTAAACTCTTTGTACCCTCGTCCCCAACCTCGTTAAAGTTTAAGTTGATTTCTGTCAATCTGGATAAAGTATCAGATTCTGCAATCGCCTTAGCCCCTTTATCTGTAATTTTATTTCGATATAGGTTTAAAACCTGAAGGTTTTTAAATGTTTCAGATGAGGCTATTTCAATAGCTCCCTGATCCGTAATATGATTATTTTCCAAGTAAAGTGCTGTCAACTGAACAAGTTTTCTCGAATCAGCGAGAGCACGAACTCCTTCATCTCGGATATCTCCCTTATATATAATTAGCGTTTCTACACTTTCCAACAATGGAGACTTTGCTAAAAATTTTGCCCCTTCATCACCTATAGACTTCTCATTAATCCTAAGTACTCGATCATTTCGCTTAAGCTTTAATGCAATGTATTTTTCTATTTTTTCACTGGGCATCGACGCGTTTGAGTTGACTCCCAAACTTAAGAAAAAAAAAGGTAACCACAGGGTTACCCATCTATTGCAAAACATAAAAACAAACCTACAAATTATTGATTAATGTAACTTATAACCTTTTCAACCAGATTAGTCACCGCTATTTTTTTTCAAGGTCATTTAATCGATTTTCTAAATCACGAACCTTACGAGCTAGGTCGGGTAGCTTTGGCAAAATCGTCATGCTCCGCTTCCATATATTTAATGGGAAAGCGGGTATTCCGCCATGAACGCTATTATCCTTAATGTCTCGCAGGGCCGCTGATTTTGCAGCTAGAGTTACATTATTACCCACTGTGACGTGATCAGAAAGGCCCGCTTGTCCTGCTAAAACAACATGATGCCCAAGATTACAGCTGCCAGCAATCCCTACCTGTGCAACCAAAATGCAATTCTCTCCAATAGTACAGTTATGTGCAACTTGAACTAAGTTGTCAATTTTAGTGCCCTTTTTTACTAACGTTGATCCAGTCGCAGCTCGGTCAATACAAGAGTTCGCCCCTATTTCTACATTGTCTTCAATCACAACATTACCAATCTGATTAATTTTGACGTGACTTCCTTTTTCATCTACAACATAACCGAATCCATCTGAACCGATTACAACACCAGCATGCAAAATGACATGACTGCCCAAAATCGATTTACTATAAAGTGTCACATTGGGATAGATCAGAGTATTATTACCAAGTTCACAGTTATCTCCGATTACTGTTCCAGAAAAAACCACAACATCGTCACCAATTCGCACATTATCACCTACACATACTAACGGAGCCAGCGACACTCTCTTACCTAATACTACATTAGCTCCAAGTATAACTGAAGAGTGAACTCCTGGTTCAGGTTTGGGCTGAGGATGAAAATGTTCAAGTAGCGTGGCGAATGCCAACTCTGGATTGGATGAAATAACCTGGCTCATACCAATCTCTTCTTTACTACCTATCAAAACAGCTGAAGCTTTAGACCTTTTAAGTTTATCAACAAATTTTTTTCCTTTGGCGAATGTAATATCCCCCTCTTTTGCAGTTTCAACGGAACCTACGCCAGTTATCTCTATAGATGAATCTCCTTCGACCATTCCATTAATCGTTTTTGCGATATCACCCAAGTTCATGAATTCACCTTTCAAGTTTCCCCTGTTGATTTTTTATTCATCAGAAATATGTTTTCAAATAAAAGCACTCTTTTCTACCGGGATAACAACACCATTTACAAGTTCAACAACACGGTTCATTTTCGAAGCAATTCGTTGACTGTGCGTTACAATTACTACTGTTTGCTGAAGCTTATCATTGAGTGATTTAATTAGCTCTATTAAGGAATCGCTTGCCTTTTGATCTAAGTTTCCGGTCGGCTCGTCCGCAAGTATAAGATCCGGTTTATTTATAAATCCTCTAGCTAAAGCAACTCTCTGGCTTTCTCCACCAGAAAGCTCACTCGGTTTGTGGTTTAAGCGATCCTTGAGCCCCATCTGAACCAGGAGCTCTTCTGCGGTCCTGCGAGCTTCTTTTTTTTCAACCCTCGCAATTAGTGCCGGAAACATAGTATTTTCAAGTGCGGTAAAATCGGATAGTAGATTGAAGAACTGAAATACAAATCCTACCCGTTGATTTCTAAATTTCTCTAAATATATATCTTCTTTAGAACAAATATCCTCACCTTTGAATAAAATTTGCCCCGTTTCCGGACGATCCAATCCGCCAAGGACATGTAATAAAGTACTCTTTCCAACTCCGGAAGCTCCTATTATGCCGAGCATTTCACCAGCTTTCAATTTAAGATTGGCTCCCGACAATACATTTATAACTTGGCTAGATGTTTTGAAGCTCTTATGCAAATTCGTGGCTTCCAGCAAGTGCGGAGTAGCGATTCCGTTGAAATTCAAATCACTCATAACGAAGCCCTTCAACGAGATTAAGTTTTGATGCTCGCCATGCTGGGTAAAGCGATGCAACCAAACAAATCGCAACTGAAAAAATAATAATTAAAAGAGAATCCACATACTGGATATCGGATGGAATCCGATCAAGGTAGTAAACATCACTCGGGAACGCAGTAATACCAAATATAGTTTCTATAAAACCAACAATTTCATTCAAGTTGGGTACAATTACAAATCCAGCAGCACAACCGAAAAATGTACCAACAAGACCAATAACTAAGCCTTGATAGCTGTAAATTTTTATAATACTGCTAGAACTAGCCCCCATAGACTTTAAAATCGAAATCTCTTTAGCTTTCTCCATTACCAACATAAATAATGTGCTAACAATATTAAACGCTGCAACAAAAATAATCAGAATTAGAATAATAAACATTACAACTTTTTCTAACTTAAGCGCAGAGAAAAGATTTCTATTCATATGCATCCAGTCACGAACAAGATATGGGAAACCCAATTCTTTCTGGATTTTAGAAGCAACATTTCCAGCCTGCTCAATATCAGCAACTCTTATTTCTATTCCAGAGACACCATTTTTCATTGAAAAAAATTTTTGTGAAGATTTTAATAAAACGAATGACAAGTTTGCATCGTATTCATACATTCCGGATTCAAATATACCAACCACTTTAAATAGTTTCATTTTAGGGATGAGCCCAACAGGCGTAACCCGTGAAACGGGAGAAACCATAGATATAACATCCCCAATCACAATACCCATTCTACGTGAAAGTTCCTTCCCTAAAATTATCCCAGCTCGATTCTTTTTTTCTCCCTTTTTTGCCTCTTTAGACAATCTTACTTTTGGCTTTAAGTCCGACACCGATCCAAAGATCATATTCTTGCCTAAATCTGAAACAGTCTCTTCTTTTTCTGGATCTATTCCGCGAACAACAACCCCTGAAACTCTGTCTCCATTAACCAGCATTACCTGATTCATGACAAACGGTGCAGCTGCTGTAACCCCTTCGACAAAAAGCACTTTCTCGATAATATCATTATAGTTTTGTACCATGTCCCGATTTATGTTTGAAACTACCACATGAGAATTCGTTCCCAATATTTTATCACGCAGATCTTTGCTAAACCCTGACATGACTGCTATCACCACGATAAGAGCCATAACACCCAAACCTACCCCAGCTATTGAGATCCAGGTATTAAGGGAAATAAATTTTTGCGATTTTTTAGCACTGAGATGGCGAATGCTTACGAATAATTCGTAGGACATGATAGTAGGTGGTGGGGTTGAAGGGTTTTAGGCCGCAAGCAAATTTTTAACGTTATCAAAAAATATTTACAATGAGTACTTACTGGCTTTGTAAAAAAAAACTACCTAGATAGATTCTATCGTACTTAGTTAAGATTCTTTTTTTAACTGAGGAAATAAAATCACATCCCGAATAGATTGAGAATTAGTAAGCAACATAACTAAGCGATCTATTCCAATTCCCTCTCCCGCAGTTGGAGGGAGCCCATACTCTAACGCACGGATAAAATCCAGATCCATCATATGAGCTTCTTCATCTCCCGCATTACGATCCGAGACTTGCTCTTCAAACCTTTTTTTCTGGTCTATAGGATCATTCAACTCAGTATAGGCATTAGCAATTTCCTTACCCCCCACAAATAGCTCAAAACGTTCTACTAAATCAGGATCATCCTCTTTCTTCTTAGATAGTGGGGAAAGAGCCAAGGGATAATCTGTTATATAAATAGGTTGAATTAAGTTAGGTTCGACAAAGTGATCGAACAACTTTCCTAATATTTTTGCGTGACTATCTTTCTTTTCCAACGCTACTTTATTTTCAAGAGCATAAGAAATAGATTTTTGACAATCGTTAATATCTTCTAGCGACATCCTTCCAATATCCACCAAAGACTGCTTAAATGTCTTTCTCGCAAAAGGTTTAGAAAAATCAATGGTCTCGTTCCGAATGGTGTCATCCTTCCCACACGTAAGTTCAAAAGTCATTGTACCAAATACAGTTTGACAAATATGGTGAAATAATTTTTCAGTAAGATCCATAAGATCTTTATAGTCAGCATAGGCCGTATAAAACTCAATCATAGTAAATTCGGGATTATGATTGATAGAAATACCTTCATTCCTAAAGTTTCTATTTATTTCGTAAACTCGTTCAATGCCTCCTACTACTAACCTCTTTAAGTATAGCTCTGGAGCCACTCGAAGATATAGTTCCATGTCAAGAGCGTTATGATGTGTTTTAAATGGCTTTGCTGTTGCGCCACCTGCGATTGACTGCATCATCGGCGTCTCTACTTCTAAATAATCTCGATGATTAAGAAACTCACGAAGCGCCTGAATAATTTTACTTCTATAAATAAATATATCTTTTACCTCTGGGTTAACTATCAGATCAACGTATCTTTGGCGATACCTAAGTTCAACATCCTTTAATCCGTGCCACTTTTCAGGAAGCGGTAAAAGTGACTTAGATAACAGGGTAATTTTTTTTGCAAATATTGTAAGTTCACCTGTCTTTGTCTTAGACAGTGTTCCCTCCACGCCAATAAAGTCGCCAATATCAAAAAGACTAAATATTTCATAATTTTTATCACCAATTCCATCTTTGCGCACATAGACTTGAATCTGCCCTGCATAATCTTTAATGTGACAGAAGGTTGTTTTTCCGTGTCCACGTCGCGCCATCATTCTCCCACCAACTAAACACTGTCTATCTATTTTTTCTAATTCTTCCTTAGTATTCTCAGAAAACTGACTCGCCAATGAACCAATTGCATCTTCAACCTTAAACCTATTAACATAAGGATTGATACCTCTGGAGGATAATTGCGCAAGCTTGTCTCTTCTAAGCTTTATTAAGTCTGTTGATTCTTCCATTTAAATAGAAATTTGTTAATGATGAGAGATAAAAGAATCTGAGATTAGATTTTTTTTGATAAAAAAGCTAACTATCAGAAACTCGACTATAATATTGGGTGGCTTTAACATGCGGGGTTCTTCAGCAAACTGTTAAGTGCTTATTCGCTTACAAAAAACCATAACCAACTAGGTCATAAAACCAAAAAGCAAAAATATTATAAAAAACCTAAATAAGGATCATTAATTATAGTTCAATATTATTGACAAACCCAAACTTACTTAATGTGAAAATTTAAATAAAGATCGTACTAAAAATAATACTACGGTAAAAAAAATAATATCAATGCGCAACCTGCGTAAAGCGCGTTTCTCTAATAACAGTAATTTTAACTTCTCCAGGATATGTTACTTCTTTTTCTATGCGTCGAGCTATGTCTTTTGCCAAGATATTGGACTCCTCATCTGTAGCTATCTCAGGAACAACAACAATACGAACTTCACGGCCGGCTTGAATTGCATAAGTTTTTTCAACACCCTTAAAAGAATCTCCAATTTCTTCCAGCTTTGTCATTCGCTTTACATAAGTTTCCAACATTTCACGGCGAGCCCCTGGGCGAGAAGCAGATATCGTATCTCCTGCTATAACTAAAACAGCGTAAAGAGACTCAGGCTCTATATCTTCATGATGTGCACCAATAGCGTTAACAACATATTTGTGCTCATTAAATCGTCTGGCGACATCAATTCCTAATTGAGTGTGTGTGCCATCTGTCTGACGGTCGATAGACTTGCCAATATCGTGTAAAAGCCCTGCACGCTTAGCAAGCTGAACATCTAATCCTAATTCTGCCGCCAAGAACCCGCAAACTCTAGAAACTTCTTTAACGTGCTCAAGAACATTCTGTGTATAGCTTGTACGATACTTAAGCCGTCCAAGCATATTCACCATCTCTGAGTTAATGTTATCAATTTCCAACTCCATAACCGCTTGTTCCCCAGCTTGCCTAATTTTCCTAGCTATCTCCTTTTGAGATTTAACTACAACCTCCTCAATTTTTCCTGGGTGGATACGTCCATCAAGTATCAATTGCTCTAACGTAAGCCGAGCAATTTCGCGACGTATTGGATCGAACCCAGATAATATGACTGCTCCTGGTGTGTCGTCAATAATAAGATCAACCCCTGTTGCCTGCTCAAGAGCACGGATATTTCTGCCCTCACGCCCTATAATACGCCCCTTGATTGAATCATCCGAAAGAGCTACAACGGAGACAGTACTTTCTGCTACGCTATCCGATGACAGTCTTTGCACGGCCATGGTGATAATTTTTCTCGCTTCATCTTCTGCATTATTCCGAGCATTCTCTTCTATTTTCTTTACTTCTTTTGCCGCATCGAGACGAGCTAAATCAACAACCTTTGCCTTAATTTCTTCTATGGCTTGTTCAGCGGTAAAAGAGCTAATATTTTCGAGTTTTTTCATTTCCTCCTGAGTTAATTCGCTGTATCTCGCTTTTTCATCTAAGCCTAACTGCCTAATTTTTTCTGCTTCTTGAATTTTAGTAGCCAACTCTTTTTCGCGGTCAACCAAACTTCCGCTCGAAACTCTTAATTCATCTTCCTTTTGATTTATTTTTCGTTCTTGAACCCGTAGCTTATCCCATTTAATCTGAACTTCTTTCTCGGCCTTTGTTTTTTCAGCTAAGGCTAGCTCTTTTGCTTCAACGGCAGCCGATTTTAATCTACTTTCAACTTCCTGCTCTGCCTTCTCAATAATATTTTTCTTCTTAGCTTCAGCTTCCTTAATCTGGTACTGACTTATGAGTTTGCGAAGAAAAAAACCAATCAAATACCCCGCCACCATCGCCAAAAATATTCCAACAAGCAGGGTCGACAAATTAAACTTAACTGCTGTAAAAATATGCATACTTATTACCTCGCTAGTATATGTAATTAAACCTCAATACCTTACGCGTCAAGGCATCTTAGTGTTATAACCTCTGTAACCAAGAAGTGAACCGGTTCATCTAATTTTGTATGTGGAACTAAATCCAAAATTTGAAAGCCATAACCTATAGCAACCCGGACCACAGACTTATCAATTTTTTTAAAAAACTTATCGTAAAACCCACCGCCGTATCCAATTCGATTGCCGAAAGCGTCGAACGCTAAACCAGGCACCACAACAAAGTCTAAGCTTGAAAAAGGAACTATATCCCTAAAATTTTGAGTAGGCTCTCTAAAACCACCTCTCCCAGCCACAAACTCTATATCCATCGATGGAATACGGGTTGCCCTCAGGCTTCCTTCTTCTGAGTCTAGCAAAGGAACCGAGACTTGCTTCCCCAACCGCAAAGACTCTCGAATTATCTCATCCGTTTGCACTTCAAAAGCAGTCGACAAAAAACAAAAGATTGATTTAGACTTCTTAAAACTCTCCATCTCAAACAATCGGTGGGAAATAGTTGTACTGTTCTCATTTTTTTTTAGGTCGTCAACCTCTTTTCGTTTTTGGATAATAGTTTTCCGGATCGCATTTTTTTCTTTTGCTATCGACGCAATGTTGACCATTAGCTTCTTTACCCAATCCTCACCAGATTGTTGCGTTCAATTTTTATACACCAAAATTTTTTAAATTAGACAAAAAATCATGCCAATAATAAACGGGTCAGAATGCCTTAAAGCATAGTTTAAATAATCTTAAACAGCACACAATGAATCGCCAGATTATTTATCAAAGCGAAGAGGTGGGTTGAGTTGACACAAGACCAAATCAAACAGGGAAGTCACTCGAGAATTTGTTTTCTACAGCAATATTAGCAGACAGCATTATCTTGACAAACAAAACCCGTCCATGTTTCGTTTGGAATCTTAATCAATTGAAAAAATACTAGTACAAATAACACATACCTTCTATCCAATCTTTACTAAAAAAATCAACTCAATCACCTTAAAAATAATTAACCCTCCCCGACATGCCGTAAAAAAAGATTTTTTTGAACCTGTCAAGGACAGGTGGGGAATCTGTATACCACTTTAGGCTTCCTCCTATCAAGCTACATACTAAAGAAGGTGTGCACACCGCGATAGGGGGTCATCCCCGTTTTCAAAGCATTGGCTCAAAAAATAGAATTTTTTTATACAAACACAACAGGGAAGCATAACTCAGCATTCCTAACTGAGAGTAACATAAAGGAATGAATCTATCAAGGCGAGCTATTTCAAACTCTTTTTTTTTCAATGACATCCAAAGACTTATTGAGCTTTTGAATCATTCCATCAAGACACTGATTTAACTGCTTATCATCTGATTCCTTGCCTTGTTTTAACTCTATTAATTCGTGCCCTAAATTTAGTGCAGTCAATACTGCGACATCTACCATGGACGTTTTGCTTTTGGCTTTTGATAATTCATTCATCTTTGCATTTACCAAAGTCGCTACCTCCTCCATAGGCACTGAGGAAGATACTGGTTTGATAGAGTAAACTTTGCCACAAATTGTGATCTCTTGCGATGGCATGATAATTAGACAAAATCCATTTTTTCAATTTTTTGTAAAACACTCTTCACCTTAATGCGAACAGCCGAGCGCTCTTTCTCCAACATGCGGTGAGAAACTTCTAATTGTTTAAGCTTCCCTAGCGAAACCCTCACTATCTCGTTTTCTTTAGACAATGTTTGTTTTTCCTTTTCAAGTTCCTGCACTTTCTGTTCAAGTAGACGATTTTCAGAATAAAGATTATCTAAACACTGCAAAACAGATGAAACCAACTCCTCTATTTTTTTAATTTTTTTAGTAGGCATTAGTAAAACCTAGAAATAGCAAATGAGCATATCCACATTATCTGAAAATCACACTCAGGCAAAGTCTAAAATCAAATAGTATCTACGGTGAACTGACTAATCAATTAAAGCTCAAAATAATAAAAATTATTCTCTTAATACTGCCCCAAGATGATTTGATAAATTTTTTACAATTTTTTCAAACACAGGATTAACCTCTTCGTCTGACAAAGTTCTATCGTTTGATTGAAATGTCAAAGCATAAGTTAGACTCTTTTTCCCTTCTTGAATTTTCTTTCCTTCGAAGTAATCATACAACTCTATCTTTTTAAGCAATGAACCTCCTGCTTGATTAATTCTATCAATCACTTCCCCTGACGTGACTGGTTTATCAATCAGTATAGAAATATCCCTATAAGTTTCCGGAAACTTAGGGAGAGGGGAAAATCGAAATTGCTTAGGCAAAACTTTAATCACTCTCTCGAAATCTAATTCAAAAACAATACAATGTCTGGGTAATTGATATTGACGAATAATACTCGGTGTCAATTCACCCAAATACCCACAGCTTTGGCCGCCCAAAGTCAACTCAACGCTCTTGCCCTTTAACATAAAAGGTCTTTTCAACTCAGGCTGTTCAATCAAATTTAACTTCAAATACTTGCATAGAGAATCCAGAACTCCTTTTAAATCAAAGTAGTCATAGCTTTCGCCCGTTTGTTTCCACACATTATTTTCATACACTCCTGCGATAAATGCGGAGATAACGATTTTCTCTTCCCGTTCACCTTGTTTACCATGCATGAAAATATTACCAAATTCAAAAACCCGAACATGCTTTTGTCCTTTACTAAAATTCCTAATTGCTGACTGGACTAATCCAGGCAATAGACTTGGTCGCATAAATCCCATATCAACGCTAATTGGATTGTTCAATAATATTGGGTCTGTTTCAGTCACAGTAGAAAATGCCAATTGAAAGTCTTTGGCACCTACCGAGTCAATAAAACTATATGTAATAACTTCAGAAAAACCCATGCTACTTAAGATACTTTTAATTTTGGAAGCTGCAGATTGTTTTGGGGTAAATCGAGCAGGATTGATTCTTGCCGAAGGGCTGGTCTCTATAATTTTATCAAACCCGCTTAAACGAGCCACTTCCTCGATCAAATCAATCTCTCTGGTAAGAAAAGGACGAAAACTAGGAATCTCTACATCGAAGTTATCACCATTATTTGAGGTAGAGACCTTTAATGAAAGGCGAAACAAATAATCTTCTACTTGATGGGCAGAAAAGTTACAACCTAGAACTTTATTCAAACGCGATAACCTTAGCGATATCTTCTTGTTAGGCAAAGGGGTTGGGTGGACGTCTATTCTTCCTTTACGAATTTTTCCTCCTGCCAATTCTATTATTAGAAGAGCTGCTCGAGCTTGAGCTGATATAACACCATGGATATCCACCCCTCTTTCAAAACGGATTGAAGAATCGGACCGCAAACCATATTTTTTTGATCCTTTCCTCACCATAGCAGGATCAAAGCTCGCGCTTTCTAAAATAATATGTCGCGTGGACTCACTCACCTGACTGTTGGCACCCCCCATGATACCGGCTAAAGCGACCACTTTATTAGCATCTGCTATCACTAAATTATCTTGATCTAGTTTTAAATCGCTCCCATCTATACTTTTAAATGCCTCACCCTCTTTTCCGCGGCGGACTATTATGCTAGAACTCTCTATCAAATCTTTGTCAAACGCATGCAGGGGCTGCCCATACTCCATAAGCACAAAATTTGTAACATCAACAACATTATTTACCGAACGAAGCCCTATCGCAGTCAATCGATCTACTAACCATTTTGGAGACGGACCCGGCTTAACATTTTCAATAACCATTCCTGAATAACGTGTACATAACGCAGGTTCAAGATTAACGACCTTAAGCTCTTCTTCTACTAAATCTATCCCCCAAGTTTTCTCTAGTTCTATTTCATAATCTGGAAGTACAAACGAGTTACCAATAAGCGCAGCTACTTCGCGAGCAACACCAAAATAATTAAGACAATATCCTCGATTGGGAGTCACATTTAGCTCCAGCACTTCGGTTTTTGCCCCATCACTTAATTCAACTGCTTCCTCTGCTTCGATTTCAAGGCCAGCCATCGTGAGCAGATGCCCCAGTTCTTTAGCGCTAAGGTCGACTTCAACGTACTCTCTTAACCAGTCTAATTGAATTTTCATGTGGTATTTTAAGTTTACTGATCTTATATTATAAATTAAATTTCTATCGTAGTAGGACGAATTAGCGATTATATGAGAAGAGCAGACAAAAATCAAAATCACTTCACCAGTCAACCTACTAATCTAAATAAAAAACACAATCTTTACCTTTAACGGTTCCCGATAAAAACTTCTTTCATTTGCCTGATTTTTTTTCGATTCCGCCAGCACAGTTGCTCTCAATTCTTAAATATGACTTATTGATTTTTTTTACGATGTTTCCCGGATAATTTACATTTGAAGAGTATTATACTTAAGATGCTTTTTATGCAACCAAAGAAGTCTCAAGCTTTTCATCTTCACCTTTTTTATAAAATTTTGTAGCCTATTTAATCATGAAACTATCTAAAGATAGCATCTTAAAAAAAATTAAAAAAAAAGCTGGACGACCAATGAAGGTTTCTGAATTAGCACGTGCTATCGGGGTCAACGAGGTTCAACGACGAGATTTTCGTAATCAAATTAAACTTATGGCAGGAGAAGGTACTTTGGTCCGTTTACGAGGTGGTCGCTACGGCCTTCCTGATGAAATGAACTTGATAACAGGTATTTTTAATGGTCATCCAAATGGTTATGGGTTTTTGACACCCGAAAAGAATGATCATGAAAGAGATATATATATTAGTCCAAAATGTACAGCTGGTGCCATGCATAAAGATAAGGTTATCGCACGCATCGAATCACATAATAGTTCAGGTCGTTCTGAAGGACGGGTAATGCAGATTTTAGAGAGATCAACAACTTCTTTGGTAGGTTTGTTCGAACCTCTAGATGGTAACGGGTGGGTCATACCAGTGGATAATAAGTTTTTTCATGATATTTTTGTTTCAAGCAAACATAAGCTCGGTGCCAAAACCGGGCAAATCGTTGTCGTTGAGATTACTTCCTATCCAGAAAAATACCAACCACCCATTGGTAAAGTTACAGAAATTCTTGGGTATTCCAATGACCCAAAAGTAGAGTTAGGCTCAATTTTTCGTAAATTAGGAACACGCATTGAGTTTCCACTTAGTGTAGTTGAGCAGGCAAAAAAAACAACAGCATATATAACCAACAAAGATTTAGAAAACCGAAAAGACTTAACAAGCTGGACTATTTTTACAATTGATGGAGAAACTGCAAAAGACTTTGATGATGCCATCTCTCTAGATGTAACGGAAACAGGATTTAGATTAGGCGTTCATATTGCTGATGTGAGTCACTATGTAAAGAAAAACTCCTGTCTAGACAAGGAAGCCTTTGAACGAGGAACAAGTATTTATTTCCCCAATGATGTCATACCTATGCTCCCTTTCGAATTATCAAACGATATCTGTAGCTTAAAACCAAATGTGAAAAAATTGACACTAACTGCGCTTATTGACTTCGACCAAAAAGGAGAAGTAGTTCATTCTGAATTTTTTACATCTGTGATTAAAAGTCGTATACGTTTTACCTATAACGAAGTAGCTTCCCTTCTTAAAAAAAATGCGCTACAAAATAAACATACCGAGATTATAGAAATTTTACATAATATGCATCGGCTTAGTAAAATTCTTCGCAAAAAAAGGTTTAAATGCGGTAGCGTCGACTTTCATGTCCCAGAACCCGAGATTCATATGAACTCAAAAAGAACTGTTGAAAAAATAATTAAAGCCCAAACCAATGAAGCTCATCAATTAATTGAAGAATTTATGCTTTCAGCTAATCAGGCAGTCGCTCGCCACTTATTTAACAAAAAACTTCCCTCCATACATCGTATTCACGAATCGCCTGACGAAAAAAAAATTGCCGGATTTCAGAAGTTTATTGCCGGCTTTGGCCTTCGCTTAAATTCTCCAAGCAATGTCAGTTCCTCTAACCTTCAAAATATTCTTAAAAAAGTTCGCGGTCGACCCGAAGAAAGAGTCGTTAATACTCTATTGCTGAGAACTATGAAGAAAGCACAATATTCACAAAAAGACCCGGGGCACTTCTGTTTAGGATTCAAACATTATACCCACTTTACTTCACCCATCCGAAGATACCCCGATTTAGTAACTCATCGTCTTCTTAAGGCTAGTTTAGATTACAAATTCTCTACGCATGAAAAAAAAATTCTCGCAGAAGAAATGATAGAAATCGCAGCACATTCAACTTTCAAGGAAGGTAAAGCAACCGAAGTCGAGCGCGAAATAACAGACCTTAGACGTGCGCAATATATGTCCGATAAAATTGGGAAACCTTTTACCGGATTAATTATTAGCGTGACTCAATTTGGCTTTTTTGTCGAACTGGCTGAGGTTTTTGTCGAGGGACTTGTGCACGTATCTAGTCTTGCAGATGACTATTATATATACATAGAGCAGGACCATAAATGGCAAGGTCAACGTAAAAATAAAATTTATAAGATAGGGGACCTTGTCAAAGTACGCGTAAAAGAGGTCAGTATTCCATTACGCCGTATCGACCTTGCTTTAAGATAGCTAATTAATTGGCCTCATGTACTCTGCTATTTAAATTTTAATGGCCAAAATAACTCACAGCAAAGTTGCCATCTAGAGGGTCAAATCCCTGATATGCAATGTTAGGTGGTAGAGCAAAACCCTCAAAAGTACCTTTCAGGTTGTGGTTTGAAATAAAATTTGCTATAAAGTTAAGTTTTCCAAGCAATTTAAGACGAGGCAACTGGAATTTATGGCAACTTTGGACCAATTAAAAACACACATTAAAAAAGCTAAGACAGAATTTTCCGAGGCAGCAAAAAAAGCCGAAGACAATAAATATGATCTTGTTTCTCGGCAAAAGAAAAAGAAGATAAAAAGATTGAAGCGTAAAGTGGCAAAAATAACTGCTACAGAAAAAATGGCTGAGCAAAAGAAAAAACCTAAGAAGGAACGAAAATCAGCATCTGAAGGTTAATTACCTTCGTCATCTCTTTTTCCCTACACGTAATGTCTGACAAAATTGACACTCAAAAGATCGCTAAACTTGCTAGACTCAAACTCACAGAAACCGAAAGTGCCCGTTTAGAAGTATACTTAAAACAGATTGTAGATTACATGGACCAACTCAATCAGCTTGACACATCAAATGTAAAACCAACCTCCCATATTCTTCCTGTCAATAATGTTTTCCGTGACGATAAAACTTCTAAATTAAAAAGTATGAATTGTTTATCTGGAGCTCCATCGAGCAATAAGGGTCATTACCAAGTCCCAAAGATTATCTGACTAAGGTTATGCACAAAAAAACCATTCTTCAAGCAAAAGAGGACTTACGTAACAGAAAATATTCTGCTGTAGAGCTTACTAAAGCAGTTTATCAACGTATTGAAGAAGTAGAACCAAAGGTTAAGGCTTATACCCATCTAACCAAAAATATAGCACTGGATCAAGCTAAGGAGGCTGACAAAAAACTTGCCACAGGCCAAGAAGCATCTCTTCTTGGCATTCCCATAGCTTTAAAAGATCTCATCTGCATGCAGGATACGCGTACTACTTGTTCATCAAAAATGCTCGACCAGTTCATCGCTCCATACGATGCGACTGTTGTAAGCCGACTTAAAAAAGCAGGTGCGGTAATCCTAGGTAAAACTAATATGGATGAATTTGCTATGGGCTCGTCGACAGAAAATTCTTGGCATCATTCAACAATGAATCCATGGGACCTGAGTAGGGTTCCCGGGGGATCGAGCGGTGGTTCTGCTGCAGCCGTTGCCGCCCACGAATGCCTTGCGGCTCTAGGAAGTGATACTGGAGGGTCAATACGCCAACCCGCTAATTTCTGCGGTGTAACAGGACTCAAACCAACTTATGGAAGGGTGTCTCGTTTTGGGCTTGTTGCTTTTGCGTCATCATTAGATCAAATAGGTCCTATGACAAAAACTGTTTCAGATTCCGCACTACTAATGAGAGTAATAGGTGGATACGACCCAAAAGATTCGACTTCTGCTGATATTGAGCTACCTGACTTTATGAATAGCTTAGAAAGAAATCTATCTGGACTCAAAGTGGGAATTCCAAAAGAATATTTTACCTCGGGAATCGATCCAGAAGTTGAGTCATCTTTACAAGAAGCAATTAAAACTTTTGAATCACTTGGAATGCAAAAAGTGGAAATTTCATTACCGCACCTTCAGTATTCGGTGGCAACTTATTACATCATAGCTTGTGCGGAGGCGAGTACAAATTTATCGAGATACGACGGCGTAAGATATGGTTACCGTTCAAAAAATTCGAAAAACTTAGCCGAAATGTACATGAATACCAGACAAGAAGGATTCGGTGAAGAGGTGAAGCGCCGCATCATGCTAGGAACTTTTGTCCTTAGTTCTGGGTACTACGATGCCTATTATCTAAAGGGGCAAAAAGTCCGCACCCTCATTAAGCAAGATTTTGAAAACGCTTTTGATCTTTGCGATGTAATTATTGCCCCCAACTCACCCATAACCGCATTTAAATTGAAAGAACGTATAGACGATCCTATCAAAATGTACCTTTCAGACATATACACTATATCAGCTAATCTTGCCGGTATTCCAGGTATTTCAATTCCCTGTGGAACATCAAAAAAAAATGGCATGCCAATCGGTCTGCAACTAATGAGCAAACACTTTGACGAAGAAAGTCTAATTGCTGTTGGTCACCAGTTTCAACTAAACACCGATCACCATCTAAAACAACCCACTCTATAAAAACCCACTGATGGGTTAGATAAGTCCCTATTAAAAATATCCAGGCGGTTAGGTAAAAACTTTCCTAAATATTATTTACCCTGCCATTTTATTTTTTTTGGAAAGTGCTTAAATAATTGTGCTTCAAGAATACTATATGGAAAGATAAACTTGATTAAAAAATACGCGACCGAAGCAAACCATAAGCCGGGTTCTGTGTTCCTTCGAAGATCTTGCCCAACGAAGAAATGGTGACCATCAATCTAGGCCTTTCGTTGCCGAAAGGCTCAAGCAATCAACCCGAAAGTTTCGGACGAGCCGCCCTCAAGCACTTTCCTATTTGATCTTGCTCCGGATAGGGTTTGCCAAGCTACCGCCGTCACCGACAGTACTGGTGAGCTCTTACCTCACCCTTTCACCTTTGCCGCCGAAGGAAAAGTCGCCCTTTCTCTTACGGGTAGGCCGTATCCTTTCTGCTGCACTTTCCTTGAGGTCACCCTCACTCCGCGTTACGGAGTACCCTGCTCTTTGGAGCCCGGACTTTCCTCTCTTTCAGCTCAATAGCCGAAACAGCGATCACCCAGTTTACTTCGGTACCGCGCCTTCTAAACCTTTGTCCCAATAAAGAATACGTAAACACTGCTCGCAAAAATTTATTGTTTCTCCAGCCTTCACGTCTATCACTTGCTGAGGAAGTATGTGTTGAAGGCAACCCTGACATATGTTTTCATGAATTTGTACTACAGCCACACCCTCCCGAGCTTTATAAACCTTAGTATAATGCTCCAATAATTTTGTTTCAAGGCTATTAGCCACTTGGGAGCGCCTTGGACGAATTACTTCTAACTCTTTTTCGCTACGCTCTGCCTCAGCCTCTTTTTTTAATTTATAAACGTTAAACTTTTCTTCCTCTTCCTTACAATTTGCTTTAAGCGGGGGAAGTTCTTCTTCTTTCTTCTCTAGTATCTCCATTAGCTCCAATTCCTGATCTTCAAGAACTAAAATTTTTTCTTTTACAGCATCGACTTCTGTAAGAATGGCACTATATTCTTTATTCGTCTTTACTGCTGGAAGCTTGATTTTAGTTTTGGCTATATGGTCATTTTCTGTAGCAACATCAATCTCTAAGCCTTTGCGTTTATTTTGCAATGCTAAAAGGGCATCCTCTGCCTCCTTCAAATGGGTCTTTTTTTCTTCAATTCCTGCTCTACCAGATTCTATCTGTCGTGGTATAGACGCTATGCCTTCCTCTAATTCAGAAATTTCGTTGTCAATTTTTTGAAGCTCAATCAAGGTTTGTAATTGGGGATTCATCAAAATAATTTTCTCGGGTCATTAGAAAAAACAACCTGATAGTGTGTTTGTTATCTAAAGGATTATTCGGAAATTTATCACGCTGTACAAGGGAATGCAAATTTTAAAGGGAGAGTCTAAGTCAACTGTTTCATGCACGTTTTTTTGTACTTCGTCTTTCCCAATAAACAAGAAAAACGCTAGCAATAAAAATTGAAGAATAGGTTCCAACAAGGACACCTGTCATTAGAGCAAACGAAAAGTCGTGGATAATTTCTCCACCAAGAAAAAAAAGTGCCACGACAACTAATAGTGTCGTTCCAGAGGTAAGAATTGTTCTACTAAGGGTCTGATTAATACTAGTATTAATAACATCTTTTAACAAGCTCTTCCCTTTACGGCGCATATTCTCACGAATGCGATCAAACACAACAATAGTATCGTTAAGTGAATAACCAATAATAGTAAGGAATGCCGCCACAATAACTAATGTAAATTCTTTATCGGCTAATGAAAAAGCCCCAATGGTAACTAACACATCATGAATCAGGGCAATAATCGCCGCAATCGCATACTGAAATTCAAAGCGCCACGATATATAAATGACGATTCCTATCATTGCATAAATTATTGATAGAATTGCTTTTTCTCTCAAATCTTTCCCGACTTTGGGGCCAACCATCTCAACACGCTCGACCAAAATATTTTCAGCTTTATATTTTTGAGTTAGACTTTTTTTGACTTTTGTACCAATCTCTTCTAGCTTCTCTTCTGATCTTTCCACACGAATCAATATATGATTTTTTGAACCAAACTCTTGAATTGTACTATCACCTAAACCAATTGTCCTTAGACCGTCCCGAAGGTCTTCGATTTCTGGTGGATTTTCGAATTTAAGTTGAACTAAAGTACCTCCGGCAAAGTCAATACCGTACCTCAATCCTCCGTGAAATATTACCGAAATAATTCCTATTAAAATTACGGCGCAGGATAACGTAGTAGTCATACTCTTTTTACCCATAAAATCAAATTCAGTAACGCGCTTAAAAATTTGCATTATATTTTTTATATACTCAGATTAGCTACTTTTTTCCTACTCATAAAAATATCAAATATTGTCCGACTAACAAATACAGCTGTAAACATACTTGCGACAATACCAATACACAAAGTAATTGCAAATCCCTTAATGGGTCCTGTACCAAACTGAAACAAAACAACCGCTGCAATGAAGGTCGTTATATTAGCATCAACAATAGTACTCAAAGCCTTTGCATATCCTGCATCAATTGCAGCACGTACAGTCTTGCCTATACGCACTTCCTCTCGAATACGCTCAAATATCAAAACATTGGCATCAATCGCCATTCCTACAGTAAGTAGCATACCAGCAATTCCTGGAAGGGTCAGAGCTGCCCCAAAGTAAGCTAAGGCTCCAAGCAACAAAATAAGATTAAGCATCAAAGCTGTAACTGCTACCACACCAGAGAGTTTGTAATAAATAGCTATAAATATAATCACCAGTATGGCACCTAACAGAATAGAACTTATCCCCTGTTCAATAGAGTCTTTCCCAAGCGACGGACCTACCGTCCTATTTTCAAGAATTACGACCGGCGCAGGCAAAGCTCCTGCTCTTAATATAATTGCCAGATCACGTGCTTCCTCAGTCGTAAACTGACCAGTAACTTGTGCTCGCCCACCAGCAATTTCTTCTTGAATCACTGGAGCAGAATAAACGTTATCATCAAGAACTATTGCTAGGCGTTTCTTGACGTTAGCTCGGGTAATTTCCTGAAACATCATGGCACCAATGCTATTAAACGTGATTGCAACATAGGGCTCATTGAAGTCACTATCATAGCGAACTTCAGCACCACTCAAGGTTTCTCCTGTAAGTACGGTTCTTTTTTTTACTAGAAATGGTGTCCTAGATATCTCACCTGTTTGTATATTTTCTTCACGCTTGTATAAAATCTCATCACCGTCAGGCATATCTCCATTCAAGGCAGCTTGGGGACTTCTGGATTCGTCAACAAGTTTAAATTCTAGCCGAGCAGTTTTACCTATAAGCTTAATAGCGCGATCAGCATCCTTGATGCCGGGCAACTGCAAAAGAATACGACTTTCTCCTTGCGCCTGTATGGTCGGTTCAGAAACACCGAACTGGTCAACTCTATTACGTATCGTTTCCAAACCCTGGCTTACTGCATTTTGCTCGATTCTAGTTTCTTCCTCTTTAGATAATTTAAAGAGATAACCACGGCCGTCTCGGACTATCCCTTTATTTTCTAGATAGGCCGTATAATTTTTCATTATTTCTTCAACAGGTTTAAGGTCTATAGCATCTACCATAAGAACTGTAACTGTTTTATTTTTGATGTCGGCGCGAACTCTGTCTACTTCGTAGCCCTCCTCTTCAATTTCACGCTTAATATCACCTGCGATGCGTTCCAAAGTCGCCTCAACGGCTTTTTCTGTCTGTACTTCCAGTACCAGATGCATTCCACCCTGAAGATCTAGGCCAAGTGCAATTTTATCCTTCAAAGGATAAGCCAAATAAGCCGATCCCAAAATAGCAAACAGGATCAAAGGAATTTTCCATT
The DNA here is from genome assembly GCA_018697205.1 of Nitrospina sp. Taxonomy (GTDB): domain Bacteria; phylum Nitrospinota; class Nitrospinia; order Nitrospinales; family VA-1; genus Nitromaritima. Next base: position 29,542 of record JABHTG010000049.1, on the reverse strand, counting down.
TAAGATCTGTATGCATTATTAGCCTTTACCCGACTCTCGACCAGCCCCAATAGATGTGCGGTTAATTTTAATTCTTACATTATTATCTATTTGCAACACCACAATATCGTCTTTTAATTTTTTGACTACTCCATGAATCCCGCTCAGAGTAATTACATTATCCCCTTCTTTCAATTCATCAAGCATCTTACGTGTTTCCTTCTGCTTCTTCTGTTGTGGTCTGATCAAAATGAAGTAAAAAATTAAAAACATCATGATCATTGGTGGTAAAAGAGAAAGGAGACTCCCCCCTCCCTGTCCAGCAGCTTCTGGTGGTGGTGCCATAGCAAAAGCAAGGTCCAGCATGATTAATCCCCTAATTGGAAAATGGTATACAGTTTTCTAAAGCTAAATATCTTCATTAACTCTGAAGCATAACAAAACGCCTGTTCTAAATTACCTAGAAAAACAAAAGGTTACCAAGAAGTCTCGACTAAACAAACCGAGTTAAATATGGAGTGTCGCTTCTACCAAATCCATAGAAATTTGTCAATTGATAAACAAAAGGGTAAAGCATTCTTACTCAATAGAACTTTACACCTTTTTGAGCATTTTCGATTTCATTTGTTAGTTCTGCATACAAAGTGTGAAACTCTTGGGTATTCAGCTTAGGATCTCTAAGCTTTTGAAGATCTTCTGGGGTAATCAAAACTTCTGACTGCTCGTCCCAAGCCGAGGTAGCAATAGCCACATAATTAGGTGGATTTAAGGGACGAAGAATCAAACGGTCAACTTTATCATTATATTTAACTGCAATATCGATCATGAAGCGTGCATCCTTAGCACTCACCATACTACCAATAGCTATATTTGTAGGTGGATGCCCTCCTTTAGGTTTCCAATACTGGATAGTATGGCGTAGCACCTTAAGCTGATTAGATTTTAAAAATTTTCGAATCTCACGGTTATTTTTTTTGTGCTTATGCGCTAACCACATTTCTATCGTACAAACTGTGGTTTTACTGATATCACAACTAGGCTCAAATGCTTCTGACTCAATGGAGACCGGAAATAAAACCAACGCAAAACCTACTAGGAATAAAACTGTCAAATAAACTCGTTTTTTCATGATCGAACACTCACTTTAAAAAATAAATTAAATTTCAATCGAACTATTATATACCAAACAAAGTTTGCCCCAAGGCCTAGAGATTTTTTTTATTCTATTTCTTTAATTTTAAAGGCTTTGCTACTTTTAAATTAAAGAAATAACCAAATCATTGTCCAAGCCACCCTTACTCTTTTAAGATATTAATAACCGACTTTTGATCAGCTTGACTCACTAGCGTCTTTTCATAGATTGCAAAAAAGTCACGCAATCGACCTACACGAACCACTGCTGGCCCAAAATCATTAACCAACTTGGAGTAAGTAAAAACAATTAGAGGAATATAATGAAGCTCTAGGTCTATTTTTTTCTCAATATCGTTAATATGTTTTCGATTTTCCCATAGAGGATTTGTCATTGTTTCATTAATACCTCTATTTTTTATATTCCATTCTTGATCACTTTCACGCCCTGATATTTTCCCGACGTGGTAACAGCATGTCATTACAAAAATACCAAAAGGAGAAACTACCACATAAGGAATTTGCGTCATTCCCCTTTCTGTCCGGATGTTTACATTACAAAATACTGTATAATTGTCGTTTAACAGGTCAAGTTCATTTCTGACTAAGATCGACCCTGAAATACTTGACTGCTCACGGCCACTACGAATAAAAAAAATAATCAAGACAACAAAAACCACTAAAGTGACGAAAATCTTTGTCCAATAGAGAGCGACTACTTCGAGCATAGTGAAAAGTTAATTATGTTGTAAATGGGTCCGGTGGTTCGAACTTACTCTGGCTAGTCGCTTCAAAAGCCTGACTAGCATGTTCTGCAGAGTTATTTTTTGTAAATTCAATTTTTATCCCAGATGCTACAGGAAATAATTGCGGAGACAATAAAGACTGTTTACCAGAAATCATCTTGAAGCATTCTCTAAATTTCTTCAATTGAGTAAGTGTAACCGGTCGTCTTTGCGGTAAATTTTCTTGGACAGACATGGCAGCTCTCCGTCCAAAAACCGTTATATCTAATAATGAATTCCCCATAAGACGATTGGTACCATGTATCCCCCCGGTTACTTCACCTGCTGCCCAAAGCCCTTTGACATCAGTTCGACCATCTCTATCTATTTTAATTCCCCCGTTTTGATAATGAAGTGTAGGATAAATAAGAATAGGTTGTTTAGCTGGGTCTATTTTGTAACGCTTGAACCTGTGAAAAATTCCAGGAAATTTTTGTTTCAAAAATCCTTCACCGTTTTGCAAATCTACGAGTGGAGTGTCTAACCAAACTCCTGCCCTATGAGTTGGTGTTTGCACCCCCCTTTTTTCAGAGACTTCGCGAATAATTGCGGCTGCCAGAACATCCCGAAAAGTCATTTCATGAACAAATCGTCTTCCTTCTGCGTTTACGACCTGGGCTCCTATCGAACGGATTGATTCAGTTATAAGCTGGCCAGCCAAAGCTTCAGGATATGTAGTTCCTGAAGGATGATACTGATAGCTGTCTGAGTTAACTAATTTGCAACCTTGCCTGTAAGCGAGAACCAATCCGTCTCCAACTGCCCCTATATGATTACTTGTTGGAAAATCTTGAAAACGTAATTGACCACTTCCACCGGTAGCAATAATTATAGCCCTTGCTGAAACGGAAACGAGGTCTCCACTATCACGATTCCATAAAACTGCTCCGGTAACCTGCCCGTCTCCATCATCAAGAAGTTCTATGGCTGCATGATTTTGTAAAGTTTGGGTACTACTTAACAAGACAGCATCCTTCAAAACACGCATAATTTCAAGCCCCGTATAATCTTTGCATGCCAACACACGAGGTAGAGATGTTCCACCACCAGGACGAAGCTGAAAGGTTCCATCTTCGTTACTATCCAAAATACAACCCAGCTGCCCCAACCAGCGGATAGTAGTCTCACTATTTTCACATAACACGCGGAGAAGGTCTGGGTCGTTATCTCCATGTCCCCCAACATAAGCATCTGAGAAGTGTCTTCGTGAAGAATCATTAATACCCAAGGATGCCTGAATTCCACCTTCTGCCATAACGGTATTGGAGTCACCCAACCGCAGTTTAGTTGCAAGATGAACCTTAAGGCCAGCACCTTCTAGAGCAAGGGCAGCTGACGCACCTGCACCACCGCCTCCGAGAATAAGAACATCTGTTTCTATATTTACAGAGGGCTCAAAGCCAACCGGAAGTTGACTATCTGATTCCAAAAGATCTGCTAACTCGTAAGGAACTTTCCCATTGCCTGCATTTGGCCCTAAACGAACGTTACGCTGTCTTCCTATGTAGTCAGGGTGATATTGATATAGAAGTTTTTGCGCTTCGTCCTCACCAATGTCTGGTGGATTGGAGCTCAATCTTCCCTCACGAGTTGCCTCTAACTTATTAAGTGAATCGTTGGCCCAGTCCATCACAATTCAATTTCCCCGCTTTTTCTAAACCGACGAGCATGGTTCATTCTATCAACTGGGGTTCCCTCTAGAAGGTACTTCCATTCTAATTCAGCTTGACCCAAATCTTGATCCAGTTTTTTCCCCATATCTTTTTCTAAGGAAGACCCTATCGAACGGCGAATCCACATACCCATCATGTGAGGTTGGACTCCATCCTCACAAACAAACCTACACAGGCCGCAGTGAATACACGTAGTGAAATCATCTGCAACTTTATCAAGTTGACCTGACCTCATTCTTAAAACCGAATCCATTACCGGTATGGACATTGGACAAGCTGAAGTACAGCTACCACATTTAGTACATTTATCAATTTTTGGAAAGGCTTTACGGAGTTTCTCTTCTGTTGGATTAGGCTCAGGTGCTAAGCTCAAAGCTGAATCCACAGGACAAGGGAAAACTTCCATCCCGTCCTCCACTGGACACATACAGGCAAGATCTGTACCTTTCATCTTTCCGTCAGAAGATCTCACAGTTATAGTACAAGCACCACAAACACCACCAACGCAACCGGTTTTAATCAACTCTGCTTTGCCCGCATTCCACAATGAATGAATAACTGTTTCACCAGCCCTAGCGTGAATTAATTCACCTGCCACTTTTATTTTTATTGACTCCATATAACGATTATCAATCAACCAGGAATAATTTTCAATCCCGATTGCCTCTTTTACTTGTCCATGCTAGATTGGCCTTCGAGTAAAATCGTTTTTAATATTTAATCATTTAGGCTGGTGATCTATGTCTGGACATTCAAAGTGGTCAACAATAAAGCATAAAAAAGGAGCCGCTGACGCAAAGCGTGGAAAGATTTTCACTAAAGTGATTAAAGAAATAACTGTTGCCGCTAGAATAGGCGGTGGGGATGTAGACGGAAATCCCAGATTAAGGCTAGCTGTACAAAAGGCTAAAGAAGTCAATATGCCCCAGGAAAATGTAACTCGCGCTATTAAAAAAGGTACGGGAGAGTTAGAAGGCGTTCAGTATGAAGAAATCTCTTATGAAGGGTATGGCCCCGGAGGTGTAGCCATTTTTATGGAGGTGATGACTGATAATAAGAATAGGACAGTCGGTGAACTACGGGCCACATTGGGTAAAAATGGTGGGAATATGGGGGAAAATGGCTGTGTCGCTTGGATATTTGAACAAAAAGGATTAATGACTGTCAGGGTATCTGACAAGAACGAAGAAGAACTACTAGAGCTGGTTATCGAAGCGGGTGGGGATGATATGCAAACTATTGAAGACTATTATGAAGTAACTACCTCAGTAGAAAATTTTGAGCCCGTACGCAAGGCGATAGAAGATGCTGGTATTAAAACTCAATCATCCGAGCTGACTCGTATTCCACAAAACACAGTTAAAGTTGAAGAAAAACACTGTAAGTCATTAATTCGCTTGATGGATGCACTTGAAGACCACGACGACATTCAAAAGGTCTACTCAAATTTTGATATCGCAGATGAGTTGTTGGCTACAATGGAGCAAAATTCCTAATTACATATTAAAAAATATTTTGTCGATATTTAACAATTTATGTAATCTTTAAGTTAAGAATAAATATCAAAAAATTTACTTGATCTCTCCTTAACATCTTTCCTGAAGAGAGTATGGACAAGCTTTTAAAACATCCAACTTTCCCAAAATTATGCGTGTGATGGGTATCGACCCCGGCAGTAAATGTACCGGTTGTGGGGTTATTGAGGAAATTAATAATGAACTCAAAGTGGTATACTGGGGAAGCATTAAAACCAAAGCGCACCAACCCTTTCCTCAAAGACTTAAGTTTATATATGACGAACTGGTCGCTGTAATACAAAATTTCAAACCAGATGAAGTAGCGGTAGAAGATATGTTCTTTGCGACTAATGTTAAGTCTGCGTTAAAACTTGGACAAACTCGAGGCGTAGCAGTACTGTCTGCAGTTAATGAAGGTAAACCTGTCGCTGAATACAGCCCGTTAGAAGTTAAACAGTCTGTAGTTGGTTATGGACGAGCCGAAAAAGAACAAGTGCAAGATATGGTCACGATTCTTTTAAAACTCAAGGAAAAACCAGAACCATTTGACGCCTCGGATGCTCTTGCTGTTGCCATCTGTCACATACACGCAACCACAACAAAATTAAAACTTAAAACTCAAAAAAAATGATCGCACACCTTAAAGGCAAACTTACCTACAAATCTCCCATTGAAATTGCCATTGATGTTAACGGTGTCGGGTATCAGGTTTTTGTTCCGCTATCAACATTTTATGCTTTGCCAGAATTGGAGGAGGATATTTTTCTCGATATTCACACTCATATGCGTGAAGAGTCACTTAAATTGTTTGGGTTTTATACAACTGATGAAAAAAAAATCTTTGAAAAACTAATTGCAATTAACAAGGTAGGGCCTAAACTCGCATTAACAATTTTATCAGGCATGTCTCCCACTGAACTGTTCACCACAATAGACTCTAACGATATTGAAAAACTAAGTACGATCCCCGGCATTGGGCGCAAAACAGCGGAACGCCTTATACTTGAAATGCGTGATAAAATGGGTGGTATATCCATCGATTCTGAGATAAAAAAGAATTCTATTCCTCAAAATGGACTATTTGAAGATGCCCTGTCAGCATTAGTAAACCTTGGGTACAAGAAAAACCAAGCAGAGCAAACATTAAAAAAGGTTTACCCGGAAGGAGAAACTGGAGAATCGATAGAAGACATAATAAAAAAAAGCTTGAACCTGTTATCATGATTTCTTTCATTAAAAATACCTATTCTCTTTCTCTAATTTAAAATTTTTCCAATGGATGATGATTCAATTATAAATATCGATGTCGACAACGATGAGCTTCTATTTGAAGCTACACTCAGGCCAAGCCAGTTCGAAGACTACATTGGACAGGAAAAAACAAAACGTAACCTAGAAATCTTTATTGAAGCTGCTCGCATACGTGGTGATGCATTAGACCATGTCTTGTTTTATGGGCCACCTGGTCTCGGGAAAACTACCCTTGCAAATATAATCGCATCAGAAATGGGGGCTAATATAAAAAGCACCTCCGGTCCCGTCATAGAAAAATCTGGTGATTTAGCTGCTATATTAACCAACCTAAAAAAAGGAGACATCCTTTTTATAGACGAAATTCATCGCTTATCTAATGTCATTGAGGAAATTCTTTATTCAGCAATGGAGGACTACAATCTAGATATTATGATTGGACAAGGGCCAAGCGCTCGGTCTATAAAGCTAGAATTACCGCCTTTTACATTAGTGGGAGCAACAACAAGAGCCGGGTTGCTAACCTCTCCTTTAAGAGATAGATTTGGTGTCGTCCACCGCCTTGACTATTACAGTCCTGAAGAACTCGAAACAATCATTACACGTTCATCTTCAATCTTGAAAATTGAAATTCATCCTGAAGGTGCAGGGGAAATTGCACGTCGCTCAAGGGGCACACCCCGTATTTCAAACAGACTACTCAAACGTGTCCGCGATTACGCACAGGTCAAAGCCGATGGAGTTATTACAAAAGATGTAGCTCAAAAATCTTTGGAGATGATGGAAGTAGATCATTTCGGGCTGGACAAAATGGATCACAAGCTAATGCTAACACTTATTGAAAAGTTTAAAGGTGGACCCGTGGGAGTCGAAAGTCTTGCCGCTTCAATTAGCGAAGAGAAAGATACCATCGAAGACGTACTAGAACCCTACCTGATGCAATCAGGGTTCATTCAAAGAACCCCAAGAGGTAGAATAGCCACCGAAATTGCATACCAACACTTCGGCATTACGCTACCAAATAAAAATCAGCAGGAAAAGTTATTCTAAGAAAATATCTTTGTGTGAGAAACTGTCAAATGGTCTATCAGAAAAATAAACTCGCAACTAGTTTGCCCAGACTTCTTTAAATTGATCCAAAAATTCTGTACTCATTTTAGTTCCGCCTAGGAGATGCTCTGATTGGTAGGTAGCAGAACCATGAAAATCTCTACTTCCGGTGATAATCAGACCAAACTTTCTTGAGAGATCTTTGTAGTATTCTACTTTTCCAATACGCTCGTGGTAAGGATAAACGCATTCCATACCTAAAAGTCCGAAAGACTTCAATTCTTCAACCATCTCTGGAACATCTTCGTAAGTTCTTCCGCTCTTGGGATTGTACAAAGAGTAGGATCTCTCACCAGGATGAGCTAATACAGGAATACCTTTGCATTCACGAATTAGCTTACAGGCATTATCCATTTCCAAGTTTTCTCGCTCCACATTATGCTCGACAAGGTAACGGTCAAATGCATCCCGAGTAGTTGGGACGATTCCAAGGCGAACCATTTCTTTAGCCAAATGAGGTCGTGCAAGAACCCCCTCAGCAGCACGACGCACATTTTCATAATCTATAGTTCCTCGGAATTTTTCTGGGATCACTTGGTTGATGCGGCCGATCAACTCGCGCATTCGTTGCTCTCTCCTGGAAGCCATTTTCATTACTTCATGTGACAGCTCGTCTGAAAGAGACTCTGCTGATTCAAAATATGCAAGCAGATGAAGGTTAAATCCTCTATAACGTACTGTAATTTCTATCCCGGGAAATGCAAAAATCTGCTCTGCCTTTGCTGCAGACAAAAATTCTTGGATACCTTCAAAAGTATCATGGTCAGTTAAACATAGTACTGAAACTCCATTACTCTTAGCGATATCAACCAACTTAGTTGGGGAAAACTCTCCATCAGAAAAGGTTGAGTGCATATGAATTTCGAATTTGTTCATAAATATATTTTAGACCTATTTAATTAGTTTGTAAAAGAAAACAAATGAAAAATCATCCCAATAGGTACGAACATTCAAATTCAAAGCTAGATTGCCTTGTTAATACTTTTTCTATATTCTTAGTTTATGCAGATATATCTAATCCCAAAAAATTGGATTGCGACTTTTATTTTTTTAGCATTAATGATTTTTACACCCTTATTTGCTAAAAACACCTCCCGCGAAATTATCATCATATATTCGGGAAATACTTTAGGAGAACTTAAACCATGCGGATGCGATAAGGAAGAAGATCAAGGTGGGTTTGAACGTCGGTCGACTTACCTTAAACAGGTTTTTGCGACCTCGAAAAATGTATTATTAGTCGATACCGGTGATAACTTCAAAGAACCCTCTAGGCAAGGAAAGATCAAAGCTCATTATATCATGGAGGCTATATCCAAATTAAAATATGACGCTGTGATTCCAGGAGACAAAGATTTAGTTTATGGAGAATCTTTCCTTAACAATAAATTAAAAATTCCTTGGTTGCTTAGTAACGCCAAACTAAGTAAAAACGACTTATCAAAAATAAAGATCAAAAAGTTACAAAATGGTGTCACTATTGCTATGTTAGGCCTTATAGACCCACACTTATACTCTGGCATTAAACACAATAAAGGAAGCATTACAGACTCGAAAGAATCTGCGCAAAAACTAATTAAAAAGCTTAAAGCCTCTGCATCTCCAGATTTAATTGTCTTGCTAACTCATATGAAACGAGAAAAAGCAATTTCTATATTGGAGTTAAGTGGAGTTGATGTGGTAATTAATGGTCATATCGAAAATGACACTGACATCATAGATATGACAAAAATAGAAACTCAAGGAAAAATATTTGTCCAACCTGGACCTAGAGGACAAAAAATGGGCGAATTAATAATCAGCATTGATCACAAAGGAGAAAAATTATTTAAACAACGAATGGTACGTTTAGATTCGAATATTAAAGCAGATCCTGAAATGGTAAAGTGGTATAAAAATTACAATAAAGAAGTAGAGGCTTTATTCTTTGATTCTTTAGCGTCACGAAGAACTAAAAGTGGAAAACAAAAAATATATGCGTCAGAGCAAGCTTGTATAAACTGTCATCCCAATGAGCATGAGTCGTGGAAAAAGTCGCGACATAGCCATGCTTATGAAACTTTAAATCGTGTCAACAAAGCATTCGATCCAGAATGCCTAGAATGCCATGTCACAGGATGGGGATATAGTGAAGGGTTTATTAGTGAAGTAGACACTCCAGACTTAAAGGATGTTCAGTGCGAGGTCTGCCATGGGCCAAGATTAGATCATGTAAATGGTTCGGAACAAAAAAATACATTTGATGCAAAAAAGGCTTGTAAACATTGTCACGTAAAAAATCACAGCCCAAATTTCAATTATTTAAAATACTGGGAAAAAATAAAACATTAACCCTCAGTACTAATCTATAAGGAGATTAAGCATGATACTATGCAAGGATATCTTAAAAAAACGCTTCCTAGAAATGTTGGTTGTTTTAGTAGCTGGCTGCTTAATTTTTCCTAGTTTTTCTCTCGCAGAAGATAGAATTAAAGGTAAATATGAAGTAATAGGTTCGATAGAAAAACTTAGAGGATTAAAACAGGTTGAAATGTATGAGTTTTTTAACTTCTCCTGCGGTCACTGTTATAAATTTTTAGAAACCTCCAAGAAACTACAGGCCAAATTCAAGGATAAACTTTATCATAAGAAATATCCTATTTATTGGGGGGAACAAACAGCCTTCCCATCGAAAGCTTTTTATATTACTGATGAACTTGGTATGGAGGAAAAGTTTACTCAAGAATTGTTTGACACAAACTTTAAACTCCAAATCAATATTTTTCAGCCAAGAGTTATTCAGCGGCTTTCACAACTTTACAAGATTGAGCAAGAGATCAAAGATGGTATGAAATCCCCTTCAATCGAAGCTAAAGTCAACGAGGCACTTGCCTTGGCAAATAAATACAATGCTAATGAGACTCCTACAATCATACTCAACAAAGTATTGAAGATAACTCCAAGTATTTCAGGTGGCACAACCGAAATGATGACTGAAAACTTGGAACTTATAATCGAAGATATTCTTAGTTATAATTAACTCTGTTTATTTATAAAATAAAAACTGCCAAGCAAACTTAATGAAACTATATCTTTTGGCAACTAAAAAACTATTCCCTTCGCCAATAGTAGCTTTACTTGGGTTATTTCTCTTATTTTCCGCAGTACCTTCAAACTTCGCGCTCACTTCCTTTTCCAATGCGGAAGCTAGTTTTTTTAGCAACGACTTAGAACTTTTTGAAGAAGTGATAGGTTTAGTGGGAGATAGATACGTTTATAGTCCTGACTACAAAAAAATATTCATAGGTTCCATTGATGAAATGATTAGTGCTCTTACAGATAAAAATATTTCTCTCGAAAATAAATCGTCAGGCCAATCCATTTCTACCTTCGACAAAAATTTTCGAAATAAGCTTAGTTATAATCGAGAAAGCGCCCTAAAAACCTTCAAGAAAGCATATTATTTTTTATTAAAAAAATCAGAGGGTAAATTAAGCAAAGAAAGCCTTGAAATAGCAGCCGTAACTGGCCTGATGGATTCTTTGGATCCATATTCTAAGTTTATGAATGCCGACAGCTTTAATAAATCAATACGAGATACAGAAGGAAAGTATGGTGGGTTAGGTATGATTATCTCTATGAGAGATAATCAACTACACGTTGTAAAAACAATAAAGAATTCACCGGCCCGACGAGCTGGAATACAAACCGATGATATTTTTAAAAAAATAAATGGATTAAACATTGAAAAAAAACAGATATCCGAGCTTGCCCATGAACTACGAGGTCAACCACACACAAAAGTTTCTCTAACCTTATATAGACCGTCTAAAAAAAAGAACTATTCCTACACCCTCAAGAGAGAAATAGTTTTGATAGAAACTGTCGAATATCAAACATTAAAAAACAGAGTAGGGTCAATTAAAATAAGCAGTTTCTCTAAGCAAACAAATGGCCAACTAAAAGAAGCACTCACGAAAGCAAAAAAAGATAAAATCCAAGGTTTTATTCTAGATCTAAGAGATAACCCTGGTGGTTTGCTCGAGCAATCTGTAAAAGTAGCTAGCCACTTTCTTCATCAAAATAGTCTCATTGTTTATACTCAAGGGCGAGAACAAACTGATCGACAAGAATATAACGCGCAGTACCAGAACGATTTGCATTCTATTCCAATTGTTATCCTTATAAATAAGTATAGTGCCAGCGCAGCCGAAATTGTTGCTGGTGCATTGAGAGACTCTGGCAACGCATTGATTGTCGGTGAAAATTCTTATGGCAAGGGTTCGGTACAAACTATTTTTCGAACTAATAATGGATCTGGAATTCGTTTGACGACAGCAAAATACTACACTCCAACTGGGCTTGACATTACATCCCAAGGAATCGTTCCAGAAGTTCACATAATGAGAGATCATATTCTAAAAAACAGCTCAGAAGTTTCAGAACAAGCCAAAGTCAAATTTCTTCAAAGTACCTCAACATCAAAAATAAAATTAAAGGGAACCCAAATTAATAAATTTATCGGCGAAAATCACAACGCCGTTCTGAAAACTCCTGACCCAACCTTTGCATTCGCTAAAATGCTAATAGAAAATGTATCGATCGCTAACAAAAAAAAAACTCTCAAGAAAGCCCAAGACTTAGCAGCTAATATTCACTATTGATTTTTAAACTGGAGGCAATGCTAGATTTCTATGAACATTATCGACATTAACTATGAAAAAAAGACTCTAAAAAGCGATTATTTTACATGGCATATTATTGCTAACGATAAAAACAAGTTTCTTCTACTTCAACGTGAAGAAAATGGTCGCTACCATGCAGCTGAAGCTGACGTAAAGAAAAAACACCTCTGGGAAGTAAAAGAGATATCATTTCGTGGCCCCGAAGGGAACACCTATTTTTTTGATGAAGAAACCGGTATTGGGAAGGTATAAACTATTAGAGTAGTGTTCTTAGGTTTAGCATAAGAAAGCCTTAAACTGCAGTTAAAAGAGCTTTAAAGTTTTCAGATGGCTTAAAGATTTTTTTAGTTCGTCTTTAGTTTCTTTAGCAAGAAAATTACCTCGCAAGTCGAGTTTTTTTAGATTGGGCAATTTACCAGTTCTTCCAAAAGCTAACGCCCCAGCATCTCTCGTTTCCGTCCAACCCAATTGTATTTCCTCTAAATTGGGGAAACTATCAGATTTAGCAAGAGCCCTGGCTCCAGCATCACCTAAAATATTGTGACGCAGTATCAAACTCTTTAATTTTGGTAAGGGCGGTGTCTTTGCAAGTAGTCCCGCTCCAAAAGCAGTGATTTCATTATATCGCAAATCAATCTTTTCAACTTTCTTTAGAAGATTGCTTGAAACTAAATGTTTAATACCTTTATCTCCAATTTTTTTTCCAGAAAGATTTAAGATTTTCCCGCCCAGCTTTAAACTCTCCTTGAATACCACGTCATAATCGATTATTTGTTTTTCTAATTGAAAACCAAGTAAATTTACCGGAATCAACGCAAGAAAAAAACTAACAAAAAATATACACACTTGGTTCTTATTTAATATGTAATTAACCTTCATCATCAAGACTTTCTATAACTGGCGGTTCAAGCTCATCCCAATTATCTATCTGAACATCATCCTCATCATCATCTTGATAAATAAAATCCTCTAAATTATCTAAGTGCAAATGACATAAACGAGTACCACACTTCGCTTCCTCTAAAGCCTCTATACCCAGTTTTCGTATTCGATTAGATGTGAGAAATAGATATCTTAGCTTTAATAGAACTTTAGATTCTGCAATAGCAATAGCTCCTTCATCTTCCACAAGGTTTCCATAGAGATTAAGTTTTTTTAAGTTCGACATGCTAGGAGATTCAGCAATCGCCTTGACTCCGTCATCGCTAATTACGTTTCCATAGAAATCAAGCTCTATCAGCTTTTTAAATTGTTCTGAATTGGCGATAGCAATTGCACCTTCATCGCTAATATTGTTATTTGCCAAAGTTAACCTCTTAACTCGTTTTAGGTGCTTAGATTTTGCCAGGAGCACCGCACCCTTATCTCCTAAAACCTGATTACTTAGATCTAAGACTTTCTTATCTTCAGATAAAAATTGTTTAATCAAATACTCTACGCTAGCCACAAAACTCCTTTCCTTCAGTAATGAACCAAGAACGACATCTTTCTGGTTAAAAAAAATGGCCTATATTATCTCTATACTAGCACAAGTGCCTATTTTACAAACCGCGACCTTACCAAAATAATTTCTTCTTCACGCGATTTTACCTGTCCGTTAACTCGAGCATCGCACAAAGCTTTAAGGATATCATTGAAAATTGGGCCCGGTTTTATTCCCATCCCTATAAGGTCATCACCATTGAGTTCGATTTTTGCGGACATGCTATATTTTTCAAAATAAAGTTCAGCATATTTTTTTACTCGTTCGCTAGAACAAATCGCAAGTAAAAGAACCACTGTTTCGGATGATTGTTTTGAAAAAATATCATAAACTTCACTAGGCTTAAGTTCTTTTTTTTTATTTAAATCTTGCTTTGCGCTGGTTAAACATTCTCTTTCCGAGCACATGCGACTATAAATATTTCTGGGGAAATGAAGACGCTCCATCATCCCTTTAAAAACCTCATCTTTCGTAACCATAAACAATGTATAAAAATATACAAACCATACCTCTGGCTTTTTCGGCATAAGTAACATATCCGCCCAAACTAACGCGCTTTCTAGTTTCTCCATTACAATCCAATGAAAATCATCAACAAAGATTTCGGGTGCAATAGTTTGGAGTATCGAAAGTTCCCGCATGCGATCGACACATTTGACTTGACTTGACTCATTTAAAAGAATTTTTATTTCATTTATTAGGCGATCCCCGCTCAACTGAGCAATTAAACTGCTCTCAACCGCTTTATTTATAAATTTTTTTGTTTTATCTTCTATACAAAAATCAAATCTCTGCTCAAATCGAATAGCTCGGAAAATACGGCACGGGTCGTCCACAAAGCTTCTATCATGAAGAACCCTAATCAAACCGTTTTTTAAATCGACTTCACCATTAAACAAGTCAATTAAAAAAAACTCTCCTTGCCCAGCTAGCTTAATGGCCATACTATTGATTGTAAAATCTCGACGAAAAAGATCAGACTTGATTTTACTGGGTTTGACTTCTGGTAAGGCGGCAGGGTAAGAGTAATACTCAGTTCTTGCAGTTGCTACATCAATACTAATGCGGCCTTCCAACCTTAATGTAGAGGTACCAAATTTTTCATAACTCTCAACTTGTCCATCAAATTTCTCTGCTAGTTTTTTGGTAAAACTAATGGCATCACCTTCTATAACAAGATCAATGTCTAAGTTTTTAGTATTCAGCAATAAATCCCTTACAAAACCACCCACCACATAAACACCAACCTGATAATCTGCAGCAACTTGAGCGATTGAGTTGAACAAGGCTACATAATTTCCTTTTATTCGTGACTGCATAAGACTACTTACATCTTTCATGAGATCACTTTCTATCTAAGCACAATATTTTTTACCATCTCTCATTATTTTTTATGCCCCAAAATATTAACTTTTGTCTCATAGGAAATCTTCTTTGGAAGATTACATATTTTATTATTGCAAGCCCGAAAAATAATATCTCCCTTAAGTTTATAAGAGCCTGAACTAAGCGAATCGATTGAGCTATACCAGCGTTGAAATTCCACTACTTTCTGATGCGTCTTCACAACTTTACCCAAAGCTCCATCCCACTCCATAACATAAGGAGTCTCTTCCCATAGACCATTGGGTACAAAAATATCTGAGTTAAGAAAAATTTTGGTTGCAAGTGGCTGTTTTTCAAATTCTTCAGTATAAAGTGAGTAAATATGCCAACCTTCGCTCAATTCTATTGTGATATACAGAACAAATCTATCTCCCGGTTTAATATTTTCAGGGTCAACAATAGACTTCACCTTAAGATTAATTAGATCTGAATCTTTTTTAAATTCTTGGGAGAAAGGGATTGCTTCGACCGTTGGCACAGCAAATAAAAAGATAAATAAAAAAAAGCTGGTCCACTTGCTTAGGATAGAGTTTAAAATAGAAATTTTAAAAAAAAATCCCTTCATAAAAATTATGAGGGCTTATTGAACCAGACTGGCCTCAGCACGAGATTGGGAAAGATATTTTTCAATGGCTTCACTAAACTTCTCTTCAGACACTGCGCCGGAGAATAACTCTCCGCGTACCTCACGAGTTTCAGCATTATAATTACCTAAAATAAAAGTTGGGGTCCCTCGAATTCCTAATTTCATTCCCTCCTTCAAGTCATTTAGAACCCTGTCTTTATATTTTCTATCTTTAAGACAGGTCTGAAATCTTTTCACATCGTTAACCCCTGCTTTTTTTGCATATTGATGAAGTTTTGCCCTCGAAACTACGTCGGTACTAGCATATAACAGTTTTTGTAATTCCCAAAACTTTCCCTGTTCTCGAGCACATTCAACTGACTCAGCCATATATTTTGCTTCTTTATGAAAATCCAAAGGAAAGTGCCGGTAACCAAACTGAACTTCCTTAGAGTATTTTTCACGCAATTTATTCAGGGTGCCTTGAACTCTTTTACAAAATGGGCATTGAAAATCCGAATACTCTAAAAGAAATACTTTTCTACTTAAGCCATCATCCTCATTAAACCAAAGTTTCGCTGAACTGATTCCTGCTTTAAGCTTAAACTCGAGCGGGGGTTGGAGGTAAATTTTGACCCAACCTTTTTTTATTGCCAACTTGTAACGTTCTTCTACATTAGCATTATGAAAAACTTTGCGGAGGTATTCTATAATTTCACTTCGCATTTTTTCTAACGTACCCATCTCTTTAATGCCGGGCGTGGTGTCATAAAAATTAATAACATCATCCTCAGTGGGCAAAGACACATCACTATTTAACTTTAAATCAGGATGCTTTTTAGCAAGCTCCATTAAAACAGCTTCCCTCAGCACTTGTGATTGCAATTGATGTAATCGAACCATAACATCGTGAATCTGAGCATTATTCAAATCCTCTAGAGTCAAAGGTTTTCCGTCAACGATAGCTAAAATGTGGTTATTAGTATGAGGAAGTGGCTCTTTTGATTCTGAATAGACATAGGAAGAAAGTGAACCAAAGAGAAAAACAACAATGGAGGCTACCAAAACTTTCAAAAAACGGAGCGAAAAAAAACACATAGAGAAAAACCAATTATTTAAATTCTAATACTAAAAAATGTCCAAGCTCAAGCAAATAAAGCTATCCAAGCGGAGCACTTACCAAATAGTAGCCTTATTATATTTGAATACTTTTGTGGAACACATTTCTACCAAATAATAAAAAAGTTTTTCAGCCAGCCTTTGCTTCTTCTGGATTCAAAAACTTATGGCAATTATCCGCTAATTGCAAAAATGCCTTAGCGGCTGGGGAGTCTGGCTGGGAAATAACAACCGGCTCTCCACGGTCTGAATTAGCAACAATATCAGTGTCGAGAGGAATATCACCTAAATAAGGCAATACTAGTTCATCGGCAAGCCTTTTACCTCCGCCTTCACCAAAAATATGATATTTTTTGCCTGCATCGCAAATAAAATGACTCATATTC
Organism: Nitrospina sp.; assembly: GCA_018697205.1. GTDB lineage: Bacteria > Nitrospinota > Nitrospinia > Nitrospinales > VA-1 > Nitromaritima. Next base: position 12,493 of record JABHTG010000049.1, on the reverse strand, counting down.
TCTATTACTCCCACTATAGGCACATTACTGTCACGAGCAAATGAAATCATTTTTCTAGCATCTAGCAAAGCGAGTTCCTGCGGAGTAGTAACTATAACCGCGCCATCGACATCACCTATAAAATCAATAATAGTGATTTGCTCGTTACCTGTCCCTGGAGGCAAATCAAATAAAAGATAGTCCAACTCGCCCCATTGGATATTACCCAATAGTTCAATGATAAAATCATACTTTACTGCATCACGCCAGGCTATATGCATATTGGGGTCTTCAATAAGGAATCCCAACGAAGCAACTTTAAGCCCGTTGCTAGTTTCATAGGGGTCAATTCCTTCATCAGTAGATCGCAACCGAACATCTTCTGCCTTTAAAAGCTTGGGTATGTTGGGTCCATGAAGATCGGCATCAGCTAAACCGACCTTAAAACCCTTTTGAGCTAAAGCCACTGCAAGGTTAGTAGTCACAGTACTTTTAGCAACACCTCCCTTATTACTTCCAACAATAAGCTTGAATTTAATATCACTCATTCGCTTATTGACCAACCAGCGGTTATGTTCGTTTTTATCCGCCTTACAATCTGTCTCGTTATTAAATTCACACATTTCACATGTATGAAGTAGTCTGCAGTCTCCGGTAACTACCATTTTAACCCCCCGTTGTATAAATCAAAAGCTGTCAGAAAAATCAGGGTAACTCGTTGAATTCCTGATAAAAGCTATAACTATTAATGAATTTATTTAGATTATGGAAGTCTCTTTTCGATGTCAAGTGAAATACTGTTCTTCCCAGCAAGCAAATCACCATAGATTAAATATTTAAAAATATTAATAGTAGCGTTGCTTTTAAAATCCACTCAATTCTATAAAAAAAGCCATAAAAATAATTAAACTTTAAAATTATATTCAATCAAAAGCCCATTTTTTTTCTGTACATACAAGTGATTGCAGATTATTCTGACGGTCATTTAGGTTAAGAAAAATAGTTTTAAATATTGTTTATTTAAACTAAGTTGAGTATTTTTTAATAACTAAATTTTAACGGAGTTTTATTTTTATGAAAAAGATTTCAACCAAATGGCTTTTGTTAGCTACAGTACTTTTCATCCTTAGCACATCCACAGCCTATGCTGGCGGTGCAGTTGTAATCACAGAGCCAGAAACTGGGAGCACAGTTTCAAGTCCTGTAAAGGTATGTATGGCGGTACATGGGGTAGAAGTCCAGCCAGCGAAAAAAGGAATTAATCCTGGTAAAGGCCACCACCACCTTCTAATTGACGTTGATCTTCCCACCAATCTGAGCCAAAGAATAGGTAAAGACGCCAACCACGTTCACATGGGTGATGGTTCAACTTGTAAAGAGTTAAAACTCGGTTCTGGCCAACACGTAATTCGAGCTCTTTTTGCTAATGGTGGGCATGTTCCTTATAGCCCTGCTATCACTTCAACGGTAATTGTTACTGTTAAATAGAACCTTTTAAACTAACCTAGCCTCCCCTATTCGGGGAGGCATTTTTTTGTCTACTCCTAATTTCATCTCTTATTTTTTTGCACTAGCTGAAATTCATTGGATCAAACTCTAAAATACCTATACCATAATGGTGTCCATTTGCTATATTCGTATAATTTTTTTTATTAAACAATGCACTACCTAAAAATTAAAAAAATTCTGGTTCCAGTTTTAGTTTTCTGTTTAATATCGGCTATTTTTGTCTATTCCGCTCAGGCTAACGCAGTCACTAAAAGTGCCCTTGTCCTTCTAATTGCAAAAGATACCTCCGGAAAAATACTTGGAACTGGAACAGGGTTTATCGTTAGATCTGAAGGCACTCTTGTCACCAATTATCATGTGCTTTTAGATGCTAAAACTATTGAAGCTATCACGTTTTCCGGTGACAGATTACCTATAAAAGCAATTTTAAAGGTTGACCGAGCTAAAGACTTTGCTCTTTTGCAATTGCCTAAGGGTGTCTATTCGACTCTGGAAGTTGGCGACTCTGATACCCTTAAAAATTTTGATTTCTTAAGCGCACTTGGGTTTTTATCAGATAATATAAACTATTTAGAAAGGCCCTTAGATCCGAATAAAAAAAATAGCCCGAAAGAAAAGGTTATGCAAACCTTTGGCTTTGTTTTAGGCGTCCACCCACAAGCCCAGCCAGACTTACCTTTTATTTATACAACCGCTTCATTTGGACCTGGGTTCAGTGGCGGCCCAGTTGTAGACCAAGAGAACCGTGTAATAGGCATTGCCACAGTAGAAGGTAAATCAATCAACTTAGCAGTACCCATTAACTTCATAAAACCGTTTCTGGATACCAAAGCAAACATATCTCTGAATGATCTTTTAGAAGAAGATAAAACTTCTAAGGAAGCGCATTATTTCAGAGGGAACTACTATCTATACGTAAAAGGTGACGCTGATCGCGCGACAACAGAGTTCCAGGCAGCCCTCAAGTTAGACGATAGCTTTGTACTAGCTCATTATGATTTAGGGGCTGCATATCAAAGTCAAGGGCTCACTGAAAGAGCTATTAAAGAGTATCAAAAAGCAACCTCCTTCAATCCCTCTTTTCCTGAGGGTAATTCAAATCTAGGGGGATATTATTTCCGCATGAAAAAATACGACTTGGCAATTAAGCACTTCAGGCAAGCAATCAATGCGTACCCAAACTTTATTCAGGCACATTCAAATCTGGGAGCAGTCCTCAACAAACTAAGCCGATCAGAAGAAGCTATCCCTCACCTTAAAAAAGCTATCCAACTAGACCCCGAATTCGCTATCGGCTACTTCAATTTAGGAAATGCCCATTTTAACCAGGGCAATCTCAATGAAGCCAAAAAATCTTATGACCTGGCAATGAGCAAGGGTATAAACTTTTTATCTCTACATTGGAACCTTTATGATCTATATACCCGCCAAAATAAAAGATTAGAAGCAAAACAAGAATTAGAAATTATTCTTCAAATTGAGCCAGAAAACATCAAAGCAAAAGAACAGATGAAAGAGTTTGCACGTTAAAGCAAATTGTCAGACGGTCACCACTCCGACAATACCCTTACTAAAACTGAAAAAACAGCGCTAAGACTCTTAGGAGAACACTTATTTAATGTGTCGGAGAGTTTGTGCCAGTAAGGATAATCAAAATCAATCAACACAACAGAAGGAATCCCAAGCCTAGCAAAAGGAAGGTGATCATCCTGAATCGTATATTTACTTTTTTCATTAAACTGAAAAATATTTATCCGCCTAGCTACATTGTAAATACGGTCTAAGACTTTAGGTCCACTAGCAAGGGAATTAGTCTCTTTGAAAATTTCAAGATCTTTATCTCCGACCATATCGACGATAATCACCGCTAAAGGCCATGTCCTTTGAAAATTTTGCCTGAGAAAGTTAGCATGATGCTTAGAGCCCAAAAACATTTCACCCGTACCACTTTGACCAAAGTCTTCGCCATCGAAGAACATGATCCGAATTGGTTGGCTTACTGGATATTCTTTCAAATACTGAGCCAATCCTAAAAGAACCGATGTCCCTGAACCTCCATCATTAGAACCAGTTATAGGATGATTTTGGAGCGTAGGATCAGATTCTTGATCTGCATATGGGCGAGTATCAAAATGAGTACCCAGTAAAACGGGTTGATCTTCCTTCTCACCATGAAAAATAAATTCAATATTAACCATCTGCCTCTGTCTACCATCATGTTGCTTGACAACAAATGGATGCTCTACAACCTTATCCGCAAACTCTGCTCCTACGTGCCTAATCAATTGTAGTGTTTTTCCATAACCTTTTGTTCCCACATACCTAGGGCCTAATTCTGATAGCATCTCTAAATGGTTCCACATGATTCTGGAGTAATTTTCCACTGAATAAGTCTGTTGGGCATTTACAGTCCCAGAAAACACAAATAAAAACAATGCTATACGTAGAAAGTAGCTGCGAATGCAAGTGCTACAAATTATATTCAAATACCCTCCTTAAACTAAATAATATTTTAAGTTGTAATTACTTAAGTTGCCTTTCTACCCTCATCTCGAAAACCTTGACAAACTCATATTTTAACAGTAATTTTGTATATGTTTAGGCCTGAAAGAAATTTTGCAATTCTTTTTAAAAAAGGTATTAAGTTATCTGGTTTATACCCGATAAACTCATTAGCAATTAGGTTTTGAAGTAAGCTGTGGAGGCAAAGACCTTTGCTAAAAACAAATAAGTTTATAAAATTTAATAGTTTAAACCAAATCAGGTGCTTGTTATGGAAATTCCTGGAAACGATTTTAAAAGTAAAGCTGTTCAGGATAGGATCAAAGTCACAGGTAAGGATGCTGCTAAAGCTGCTGCTTCTGGGGGTCCATCCTCCGTTAAAGGAACTCAGGGAAGCGAGCATATAGCTCTGTCTTCTAAAGCTAAAGATATCCAAAAGTCTCACGAGGCAGTAAAAAACTCCTCTGACATTCGAGTGGATAGAGTTGATAGAATTAAGGCTGCAATCGCGGATGGTAGTTTTCATGTAGATAGCAAAGACTTAGCCGAAAAAATTCTAAAAGACATGATACTTGAAGCTAAATTTCTCGACTAACTTTGATTGAACATCAACTCGAAGTATCGGAACTGATTGTGGAAGTATGTTTTACGCCCATAGGGGTAAATACACAGTCGGCCCCCCATTAATCAAACAAGATCCTAATTGTATTCTGCTTAACGTATTTCCTCAAAATTACTTGCCGAAATATCCCCTGTATGCTAGCATCATCAGCTTTCGTAAAATAACTGATTTGTATTATTAAGGAGTACGTGAATGGCTCAACGATGTGATGTGTGCGACAAAGGACCACTTTTTGGGAATAATGTCAGCCATGCGAACAATAAAACTCGACGCCGGTGGAACCCAAATCTCAAAAAAATTAAAGGACGATACCAAGGTTCCGTAAAAAATATGACTGTGTGTACCCGATGTTTAAAGGGAGGAAAAGTAGTAAAAGTAATTTAGTTATTTGTTTTATATTCTTTTCAAAGTTCTCTTTTTTATTGGAACACGCTTCACCCTAAACTTCTTGATTGTTTCTTTCAACTCTTTTCTCTTTTTTGTTGGTCCTACTGTGGCCTTTAATTCGATTTACTTGGATCACGCCATCTATTTTAAGAACCTCCGAAAACATCCGATTCAAATGTGCAAGGTCATTTATTTCAATAAAAAAGTCAAAATGAGCTCTTTCATTGGATTCTTGGCGTAAATTGGCAAGCGTAATATTAACATCGCATGAAGCTAAAATTCGAGTTATTTCTGCCAACTGGCCCGGCTTGTCATCAGCTATGATTGAAATACGAACAGAATGCACCGCCTTCAAGTGATCATCCCAAAGAACATCAACAAACCTTTCAGATTCGTTACCTAACGATTCGAGATTTCTGCAATCAATGTGATGGACCGTTACCCCTCGTCCACGTGTAATATAGCCTGTAATAGGGTCCCCTGGAACTGGATGGCAACACTTGCCTACGCTTAAAAGAATATCATCATCAAAACATTTTAGGTTGATAGCTCCTGATAGGTCAGAAATTCCTTCCTGCAGTTTTATTCTTTCGGATTGTTTTCTCTGCCTTCCTTGAATTTTTTCTCTAGGCAGCAATTTATTAACAAACTCATGAGTTGAGACTTTGCCCAAACCAATACTTCTTGCTAAACTCTCAAAATTTGCAAATCCACTCGCACGGAGTGTTTCGTCAAAAACCTTACCTTTTAAAAATTCCGCGGGATCAACTTGATATTCAGCCAAACTCTTATACAACAGAGCTTTCCCTAGGCTAAGGCTTTTTTCTTTTTCGATAGAGTTGATAAAGTTTAAAATTTTACTACGGGCTTTAGATGTTTTTACAGATGAGAGCCAGCTTCGTTTAGGTTTTTGGTTTTTGGCGGTCTTTACTTGGACTTGATCACCATTCTTCAATTCATATTTTAATGAAACTATTTTCCCGTTAACTTTAGCCGCTGAACAATGGTCTCCAATATCCGTATGAACCGCATAGGCAAAATCCACTGGAGTAGATCCACGTTGCAAAGGGATGACTCGACCTTCTGGCGTAAAAACATATACTTCATTTGAAAACAAATTCACTTTAAAGGCATTTATGAATTCTTTAGGGTTCTTAAAATCTTTCTGGGTTTCCAAGAGGTGACGTACCCAAGTTAACTGTTCCGCCATGGATTCATTTTTATTTTTCCTTTCTTCTTTGTACTGCCAGTGAGCAGCGATCCCTTCTTCACAAATCTTGTGCATTAGTTCAGTCCTAATCTGCACTTCCACACGCTCTCCCTCTGGACCAATAACTGCAGTATGAAGTGATCGGTATAGATTGGGTTTAGGCATAGCTATGTAGTCTTTAAATCGGCCTGGAATTGGTTTCCATAGTGAATGGACTTGCCCTAAAACTGAGTAGCAGTCTTTCAGAGAAGTAGTTAGTATCCGCAGCCCTGTAAGATCGTACAAATCGTGAAACCCAATACCCTGTTGTTGCATTTTTTTATATATACCGTATAAATGTTTGGAACGCCCAACCACCTTTCCGGTGATCCCTGATGCCATCAATTCCTTTTCCAAAATAGTCCGAACTTTTTGAACATAGGCCTCCCTTAAATTCTGACCACTAGCCAATTCGACTCGAATCGATTCATGCTCATCAGGCATCATGTACATGAACGCACCATCTTCTAACTCATCTTTCATCCATCCGATACCTAAACGGTTAGCAATAGGAACAAATATATCTAGAGTTTCCCGTGCAATACGTTGTTGAGAGCTCGCGTCAAGAGACCCCAGAGTTTTAATATTATGAGCTCGATCCGCTAATTTAATTAAAACAACACGAATATCTTCCGACATAGCGAGAATCATTTTTCTATAATTTTCAGCTTGGCTTTCTTCTTTAGTGGAAAATTGGATTTGACTTATTTTGGTAACGCCTTCTACCAAATGATAAATCTCGTCACCAAAAAAACTTCGAAGTTCTTCTGCTGTTAGGAGGGTATCTTCAATCGTGTCATGTAATAAACCAGCAGCAATAGTCTGCTCGTCCATTTTTAATCGTGTAAGATTAAAAGCAACTTCCAGAGGATGGGAAATATAAGCAGCACCCGAGAGGCGGTTCTGATTCCGGTGGGCCTTGGCAGAATAAACATAAGCACCCCAAATAATATCTAGGTTTGCATTGGGGTGGTAACGTGTTACTGCATCGGCTATGTCTGCCAAATTCATAAAATAAACCTATTTTTACATTTCTACTAATCTCCACATAGTCTGAAAAGCAAGCACGCAGACTAATTAACTGTTTTTACTTATGTTGCGCTATTTTAAGAATATAACCATGATACATTCATGTCAAATTTACTTTTATTTAAAGTCTTTTTTAAGCAGAGTAGGTTTGCTTGTATTAAGCCTATACGCTAAAAATAGCTTATCAACTTTATAAACGTATCACCAAAGAACCTAATTAAACTACGCACACCAATTTTAGAAACCCAACAAACCAATGGGCAGTAAACCAACATTAGTTAAAAAAAATTCCCTTGAGGACCCGCTCCAGTTTATCAAGGGTGTTGGACCCAAAAAAGCTGATCTTCTTAAAAAAATAAATTTAGAGACTGTCTCCGATGCACTTTTTTATCTTCCATTTCGTTACGAGGATCGAAGTCAGGTGAAGAAAATTAAGGAGCTTATTCCTGGCGAAACAGTTTCCTTTGTGGGGGAAGTTATTGATTCAACCATTATTCGTTTTGGACGTCGCAGAAAAATATTCGAAGCATTGGTTCAAGATAGTAGCGGTTTCATAAGAGTCAAATGGTTTCAGTTCAATGAAAACTATATTAAGGAAAAAATAAAAATCGGCCGTAAATTTGTTTTTTCTGGAAAGCCCACCTATGACAAACGAAGTGGTGGACTCGAAATAATTCATCCAGACACCGAAGTTCAATCAGACGAAGATTCAGAGTCTCTTTGGATAGGTCGTATCGTTCCTATTTATCACTCGACCGAGGGCCTCCACCTGAAATCATTGCGAACAATTATGAAAAATGTAGTTGAAGGTTATAAAAATCTTATCGAAGAGTTTCTTCCTGAAAGAATAATACGACGTTATAAATTTCCCACTAGAAGCGAAGCCATTCAAAAAGTACATTTTCCTCCTAGTGATACTTCGACCAAACTTCTAGAAAAATTTCAAGATCCATCTCAATCAAGATTAATTTTTGAAGAGTTTTTTCTACTTCAAATTGCCTTGGCATTTAAAAAAAGATATACCGAGATAGAAGAACGCGGACAACCATTTAAAACTCGCGGTGAAACTATACGTAAATTCCTCAAACTCCTAAAGTTTGATTTGACTCTGGCTCAAAAAAAAGTACTCCGAGAAATCATGGACTACCTGGAAAAAAAAGAGCCTATGAATTTACTGCTTCAAGGTGATGTAGGGAGTGGGAAAACTGTAGTTGCTATTATTGCTCTACTAACAGGTGTTGAAAATGGTTGTCAGACTGCTCTCATGGCCCCAACGGAACTTCTTGCTGAACAACACTTCCTAAATATCCGCCCATTTTGCGAAGCTCTAAATATTAATATTGAACTTGTCACTAGTTCCGGAACTGCTAAAGAAAAAACTCTTATACGTAGTTCTATTGAAAGTGGAACAACACAAATCATTGTCGGCACTCACGCACTTATTCAAAAAAAAATGGAGTTCTCTAATTTGGGACTGATTGTCGTTGATGAACAACACCGGTTCGGAGTGTTGCAAAGAGATGCTATAAGTAAAAAAGGCCTTACACCTCACGTTCTCATCATGACAGCAACGCCTATTCCTCGTTCGCTAGCACTTACGCTCTATGGCGACATGAACATTGCTTTCTTAGATGAATTTCCGCCAGGGCGAATGCCCATTGAAACAAACCTCTTCTACGAAAACACGCGCGACACAGCATATTCTCTGTTAGAAAAAGAAATTAAAAAAGGGCGGCAGGCCTACGTTGTATGCCCTCTTATTGAAGAATCAGAGTCTATTGATTTAAAAGCGGCCCTTAGTGTTAGTGATGAGTTGCAGAAAAAAAGATTACCAAATTCAACAATCAAACTCATTCATGGAAAACTTAAAAAAGAAGAACGTCAAAAAATAATGACAGAATTCAAGAGTGGGGAAATAGATGTTCTAGTTGCAACAACGGTCATTGAAGTCGGTATCGATGTCCCCAATGCAACCGTTATGCTGATTGAACACGCTGAAAGATTTGGTCTTGCTCAGCTACATCAATTAAGGGGTCGAGTGGGACGCGGGGAACATGCTTCAATATGCCTCCTTATAGCCAGTCATGCATTAACCGGTGATGGTAAAGCTAGATTAAACGCAATTATTAAATCGCGAGATGGGTTTGTAATTGCGGAAGAAGACTTGCGTATACGAGGCCCAGGCGACTTCACAGGTACTCGCCAATCGGGGATGCCTTTACTAAGGGCTGGAAATCTATTACGTGATATAAAACTATTGGAATTATCAAGGCGCGAAGCAACAGACCTTATCAAAAAAGATCCTCAATTAGAGGCACCCGAAAACATAAAGCTAAAAGACGCTCTTTACAACACTTTTGGTAACCAGAGCAATCTAATGAAGGTTATCTAAAAAACCTGAGCAAATATATTAAGTAACGTTATTCCATAAAAAATATTACAAACCTAAACCTAACACACCAACTTTTTTAAAACAACTATGCACATTACGACTGGAGACAAAATTCTTATTACCGCACTACTGATTCTAAACGGTTGGCTTTTTACAAACTGGGAAGGAGCGTTCAGCCAAGGTGACTGGGTCATAGTTACAGTAAATCAAAAAGAAACAATGCGTTTGCCTCTTGATAAAGATCAGGTTACTCATGCCAAAGGACCACTTGGTCTAACAGAGATTGAGGTCAAAAAAGGACGCGCGCGTATCGTTCGTTCACCTTGCAAGAACAAAGTATGCATTAAGTCGGGTTATATTCGCTATGCTGACCGACTTGCCGCATGTATTCCAAACCTTGTCGTAGTTCGAATCGTTGGCAAAAGTCATCGTGGCGTCGATGCCGTGGTGGGTTAATATATTGACATGCAAGATAGAAACTATTCTTGGCAAAAAATAAAGGGAAATAAATTTCATCTAAGCCTGATGAAACGAAAAATACATTTCTTTATTTTCGTTTTCTATTCTTTTTTTTCTTCTCCTATATTCGCAGCACCTTCTCTAATTCATCATGAATTATCCGTAACACTTAACTTTGAAAAAGCCAATGCGAGTATTAGGGAGACGAACCTACAAGCGTAGCTAAAGGTAGATGGCCCTCTAGCCGAGAGGGACTCGAACATACATTTACAAAAGGCTCTTACCCTTTACCCTCCAAGATACCTTTAGTAAAAAAATAACTAACAGGTGGGGACTAAATTCCCCATGCTGGCGTACCCACCTATCTGCAACTTTGAAGTTACAAACACATAGAAACTTTTTTCTTTTTTTTTAATTTCTTTTTTAAATATTCGCTACACCTAAAAATAATAAAATAGCTCCACCTGAAAAAGATCGTCTTTTCGCTGGGCAAATAGAAAGTCTGAATCAGGCTGATCCAGTGATAAACGCATTTCAAGATTGAGCAACCAGTTACTTCCAAGTCTTCTGCTTGCCTCTAGAAAAAAAAGTCGTGCACTAGTATCCACGTCCTGAATCCATCCAAAAAGAGCCTCGGAACTAGCAGCATCGTTAACGGTCAATCTCAAGCCACCAGCAATGTCATTCTCAAAAGCAGTGATAGCATTATCTTCCCGATCGTCATATAACAACTCCCCAACGAAACCAAGGTCCATATTTGATTCAAGCAATCCCACTAAGGTATATTCAAACCCTCCTGCCCAAGCAAAATAATTCTCATTGCCTTGCCCCGAGCGATAAAGTGATTCGAGTTTCCATAACCATTCTCCGATCACATAGGTAGCATCAAGGCTAGTCTGATTAATTTGCTCATAATTGGGAATTTTTATCGAGTTACCACTAGAGTCGGTCCCATCAAGCAAGGTAGGTTCACGATTGGTCCCCATAAACTGCGAGATACCTATATCAAAATCGTCAAATGAATGTGAGTAACGTAATGCCCAATCGCTGTGCCATTGTTCAGCAGAACTTTCATACTTTGATTGGTCGTCATCAACGATAATTGCGCCTCGCATTCTTCCTCCGGTTCCAGGAAAAGTTCGTTCTCGAAAAAAAGGCATCCAGAAAACATCGATCGTTCCCCAATCTCGAGAAACAGAAAAGTTAGTCATAGGCTGACCTAGCTTGTCTTCAGTGTCGATATTTTCAACTAAATCCGTCTGATTGATAATATCTACAAGATGAACAAACTCAGTAACTCCCCAAAAAACTTTTCTAACCCCAATCCTTAATTCAAAGTCTTCTTTAAGCCACAAGTAGGTGAGTTCACGAATATCTATATGTGTCCGTTCCTTATCACCACTATCAAGACGGAAGAAAGGCACAAATGTAAAGCTGCTACCTGTTTCGAACTCATGATAATATTCTGGCTGAAAAAAAAGAGAAGAAGACTGTTCGTTCTGTCCACTATGCAATGCATCATTTGGGAAAAGTCGAATTTCGCCTGAAACATAACCTGAAATTTCATGGGCAAAAAGTTTTGAAAAATGGGGGAATAGCAAACTTAAGAATAAAGCAAGTAGGAAGGCTCGTCGTATTTGGGATGGTTTTACTGAGGACATATTTACCGCACACGCTTGAGACTACTCTTATTGAAATCTTTGTCTCTAAGGCCATTTCGAAATTTATAATTCTTCCATGTGATGAGAGTACTTTTTCCTGTCTGGTGATTTTCCATATACATGGTTCCTGGGTACCAATATTTCCCAAGGTATTGTTTAAAATTAGATTGAATCAATATTTTTAGTAGTGCATTTTTTCTATCATAAAATTCGATTTGAAGGATTTTATAATCTTTCTGATCAAGCCATACAACCTGGCGTGTATATCCTGAATTTTTATAAGTCGGGTATCTCTCGAAGACAAAACATTTTTCACCCTGGTATTCTTCATCACGAATCCATTTATAAGTATATTTCTCTACTTCCTGACTTGTAATGTCTTCATAAGCAAATTCGCTGCCCATAAATGAACCCGATTTATTGGCGGAACTGATGCGCTTGACACGTTTTAAGGCTGGCAAATAAAGCCATTGGTCGTCAGTACCGCTTTTATGAGTAAAATTGAGGAGCGCCGTGCCTTTCACATCGCGGGGCCGTTCAAAAATTGAAAGCGATTTATCACCATCATTTTCGACTTCCAGAGTTTTATTTCTGATATTTCGTGAACTTTCCTCCCCTTGGCGATTTTTCAACAGCATCACCATGCTAGCAGTAAAATCCTGAAACCCATTATCTCGCTTGTCATCTTCTTGGGCGATGGCGAG
>JABHTG010000130.1 GCA_018697205.1 Nitrospina sp. | reverse complement strand
TACTCCCTCTCAGTAGTTGAATTTTCTGAAACCCTTGCTAACATTGACTTGTATAGCGTCTTATTTTACTTTAACATATCTTTGAAACACGTAAAAAATTTAGTGACTGGTTAGAAACTTATTATTTAAAATTACCCCTACAAAAAAACCAGAAATAACACCTATAGTATTTGCGAAAAAATCCAACCATTCACCATAACGATTTACATATGGTTGAATCATTTCAATAACACCTCCAAAAATTATAAATAGAAAAATAAATAAAATCCATTTATTTGGATTTTTTAACCCTGAAGGCAATGCTAGTAAAAAATAAGCAACTAAATGATAAGTCTTATCAGTTCCTTGAAATTCTGGCAGTTTTGGAAGAGGGTAGAGAGATAAAAAAGCAATTACCAGCAATAGGAAAATAGTTATCGGTTTCCAGTGTTGTTGTATTGATTTTATAATAGGCAAGAAATTTCTCTATTCCCACTCAATGAGTAATACCCTCTGAAACCCTTTATTTAAAGGGGTTTCAAAAAAGTTTGTATCAACTTTGTATAAGAGATTTCTCATTTTGCACCCATTTTTGTATGAATATGCCTATAAACTAGGTGTTTCATGCAAAGTTTGTATTATACGATTTTACAATCTAAAATTAATCCTTAAGCCTTAACTATTCTTAAAATAATAAAAAAGATTTTTTATTTAGAATGCAATATGGAAGACAAACAAAACGGGAAATAAATATGATTAATGGATTTTGCGATGATAGTTTCCTAGATGCAAAAAGTATATTTGAAGATAGTATAAATAGTGGATTTGAGCTTGGAGGTGCTATTTGTATAGAGGTGAAAGGAAAAAAAATACTCGATCTTTGGGGAGGGCATTTAGACCATGGCCGCACCCAAATCTGGCAAGAAAATACCTTGGTGAATGTTTTTTCAACCACAAAAGGCATTGTGGCCATTTGCATGCTCCAGTTAATTGAAAAAGGCTTGCTAGATATTGATAAGCCCGTTTCAGATTATTGGCCTGAATTTGCACAAAACGGTAAGGAAAATATACCAGTTAGATATCTTTTTTGTCACAAATCTGGATTGTGCGGCATCAGAGAACCTTTAGAGCCTGGTGCTTTTAGTAACTGGGAGTTGATTTGTGATGAGTTAGCAAAACAAGAACCTCTTTGGGAGCCAGGTTCAGCTCATGGTTATCATGCTATTACTTATGGGCATTTAGCAGGAGAACTATTACGAAGAATAGACGGAAGAACCATAGGAACATATTTTAGAGAAGAAATTGCTGAACCGTTGGATTTGGATTTTTGGATCGGTCTGCCAGATTCTGAATTCGATAGAGTGTCTGATATCTATCCTTCAAAACCTAGTCCACTTCAATTTCTTTTTCCTCTTATTGCCAAGTTACCAAGATTTTTATTTCCGGGTCCTGCTAAATTCTTAGTCGATTTTGAAGATACTTCTAAACCTGTCGGAGCTGCATTTAATAATCCTCCTATTTACTCTAGCGATGACATGGAGGCAAATACTAAAAAATGGCGAAACGCAGAAATACCTGCTGCAAATGGACATGCTACTGCAAGATCTATTGCTAAGCTATATGGTGTATTGGCGAACGGAGGTTCGCTCGATGGTTTTCACTTATTAAGCCCCGAGACTATTGAAAAAGGAAGAGAAACCCAATCAGATGGAAAAGATTTAGTTTTAGGCGAGCACACCCGTTTCGGGCTTGGATTTATGCTAGGTACTGAAAATGTGGCTATGGGACCTAATTCAAATGCCTTCGGGCATGGAGGTGCAGGAGGTTCGTTAGGTTTCTCTGATCCAGATAACCATATCTCATTAGGCTTTGTCATGAATCAAATGCATCCTGGCATAACGGCATGGAAAACAGCAACAGATGTGGCAGAGTCAGTTTATAAAAGTCTCTCAATTGTCAAAAGTTTGTATTAAGTTTGTATCTGTAGGATCCTTATTTTATAGGGGTTTCAGAGTCACCCTTCATTCCCACTCAATAGTAGCTGGTGGTTTCCCTGAAATATCATATACCACCCTAGAGACTCGAGAGATTTCATTCATAATACGATTTGAAACAAGGTCTAAAAAGTCATGGGGTAATCTAGCCCAGCGTGCAGTCATAAAATCTATAGTCTCCACTGCTCGAAGTGCAATTACATAATCATATCTTCTTTCATCTCCAGTAACACCTACCGATTTAACTGGAAGGAAAACCGCAAAGGCTTGATTAACTTTATCATACAGCCCTTGATTATTAAGTTCTTCCATGAAAATTTGGTCTGCTTTTCTTAAGATATCGGCATACTCTTTTTTAACCTGACCAAGAATTCTAACACCAAGGCCTGGTCCAGGAAAAGGGTGGCGATAGAGCATTTTTTTTGGAAGACCAAGTTTTACGCCAATAGCTCTTACTTCGTCTTTAAATAACTCTTTTAAAGGTTCAACTAGTTCAAATTGCATATTATCTGGAATTCCACCAACATTATGATGAGATTTGATAACTTTTGCTTTACCTGAAGCTGCACCTGCCGACTCAATTACATCTGGATAAATGGTGCCCTGTGCTAGGAATTTAATG
>JABHTG010000083.1 GCA_018697205.1 Nitrospina sp. | reverse complement strand
TTTTCACTGGTCACTCGCAATTCTAACGGTACGTTTCATTATCCCACCCGCGACTATGTGGTAGAAGGAGGAACAGTACTTGCCATCACCAGTGGCGACTATAACCATAGCGGTATGAAAGACATAGCCGTCGCCAGCAATTTCAAAAACACAGTCGAAATTTATCTACAAAGACGAAGTTTTAAATAATAATACGGGAAATCAATTTCTCAATTCACACAAAAACACTTTAAAAACAAATAAATAAAGCTTTACTTCATTAAAAGAAAGTTATAATGTTTTTTTAGGCTCTATAAAAAATAATAAAAAAAATCCATTTAGATAGAAAAATGGATATTCTCTAACCCCCAATAAGACGAACTAAAACTAAAAAAGAATCTTAAAAAAATTAATAAAAATACCTTAATAAAGTATTGACTTTAAACCTTCACATTGTTATAACAGTGAGAGAATTAATTAAAAAATGATAAAAAATTTCGAATATAGAAAATTTTTAAGAACAACAGCTAGTAATTTATTTAAACAGGAGGATTTTGATAAATGAAACAAAACAAGACTTTAATATTTGCAGCAGCCGCTTTAATGATAGCGGCTTCATTTGTTGTAACACAAAATTCCAAAGCAGATACCGCACCTGGTGAAGGGTTTTACACAGGAGCATTTGTTGGTTATGGAACAGGTATTCTTTCGGCTGAAGTGCAAAGTTTTACAACGAATGCAGGAGCGGGTAGACGCGGAACATTTGAATCTGATAGAGGCGGACTTGGTTTGAGTGGAATCCAAGGTGGTGGTTGGCTTGGCTGGGGAATGAAGACAGCTGACGATCTATATTTTGGCGCAGAATTATCAGGTGCCGGTTCAGACGAAAAAATAGAACTGACTTCCTCAGTTGGACTTCAAGACAATGATGGTCAATCAATCACTACTGCATCAGCAAAGAGAAACTGGGTAGCTGGTGGTGCTATTCGAGTTGGTTACTACGTTAACGCTCAGACCTTGTTTTCTTTAACTGGTGGTATTGCCGTGAGTCAATTTGACGTGGATATCGGATCCGACAGCCAACAGTATTATGCTGGTGGCCCTCAAATGGGAGCTCAAGTTGAAACGCAACTATCCAAAATAGATCCTAACCTCAGCCTTAGAATGGAATTCGTTTACACTGACTATCTAACAGCTGATATAAATGGAATGGATGGCGTGGGTCAAAATAGTGGTAATGATAGTGAGCTCACCGGATCTGACTCTGCAGGTCGAATTGGTGTTGCGTATAGATTCTAAGCATATCTAAGTAATAAAAAGTTTCTTCTAAAAATAGCCTTACATACTGGTCAAAGACTAGTCTGTAGGGCTATTTTTTTGCTAAAAAATTCTCTGCCAAACAAACTCTCTGCCTTATACAAAAAAGTTAGTCTTTAAAGTATCTCTTTAACTTTTACGCCCAGACGGTTTACCCGTAATTCCTGATTGCTGAAAAATTTGTCCCATTGCATTCAAAAAATTATTTTGTTCATCTCCCAGTATCTGAGCGTTCTTTTTATTTTCATCAAATATATTCAAACGAATTTCTTGAGGTCGTTCCAGTAATCTATCTAATCCTTTTGAAGTGTTAACAGGTGGATGACAGGTTCCCTTTTGACAAAGATAGACGGTTGGCTCACTCGAAGTTTTTCCCTCAGCTAAAGGAAGCGTTGACTCGCCTTTTTCGTTCCAGATAACCACTTTGTTCGGGCGGTAATCCGTATGCAACACCTTCCACATTTCATCAAACTCAGCACTCTCTTTAGGTCCGGCAAAAATCACCTCTGTGGGTGAAAGAATGGACGCACTCAGCGTAGCTAACAAACCCGTAAATGCTGCGGGGCTATCTTCTATAAAGGCTTGAAACGATTTCACCGTTTCTTGTGATTTTTCTGTATAGATTTTATTTCCCGTCAAACGACCTAACTTTAATAATGCCATAGAGGCAATAGCGTTTGCCGAGGGCATGGCTTCATCCGCCGGGTTTTTGAGTTTAGATACAAGTTGCTCTCCAGACTTTCCTGAGAGGAAAAACCCACCTTCCTCCTCATCCCAAAACTCTTTGATCATTGCATCTGCAAGTAGATTAGCTTTGGTAATCCATTCGCTTTGCAATGAGGTTTCATAAAGAGTAACTAGGGCTTCGAGTAGATAGGCATAATCTTCCAAGCAGCCAACAATACTGCTTTGACCATCTTTATGGATACGGTGCAGTTTG
>JABHTG010000094.1 GCA_018697205.1 Nitrospina sp. | reverse complement strand
CCATGAATGACTAGCATAGTGACAAACCAGGGGAGGATAATTGCCGCGAGAATTATAATTCCATAGCCAAGCCGTAGTCGGGACAATTCTTCCCAATTGCGCAAGATTATGAGAAATCCCAAAATGACAAGTGCCGGAATAATTATTGCGATAGGCCCTTTAATCACAAAACCAATACCCATGCAAATATATGCAAAATAGTAGGAGGTGTTCTTGTTTGATTTGCTTTGAAATCCTCGGATGAAGAAATAAAAAATCGATAGAATGAAAAAGTTTAGTGCCATGTCTGTTATTGCCCAACGCGAAATTTGAAAATGAAGATAACAACCTGGTAACAGGAGAGCGCTAATGGCAGCTATTTTATGGTCAAATAGGCGTCGCGAAATCATGTACACAATAGGTATGCAGAGTGAACCAAAAAACGAAGATACGAGTCTGGCTGAAAATAAATTAACCCCAAACATTTTGTAGGAAGCCGCAACCATCCAGTAAAATAGGATTGGTTTGGCGAATCTATTTTTATCGTTGTAAACGGGTGTTATATAATCACCAGTGTCAATCATATTCCGGGTGCTTGTCACATAAAAATTTTCATCAGCATGGTATGGGGGAACTTCGCTAAGGTTATATGTGAATGCAAGAAAACAGAAAAGAGTGAAAGCTCCCAGTTGCAAGTATTCTTTACTGCCAGAATTGTTGAGCGAAAGTCGTGTTTGCATCACCAGAGAGGGAATTAATTTTGTGAGGGTTGACTTAAAGTGGTTTGTTGGAGCTAGAACATTGAAGCAATTATACACTTGAAAGAGTTTTAGGAGTACAAAATCTCAAGGTATGGAATTTTTTTTTATTGTTTTCTGCCGTTTGATAACTATCTAAAAAAAATCCTGTTACTCTGTTTGATTATTTCAGTAATTCTTTTAATTTTCAAAGTAAACGCGCGTGAAAATTTCCGTCTTATGTTTTGATCTTTCAAGTAATGCCTTTGGCAGAGCATGGCTTTTGGCCAAAGCCCTTTCTAGAGTTTATGATGTTGAGATTATTGGGACCTCAAGAAAGGGTGGTATATGGGCTCCGATGGCGCATTCTAAAATTCCTGTAAAAGAATTCATGTGGGATCGATATCCAAAGTTTTCTAGGGTTAAAAAAAATATTTTAGATGCGATTGACGGCGATCTTATTCTAGCCTCAAAACTTATGCCGACTAGCTTTGGCATCGGTCTTCAAAAAAAATATTCTAGTGGAAAACCTTTGATCGTAGACATTGATGACTGGGAGCTTGGTTTTTTTTATCATTCTGGTTTTTGGGGAGGAGTTGGGCGATTCCTAAACTTTTCCAACCCAAATGGTTTACCTTACGTTTGGAGGATGGAACGTCTGGTTGGTGAGGCAGATGCGGTTTCGGTCAGTAATAGATTTTTACAGAAAAAATTTAAAGGGGCCTTATTACCTCATTGTCGTGACACTTCAGTTTTGGACCCACAAAAGTTTAATCCGGATGAAATGAAGGAAAGAATAGGGCTTGCAGATAAAAAAGTTGTAATGTTTCTTGGAACTCCAAGACCACATAAAGGACTCGACGATCTTTTGGCCGCATTTAAAAAAATTGGAGACTTGAATGTAAAATTGGTGATTATTGGAGCTGAAAATCAACAGGAATTTTTAAAAAGAGTTGATCATTCGATCAGAGAAAGTGTGGTGGTTTTACCAAAAACCCCTTTTCAAAAACTTCCTGAACTTTTATCGGCAGCGGATATTCTTGCTATTCCTCAGCGTCGGACTTCGGATTCAGTTGGGCAAATACCGGCCAGGTTATTTGACGCAATGTCCATGGCAAAGCCAATTATAGCAACTCGGGTATCGGATATTCCTGAAGTTTTGAATAACTGTGGTTACTTGGTTGATCCAAACAAACCTTCTCAATTAGCGGATGCTATTAAATATATTTTGAATCACTCTGATGAGGCTCGAGTTAAAGGAGCCGCTGCTCGAGCAAGATGCAGGCAGAAGTATGATATTCATAATTTGGAGTCGGGTTTGAGTGGACTTATAGAGCAAGTTATAGCTAACAAGGCTAATTAATGATTATATTCTCCAGTTGGGTGGGATCGTAAAAGTTATAATCATTCAGGTAGAGTGATGTTTTTGACTAAATTGAACGAGAGTGGTTATGCGATTAAAAATGTTCAAATGTTACTTTGGTGTAATAGTTTCTGGGTTGCAAATTTTAAGTAAATGATAAATATTCCTCCAAAAGCAAAGATTATTTTGATCAAACTACGCTCGATTGGTGACGTGGTATACAATACGGCGGTATACTCTCCTCTTAAAAAATATTTCCCGGAAGCTCATCTGACGGTTTTGGTCGAGCGAGCATCCTTTGATTTGGTTTCCCATCATCCAGATGTTGATGAGGTATTGTGTTTTGAAAAAGGGTCAGTCTGGAAGCAAATTAAGTTCTACAGACGATTGATGCTAGCAAAGTATGATGTCGCAATTGATATGCATGAGGGGACTCGCGGTGCAGTGATGTGTTTTTTAACTTGTGCTTCAATACGAATTGGTCATAAATTTGCCAAGCGGTCCTTTCTATATAATACCAAACTTGATTTTTCTGACCTTAAGCCTAAATTTCCAATTGATTACCAGGTAGCACT
>JABHTG010000081.1 GCA_018697205.1 Nitrospina sp. | reverse complement strand
TGAGGTTGGCTGTGGGACGTTGTTTCTAGTTTTACTGTTTACTGTTGTCCTGCTTTACTCAGGCTGCAAGGAGATGATTAATAGTCAGTACAATATATTTTGGGAGGAGCGGTTTTCCCGATAGGGATTCAAGAGTAACGGTTCCCGACCCAACCATTCCAAAATATAAACAGAAGGAAATGGATACCCTGAGAGGTCTGAATATTGATGAGCTAAAGACTATGTGTGAGGCTAAACAGTTATTCAGAGGAACCAACTCCAAAATCCTTCAATATTAATGTAAATGCCAATATCTATCGACCTAGTCCCAGCGGTAATCTAACAGGAAAACCATGACAATAAAAAAAACGCAGGTAAAAAACCTCAATACCACAACCAAACTCAGTAGTTTAAAAATATCTCCTTATAAAATTACACCGTCTAAAAAACA
Source organism: Nitrospina sp. (assembly GCA_018697205.1). GTDB lineage: Bacteria > Nitrospinota > Nitrospinia > Nitrospinales > VA-1 > Nitromaritima. Next base: position 3,070 of record JABHTG010000081.1, on the reverse strand, counting down.
AATAAATAGTTTAATACAGAAGATTCAAAATAAAAAAGTCGATGCCAAAGGGAAAAGCTCTATAAGACTAGAATTTAGCCAAGACGATTATAATTTTTTAATTGAACTACTAAAGCTATCGACAAAAATTGGGCAACTTGAAAAGTTGATTGATGTCCTCGATGATGAGGCCGAGTTTCACTTGAACATGATTCTCCGCGCTAAAAAATCTATTAGAAGCAAAGGGGCACGCCTCAAGGATTACCAAGAAGCCCTTAAAATACTTAATGCAAAACTTCCAAAAAGAGGAAAACGCCCCACATATAATATGAAAGAAGTAAAAGAAATATTAAAGCTCCATAAGTTCTGTAAAGATAAACTTAGAAATATAAATAGCCCACTTTCCCCTGAACAAAAAAGGTCCGCCGTCAAAACTGTAAACAAAGAATACTTCCCTATGTCCGACCCAGACTCAACTAGGCTTTTTCTACTCCACAAATATAAAGAGAGTGGAGTTTCAACCAAAGAAATGGAGCTTCCTGGAAGAGTTAAGTAGTATCTAATTACGCATAATATAGATACGTATTCCCGACCTTCAATAAGCAGTATCCTCTAGATAGCAGAAAAATTCTTCTGAGGATATGTATGACCAACACACCACTCAAAGTCGCAATAATCCAATCCGGTCAACGTAGTTACGAAATCGAACGATCGTTAGATTTTTGGCCTGGTAAGCTTTCAAAGTTAATATCTGGAATCATTACTCCATCTGTAAAAGATCGTCTTGCACTCGCTGAAATTCTTAAACGACCCGTAGCAAATCTTTTTCCTGAAGAATTATCAGAGCTGACTGATGGAGATAATATATAAATGAGTTCATTTTCTGATATTGGAATTATTGTTGATGAATTAAAGTCTGGCAACCAGAAAACTACCTGCCCAAAATGCTCTAAAAACCGCACTAAAAAAAATGATCCTTGCCTATCGGCAAATGTAACCGAAGGCATTTTTCTCTGCCATCACTGCGGGTGGAAAGGTTCCATCAAAAGTACTAAGAAGAGTTCTAACGGCTCAAGTAAGCAGTCAATAGTCGCTATTTACGACTACCCAAACGAATCAGAAAAACTTTTATATCAATCAGTGCGATTTCATCCTAAATCTTTCAGCCATCGTCGACCAGATGGTAACGGTGGATGGATATGGGATTTAGATAACGTTCGCCGCATTCCTTACCGGCTTCCTGAATTAATCTCCAGTTCAGGGATTATATACATACCTGGTGGAGAAAAAGACGTTGAAAATTTAGTGAAACATAATTTAACGTCGACCACTAATTCTGGCGGAGAGGGGAATTGGAAACCGGAGTTTAATAAATATCTTCAAGGGCGTGTAGTTGTGGTCTTGGAAGATAACGATGATAAGGGACGAAAACACGGCAGGGTAATTTCCAAGTCGCTATTTGGAACAGCATCTTCAATTAAGATTATAAGATTCGAAGAAATGCCTAATGGGAATGATGTTTCTGACTATTTGATTGATCATACAATTGAGAACCTGCTGGAAAAAGTGAATAAGACTCCGTTATTCACAGGATCTTATTCAGAGTATTTTGGAGAAACAAAATCAGAAACTGACAAAGACTATAGTGAAAGTCAAAATGATTGTGATGACGACAAAACTCAGACTCAATTATTAATTGATTTCACTCCTGGTTGGGAATTGTTCCGTACTCCTGATGGCGAACTTTTTATAACATTTCCCCGAGAGGGTCATGAAGAAACTCGCCCCATAAAATCCAAAGAAATTCGCCTCCTTTTAATTAGTTTATTTTTCCATCAATATGGAAAGCCTCCTAGTACTCAGGCTTTAACCGATACACGTAGTCTTCTAGAGGCTAAAGCACAGTATGGAAATAATGAGCACCCTGTTTTCATCCGAATAGCCGATCTAAATGGAAATCTATACCTTGATCTTTGTAATAGTCATTGGGAAGTGGTGGAAATAACACCATGTGGTTGGACAATTATTCCTAACCCACCTGTAAAATTTATTCGCTCCTCCTCAATGAAAGAGTTACCACATCCCATGCAAGGCGGATCCGCTAAATTATTACGACCATTTTTAAATTTAGACCAAGATCAATGGAAGCTTGTAGTTGGTTTTCTAATCGCCTGTCTTAGAACAAAAGGACCTTTCCCAATACTATGTGTTCAAGGAGAACAAGGTAGCGGAAAATCATTTTTTTGCCGTCTCATAAAGTCATTGATTGACCCTTCCAAAGCACTTCTTAAAACTCTACCAACAAACGAGCGAGATCTTGTAATAACAGCAAAAAATAATTGGATTCTTGCATTTGATAATTTAAGTGGATTAAAGCCGGGAACGTCTGATGCATTATGTCGCTTATCAACGGGAGGTGGGCTTGCAATACGAGAACTGTATACCAATGACGATGAAATAGTTTTTGATAGCCAACGTGGCCAAGTTTTGAATGGGATCGATGATATTGCCACTCGCGCAGATCTGCGTGATAGAGCTTTAGTAATTAATCTTCCTGTTATCCCTAAAGAGGAAAGGAAAGATGAAGAAAGCATATTAAACAAATTCTATGAATCTTCTCCATCCATTTTAGGAGGTCTTCTAGATGGTGTAAGCGCAGCGTTAAAAAACATCAAGTCAGTTCATTTGGAAAGCTTACCAAGAATGGCAGATTTTGCTAAATGGGTGACAGCAGCTGAACCAGGTCTTGGCTGGGATCCTGAATCATTTATGGATGCATATCAGAAGAACCGTTCTTCATCAATCGAGATTGGATTGGAAAGTGATCCTATAGCTCAAGCTTTAATAGATTTAATTCAAGATGTTGGGGATTGGATAGGAACATCAACTGAATTACTTGAGGCCCTTGAGCATAAGGTTTCTGAAAAAATAGTTCGATCTAAACAATGGCCGCAAGCAGCTAACCAATTATCTAAACGTCTAAATCGCTTGGCTCCTGTTCTTCGTGAGGTTGGGCTCAATGTAGAGCTAGGTATTAACAAAGAAAAAAGAAGACGCCTGATAAAAATTAATCAAAATAAAGAAAATACCG
>JABHTG010000087.1 GCA_018697205.1 Nitrospina sp. | reverse complement strand
TTTTAAGTTAGTAGTTTAATTTTCATCTTTATTATAAAAGTGATTCATAACAATTTGAAAAGCAGTCTGGCAGACCTCTTAAAGGTCTGCTAAGGTAACGCTATTATTCTATCTAACTCATGAGTAGGATAGACAATGAATCCCAAAATCTTTATACAGAAGCCGGCCTTTAATCGTTTAAATATTTATACCCAAATATTTTTTCTGATTTTTTTATTATCCCTTCCCAACTTATCATTTTCTCAAGACTTAAGCCCCAAGACAGTAAAAAACCCTAAAAATTGGTTAGGCATAGAATTTAGTCGGCTTCCTGAAATCCCAATCTGGTGGCGGGCCTGTTTAAAATTTTCAAGAGATTGTTTGAAGTAATTAATTGCTGCGCTGTACTGTCTTTTTTGCAGAAACTGACTTCCTAATTCAAAAAATTTTATACCCCTGTTAACATCTGCCCAAGAAACAGTAGGGGAAAAACCACTAAACAAAAACAAAAAAGTGAGTGAGAGTAAGAATGTGAGTGGGGTTTTCATATGGTGAGAATACCATACTGATGGATAGTTTTGGAGTGTGGTGGTCAAAGGACAGTATAATGAAACCTACTGATTAAAACTCAGATGTTCTTTGAGTTTCTTCTGGTTTAGGAATTAATTGGACTCCGAACATCCCTCCCAAAATCATTATTCCCAACCCTGACAGAACCCCCCAAAAACTTCCCAAGTCAGGATACCCATCAAGACTGGAAATATTGGTTCCCTGTACGTGATATATTTTTACCTCCGTTCCTTCCTCGACAGATTTTTGGACTTCAAATGTTTTCCGTTTCTCCAACCCAGAGTCATAAAATTTGACATCAATTTTATACCCTGTCACCGCCCTTTTCCTCTTTCTTGTTCCTCTACGATCTTTAAAATATTTTGATGACTGAACCTTACCAATCATCATTTTAGAGTCATTTCTTATACGATAATTCTCATATTTTTCTTTTACAGAGTAATAGAGTATGAATGAACCAATTGAGAACAGGAATAAAAATAAAAAACCGTTGTTCACACCGTGGGAAAAATTAAGAAAAGAACTGTCTTGATTAACTTCACCTGTGGAATCAAGTTGTCCACTTAAATGTGAAAGAATACTGACTCCAATAACCACGATAATTAGAACAATTCCAATTATTATCCAATTTGTATTTCCCATATATTTTAAAAGGTCTTTCAGATTAGTTGCTCTGACCCCTCATTCCTTTTGAATGCATCCCAACCATCTTGCCAGTCATCACCATAAACAGAACCACTAAACAAAAACAGAAAGATGAGTGAGAGTAAAAATGTGAGTTTTCTATTCATGGGTTGCTGTTCATTTTCATCTAGAATTTTTTTTCATGGACTTTATGCCCATCTACAAATTGTGACTCATAGATTTTGTTTCCATCTTTGTCCCATCCAGTCACCTCACCTTGTTTTTTCCCCTCCCTATAATAAGATTCCTCTTTCTTTTCACCTGAGTCATACCAAGTTGTTTCGAGTCCTTCTTCTTTCCCATTATTAAAGTTTACTTCTAACATTTTTTTTCCAGACTCATGCCACTTGGTCAGCAGTCCATCTATGATTCCATTTACATAATAACACTCACCCCATTTATTACCCGACTCATACCATGAGGTAAATAATCCACTTTGTTCATCGTCCTTCCATTGGGACTCACCACTCTTTTTACCCGACTCGTACCATGAGGTCTGCAATCCATCTCGTTTCCCATTCTTCCAATTTGAATCTAGTTCTTTAGTGCCAGACTTCCAAAAAAGAGTCCCACTTCCTTCTCGTTTCCCATTCTTTAATTGGTATTCACTTTTTAAATTTCCCTTTCCTCCAAATAAATGTTTTTTCCAGTATTCTCGTTCTACATCTATTGGTTCATTCATGGAATTAACTCCCTGGTTCTAGTTTAAAAAATGTGAGTGGTTTGGTTTTCATGTGGTAGCTCTCAATTAAAACTACTGTTCGTTCCCATCTTTGAAAGTTGCTTGAAATGTTTTCTTTCCATCTTCAGCCCATTCAGTCCGAAGTCCATTTTCCACTCCATTTTTATAGCGTGTCTCTAATTTTTTCTTTCCATTTGGGTACCATTCGGTCCAAAGACCATGTCGTTTCCCATTCCTAAATGGTGCCAATGGATCTAATCCATACTTATTTTCACCTTCATCACCTTTTTGGCACATCCAACCAAAGAAGGGGATTATCCCTATCACTGTAAAAGCAATATTCATCCACCACCCGGACAGACCAATATCATGTAATCTTCTTATGCATAACGCACAGAATGGAATGACTGTTGCCAGTACAAAAATTACGGAAAATAAAAAAATAGGAACTTCACAATTATTGCTATCACAAAAAGAAGAGTAAGAAAGTAAATTTAGGCACTTGCCAACAATGAAGAGGAAAAAAACAAAGAACCACCATTCAGATCGGGAGGACCTTCCCGATGTCTGAAAATATTTGGAATAGGCACTACCAATGGCTTCAATAAAAATCATTATTGTTTGTCATCGTCTTTAAAACGTTTTTCGTAAATTTGTTTTCCGTTCTTGAAACGTCCCTCACCCTTTTTTGCACCAGATTCATACCAAATGGTTGCGTTTCCATGAGGTTTTCCGTTCTTGAAATATGACTTGCTCTTCATGCCTCCCGATTCATACCAAACGGTGGACATTCCATGTGCTTTTCCATTCTTATAGTGTACATCACCCTGTTTTTTACCGGATGGATACCACTGGGTCGCTAGTCCATCTATTTTTTCATTTTTTAAATATGACAGTCTTTCCTTTATACCTGATTCATACCACTGAGTTACTCGTCCATCCGGTTTTCCATTCTTAAAATTTATTTCACTCTTCTTCACACCTGATTTATACCAAAGGGTTGCTAGTCCATTTTGTATGCCATTCTCATAATTTGCTTCACCCGACTTTTCACCAGATTCATACCAAGTAGTACCTAGTCCTTCTTTCTTGTCATTATTAAATAATACCTCACGTTGCTTATTCCCATTTTCATACCAAATGATTGCACTTCCTTGTTTCTGCCCATTTAGGTAATGAGTTTCAACTTTCAACTTCCCATTACCCCAATAACTTCTTCTTGCCTCTGGCACATCACCAAACACAGAACCACTAAATAAAAACAAAAAAATGAATGCTAGTAAGTATGTGAGTGGTTTTTTCATATTGTTGGGTTAATAAGTTTTTAGTTTCTTAATCACTTCAGAAAATCAAACTTTTCTATTAACTTATCCAAAACTTTTTCCATGAATGTAAAAGAATATAACAAAACAACCATTCCAATGATTATTGAGATTATTTTGTATGAGGTTTTATTTTCAAAAAATGTGATTATAAAGGCAGCAGGCAAGAAACTAAGAAATAAGAAAAAAGAACCTATTAAAAATTTAATTGAGAACTTAATAACGTCAAGGATAAGTTCTATTATGTTATTCATGAGTTGGTCAATGTGAGTGGTTTGATATTCATGTTAGTGGTTATCCAAAGAAACCTCTTTTTTCATTTCCATTTTTAAAACGTCCTTGAAATGTTATCTTTCCATCTTCACCCCATTCAGTCCATAATCCGTCTTCCACCCCATCTTTGTAGTGCTTCTCTAATTTTTTCTTTCCGTTTTTATGCCATTCGGTCCAAATACCATCGTCTACCCCATTTTTATACTTATATTCTTTTTCTAATTTTTTTTGTCCACTTGAATACCGTTCAGTCGAAAGACTTTTTCCTATTCCATTTTTGAATTGCCTTTGAAATGTTATCTTTCCATTCTCATCCCACTCAGTATAAATTCCACGTTCTTTTCCTCTTCCGTCTTGGTAGTAATGTTCATCTAATTGTAATTTTCCATTTGGATACCATTCAGTTGTGGTAATTTTCCCAAATTTATTTTTGAAGAATTTATTTTGAAACATTATCTTTCCATTTTCATCCCATTCATTCCAAACATTGTCGTATCCATCTTTATAGTGGTTCTCTAGTTTTTTTTTGCCGTTTGGATACCATTCGATCCAAATTCCATCCTGTATTCCATCTTTGTAGTGCGTCTCTTTTTTTTTCTGTTTATTCTCATGCCAAGAGGTTATGAGATAACCATCAATTGTTTTTCCTTCTTTGTACATGAACTTACTTAAAACTTTCCCCGTTCTGTCCCAAGTAATCAACAAACCATCTTTTTCTCCATTTTTATAATAAGTTTCCATCTTTTTTTCATCAGTATATGTAGTACCTCCTGCTCCAGTAAAATAATCAACGCATACACCACTAAATGGGTGCCCCTCAAAAAAAACAAGTCCTGCGTTAAAATCCAATTTATCTTTTAAAACTACTTTTTCATCTTCACTCATAGTTGACTACCAAACAAAAAAACGAGATAACTCGACAGAGTCACCTCGTTTGGTTTCGTTGCTCAATGGTTTCCAAGTGGTTCGCATGGTGGAACTCCTTAGGACTTTTGGAATGTGTGGAGTATATCAGAGGGCAGGGGGGATTGGGAAGTTGTTGGTGCGTGGAGAGATTACTTCTTACTTAATAAATGGTTTTATTATCAATAAACTGAATAAATAAATGCACCCAAAAATAACTAATGTTTGGAACAAGATTTCTACACTATAAAAAAACTTATTCGTAAATGACAAGTCATACTCGAAATATGTGACTAAAACTAATGGAATAGATAAAACAATAAAAACTCTTAACATTCCAGTTTTATAGTTTTCATAAGTCATATTGTTTCTTCTTTCATGATTGGTAGAGTAGGTTGGTTTTCATTTCAATCCATGAAAAACAACAATGACCAAATGGAGTTTGTAACTAGTAAAAAACA
>JABHTG010000080.1 GCA_018697205.1 Nitrospina sp. | reverse complement strand
GGTCAATCCAGTGTGTGTGTTCAGGCTTCTTGGGTTGCCTACAACACAGATGAGCAAAAAGATACTCAGTTGCAGTTTAATGTTGGGCCGATTGGTTATGGATGGGGTAAAGATGTGACACGAACATTGGCTCCTGGTGGGTACCAAGCTAATGCAATAGCTCAAAAAACCGTGTTCAAGAATAAAGGTCCGGGAAATGTTTCTGTGAACTGTCAGCGTCAGCGTTTTGATCGACATGATTGGAAAATTGATGCTGGATCCGGAAAAACGTATCAGAGCGACTACCATATGGATCACGTAACACCAGGTGCTTATATTGAGCCTGGGTTCGGTCTGCCTCAAGGCACCGAGCGTGGATTGTTCTCTAACATGGGCAATAAAAGCGAAAGAAACCGTTAAACCGCTTGTAGTTTTTCTAGCCGAGGGGCCTTTGGGGCCTCTCGGCTTTTTTTTTGCATTTTTTTGCCCTCACGCTATAGTTAAGATAGTTTTTGTTCTCTGAATTTTAATGGGAGTTTCTAGATGTCCGAACAAAGGTTTATCGATAATGGAGATGGTACGGCTACTGATACATGGACTAAGTTGACTTGGATGCAAGAAGACTCGTTCTTGATGACAAAAAAGTTTTTAGTTTACCTTCATGCCCAAAGACTGAGGGACAAGTTAAATGCTGAATCTTTTGCTGGTCATACCGATTGGCGTTTTCCCACTAAGCGTGAGGCGCACAGCTTGTTTGATAAAAAAAACTCAGTTAAGGACAAATATGGTTATGATATTCATATTGATCCTGTTTTCACACCAGGCTGTGGTTACGATACTTGGACTTCTCATACTCGAGGAACTATGACGGCTTATTGTTATTCCTTTAATAGTGGTCGAGGAGGGCACAAAGAGTCAGGTGACACCTTAAATACGAGTGTCCGTTTTGTTTGTGGGGAGTTTGATAATAGCCGTCTTAACATAACTGCCGTTCCTCAAGTGAAAGATGTTATTACTCAAGGCGGTGGGTGGCGTTAATTTAACAAATATTAATTAACTTCAGGGTGTTGGATTTTCAAGGTTTTAGGCTTGAAAATCAAATTTTGGGATGGTAGCTTGGTATTCGTTAATCCTAATAATTCAATCGACTTAGTTGGTGGTTTTTTAATTGAGCTTACGCTTCCTTGATGAGGTGTTTGTTTCATAAAAAATAGTCCTCTTTTTCGGTATGGTTAATAATGAAGGGGGTATTCAGGTGGGTTTAGCAGAATGTGCATACACAGATAATAGCGATGGCACAGTTTCTGATACTGATAACGATTTGCAGTGGTCGATTCGCGATTCAAGACAAGAGCTTGGTAAATGGCTTAACTGGGATGAGTCAGATGCCTACGTTAAAGCTTGTAATGAGCAGAAATATCTTGGCCATAATGACTGGAGGCTTCCAACTAAAAGTGAAGTTCGGGGTCTTTTTAAGAATAAAGGAATGTACCAAAAAATATTTTTAAGCATGGCTCAAAAAAAAGAACGAAAGGTGTCAAATTATCAGGCGGGAGGTGAGAGCAGTTACTGGACCTCTGAGACACGTTATGATTCATATGCATGGAAAAGCTACTATCCAACAGGTAAAGAGGTTTGCGTTGATAAGTCTGTCTCGACGACAGGAACCTCAGCTAGGCTTACTAGAGATCTATAACGAAACATCGGTATTACCAAATCAGGGTTTTTTGAACTCAGAAAAATAAGGTATATGATCAGGAGTAAACTATGTCTGATGAAGAATTAAAAGAAGAGCAGGAACCACAGGAGGGTGTAGAAGAATTGCACGACCAAGAAAACGAAGAACTCAATACCGAGTGGATTGGGGACGATGAATGGGGCGAAGAAGAGGAAGATGAAGATGAAATAATAGCGGCAGATGTCCCCACATTTATAGATAATGGAGATGGCACTATTAGTGATACACGTAACAACTTGATGTGGGCTCAATCTGATTCTTACGCAGAATTTAAATACGGTATCAACTGGTTTGAAGCGCAGGATTATTGCGAGTCTCTTAATGAAAAAGAATTTGCGGGGTTTGATGACTGGCGTTTGTGTAGTACTGAGGAAGCTAAATCAATGTTTTCTTTTACGAAGAGTAATACTGATAAAGATGGTGCTGAAATTCATGTTGATGAGCTTTTTACTGAAGGTGGTGGTCACAATACATGGACTTATGTGGAAAAACCTGACTATCATCAATACGCTGAAAAATTTAGCTACGTCACAGGAAACGAAATGTGGGAACATAAGGATAATGAGTATTCACATGCTCGGCTTGTTCGAGATGCGGGAGGACATGAGGACTATGAACCAGAGTGGCGTAAGGATACTAAAAAGTTTGAGCGCTAAGTCCTTAAATAAATTGATAAAGAGGTTTTGAAAAAATGTCTCATTATATGATTTTTGGAAAAGAAGATTGCCCTCATACTCGTAAGGCACGTGATGATTTTAAAAAAATGAACCGTGCTTTTGTATACGTTAACGTAGACACAAACTCTCACGGCTTAGAAAAATTACTTGAGTATACTGAGGGGAAATATATAGTTCCGGTTATTGTTGACGTTGATGAGGGAAATGTTGAAATTGGTTATACCGGAGACTAAATTAAGTTTGTCAGAGAGGAAAAGAAATACTATGGGTGAAGAACTTCAGCCGAAAATAAATGATGTCCCTGTTAAAGTAGATGAAGGCCCAAAGCGTTTTGTTGAAAAAGGGCCGCATGTAGTTCTTGATACCAAAACAAATGTTTTTTGGTTGAAGAAGGACTCTTGGCAGGATAAGGGAAAATTTTTCAATTGGCATGAGGCGGTTGAGTACACTGATAGAAAAAATCTTCGTAAAATTGGTGGGTTTGATGACTGGCGGTTGCCTATTTTTGACGAGGCTAAAACACTGTACGACGAAGTTCATGATAACCCTGGGAAGGGTGGTGCCACTTTACACTTTGATCCTGTTTTCCCAGAGGGTGCTTTTAAGGTTTCTTGGTTGGGGGGGGATACTTCTACTCGTAGGCCACGGTATGACTTTTCAGAGGGTAAAGAGGTTTACGTAGATGAATATAGCTTTGGCGCCGTTAGGTGTTGCCGTAAAGCACCTGTCCAGAAGGTTGCAACTCGCCCCAAAAGAAAATAGTGAGACTGAAGAGTATTTATATAAAATGACCGAAAAAATAATTAAGAAATCGAATTTTGTTGATAATGGAGATGGAACGGTTTCTGATCTCGTGAATCAAGTAATGTGGTGTAAAAATGATACTTGGATTGAGCTTGGACATCTTGTTACTTGGCATGAGAGCCAAAGCTATGCCAAAGAAATGAATGAGAAAAAATTTGCCGGTTATTCTAATTGGAGAGTACCAAATGCCTCAGAGGCAAAGTTTTTATTTGATGAGGAGCACAGTAATACAGATGTTGAAGGAGGAGAAATTCACCTTAACCCAATTTTCCCTTCGGGATGCGGTTTTTCTACTTGGACTAGTGAAACCCGGGGAGCCAAAGCAGCTATGGGATATGACCTTAGGTCTGCCTATGAGTATTGGTTGGCGAAGGAAAATGAGGGATTCCCTAGCGCAGTTCGGTTAGTACGGCAACTTAAATCTATATCAGAGGGAGTCGATGGTGGTCCTCGATTTGTCAATAATGGTGAAGGTGTAGTGATTGATAATGAAACACAGCTCATGTGGAAAGAGAGTGACTCATATTTGGAATTGGATAAATGGATTAGTTGGGCCGAGGCAAAAAACTATATATCAAGCTTGAACCAACATCGATCTGCGGGTTATGTTGATTGGAGAATGCCAACTCGAAAAGAGGTTCAAACGATATACGATCCTGGTAACCCTGTTACAGATAAGTATGGTGATACGGTATTAATAGCTTCTGTGTTTCCTCCAGGAGCCGGTCAAACTTGTTGGACTAAAACACTGCACAAGACAGATAAGGCTCTTGTAATAAGGTTTCAGTTTTATAATGGAGACTTCAAGTGGCATCAGAGCGGATTACGTAGTCATGGAGTTCGAGCTGTACGGGCAATTAAAAGTTAAATTAAAGACAGCTAGTTTTTTTATATTGATTAAAATTATCTTGGCAGAGGGCATGTCCTTAAAGGAAGAGTCATGGCTGAAGAAACTGTTTTAGATCAGGCAAGATTTAAGGAGGGGAACAATGGAATAGTAATTGATCCTTCTAAAGGCTTGGTATGGATGAAATATGATACTTATCAATTGTCAGGTAAGTGGATGAGTTGGATCCAGGTACGAGATTATGCAGAAGAGTTAAATGAAAAAAAATATGCAGGCTACAGCAATTGGCGCATGCCAAATACCTCAGAAGCTAGAAGCCTATATGACAAAAAAAACTCTAATAAAGACCATATGGGACAGCAGGTTCCAGTGGATAAGATTTTTACCGCAGGTTTTTGTTTTTTATGCTGGACGAGCGAAGTTAGGAATAAAGTTCAGGCTGTACGTTTTGGATTTCGAAGAGGAGTTACAACGTTCGATGATGCCTATAGGACATCTCGAGGTGCGAGTCGGTTGGTAAGGGATATTCTTAGAGAAGATGGTCTTCTGTGATGAGATTTAAGTTTTTACCCATTGGGACAACTAGATGAAATTTGAAGGAGATTCAACATTGACTGATGAAAAACGATTTAGTGACAATGGTGATGGTACAGTTACCGATAAAGAAAATAAGTTGATGTGGAATCAGACAGATGCTTATCAAGATACCAGTAAATGGTCTAATTGGTTCATGGCAGAAGATTATATTAAGGAGCTTAATAATAAGAAATTTGCTGGTTATGTTGATTGGCGAATGCCAAATCTGGAAGAAGCTGAGACTTTGTTCGATGAAGATGTTTTTATAAGAGATATGGACCGATTTGAAATTTTTATCGATACAGCGTTTTCACCAGGGGGAGGGTTTACTACGTGGACCTCTGATCAACGACCCCATGGGACAGCATGTATTTTTTATTTCAGATATGGCCATGCAAATAGTAATCATAAAGAAGATATTACTAAAGACACAATCAGGGCTGTCCGGAACATTGATTGAAATTACATGGATTAATGCCGGTAAATTATTTTTGAAAGGAAAAAGTCATCGAGTCATATAGAGTTATTAATGAACAGGAAAGCCTAAACTCGGTTATTCCATATAGGTTTGAAGAAGAAGATTACGAACATACCTATGTTCTGGAGGACTATTATTGCACTAATCCCTTTTGTGACTGCCAGCACGTTACCCTATCCTTTTGTCAACAGGATAATCGGGACAATCAGATCTCTTTTTTGCTTAACTTTGATAAGACACAAGGCCAACTCCCTAATCAAAAAAAATACACAAAAATTCAGTCAGAAATTATAAAGGGTTTTTTAAAAAGCCTTCCTAATGAACTCATAGTTCTATTTAAACAGAGATACGCTGAGGCAAAGGCGTTTGGAGAAAAAGATCCGAAGTCTTATCTTGTCCTTGAGCCAGGGAGATATGTGAACTATATGGAGTGTTTTCCCAGAAATACTGAGAACTTTAACTTTTCGTGTGAGGAAGAAAAGTACTTTGCTGAGGACAGTTACGAGCTTGACCCGCGAGTTGATAACCGTGATGTTAGCTTAGTTTTTTACCCATTTGCACTAGATGATAAAAATCTCAAACCTATTTTTACATATACTTATTATTTTGATGAGAACAAGAGAGCAGATATGGACAATAAGTTAGGCGCAAAGGAGAGTAATATTCTTTTGGGTCTAAACCAAACCATTCCAAACTTTTTTGAAACCTTAAAAAAAAGGTATAAACAAACCAAATCAGTAGGAGAGGATTTATTAAAATCAGGCCCCAAAATACCTGTTTTCGAAGATAAGGTAAAACCAAATGATTTTTGCCCTTGTGGCTCTGGAAAAAAATTTAAAAAGTGCTGTGCTAAAAAACTAAACTAATTGGATTGTTAAGGGAAATACCTTAGAGTCCGTTTGTTAAACGGTCGTATCGTTAAAATAGGAAGTCGTCAATGGCCAACAAGGAAAGAAAAGTCAAGAAGGTGCAAGCTAGACATATTTTAGTTGGGAGCAAAGAACTAGCAGAGGAAATAAAGAAGAAAGTCGATGATGGTGAAGAGTTTTCTAAGTTAGCAGAGGAATTTAGCGAGTGCCCATCAAAAAAAAGAGGAGGCGACCTTGGTTGGTTTGGTAAGGGGGCAATGGTAAGGCCTTTTGAAGTAGCTGCTTTTTCAGCTGATGAGGGAGCGGTAGTTGGACCGGTTAAAACTGAATTTGGCTATCATGTTATTTACGTATATGAGATTCAGGATGATATCGATCCTGATGCGGGTCCTCCCACAGGCGACGAGGATGCTGATGAGGATACTTTACGACTCGTTGCAGAGAACTATGCTCATGAGTTTATGATGCTTGGTTATTCAAGTAAAAAAGTTCTTAGCTTATTTACTAGTCCTCATTTTAAGTCAGCTAATGCAGTCTATAATATACTTGGTCTAGATGAGACAAACAAAATTATTGCCATGGTATTTGGGCAAGAAGTTGAGGAATTAAAGGACGGCGAGGAAAAACCACCAGAAGAGCCAGCTCAAGAAGATAGCGGAAAATAAATATTTCTAAACTACCTTGCAAGGTAATTAGAAACAAAACCAAGCGAGGTGACTCTTCCGAGTCATCTCGCATTTTTATTTTTGGTGAAGTATGAAAAAAATAACACTCATATTCTTACTCTATGAATAAACAACAAAAACAAGAGATGGGACAAGGTTTGGTTGATTTTATGTTGGATGACTTTTCATTAGATGAAATAGCAGAAACATTCGAGATGAGAGTCGATACTAAATTTTTTTCTTGCGAAGAAGATAAGGGAAATCTTATTAAAGATTGGAAAATAAATTTTCCAAAATGGAATATATGGATTAGACGGGCATATAAAGAAATATGGAGTGGAGACATAAACTATGAGGAAATGATATTTAGTGGTGATGGTGAGGACTTTAACGAATGGTTAAAGATAAAATGGCACGAAGCATATAGAGACATTGATTGGGACGAATAAAAATATAAAAAATCAATCCGCTCATATTCTTACTCGCTTTCACTTCATACTTAAGAATGGTAACTTCTATATATGAGTAGAAAAGACATAAACACACTTATAAAACTTTTCAGAAAATTAGGTGAGAATATTTGTGATAAAGGGACTTTTGAAGAACGGCAATCAAAACACCTTATTATGAAATGGAAATATAAAGGTAATACATTTGTGCATACATTTCCAAGTGCATCAAAAACATCATCCATCAATCATCAGTATTCTCAAATGCGAAAGAACTTATGAGCTAGTGGTTTAGAACCACCAAGTGAGTTTACTACGAGATTAGTTGGTTCCGTTAAACAGCAAGGATTGTTAGTAGAACTTTGGGTTTACCTTGGGACTGATGACGAGGGTGAAACTCCATATGGTGGGGATTTAGATAAAGGAAGATAATACTGACCTGTAAGCAAATTCTCTTGATTTATAAGAGGTGGTATAAAAATTAAGAATAAGGAACATCTTGAAACTTTATATTATATTGTGAGAGATACTTGGGAATTGTTCCAACAGGACTTTGACGGTGATCCAGACTTAGAATTGAGCTCTAATTATCAAGGCTTAACTTTACTTCATGACCATTTAAAAAATTTAGTCAATCTGGACCCTACTATTGTTTATCCATATGAAATAAATTTTCATGAAAAAGCTATGCGTATATTAAGAAATGAAAATGAGTGTGCGTTAGAAAGGTTAAGAAATAAAAATGATATAAACGGGGCTATCCAGTAATTTTGTTAAGGAATTAAAAGTAATCTACTTCACTTATTATTTCAATAAATGCTAATACTCAGAGAATATTTTCAAAAATTTCTTGCAGAAAATTTGGCTTCTAAGAATTTATATTAATAACTATTACAGGAGAACAGTACTAACATTTAATACACCTTCAATTTCGCGCAGGGCACTAACTGTTTCACTATCGGGTTGTGAGTCAATGTTGACAACAGCGACTGCTTTATCTCCTTCTTTAATCCGGCCTAAATGAAATCCCGCAATATTAATTTTGTTTGCTCCTAGAACACTCCCAAGCTTTCCTATAACTCCCGGAACATCAATATTAGTAAGCACAAGCATGTGACTGGAAAGTACAGCTTCAAAATGAAACTCATTGAATTGGACAATTCTTGAGTCTCCCTTCCCAAAGACTGAGCCTGTTACGCTGCGTTTCCCTTTACTCGTTTTTGCGGTAACTGTCATGGTGCTTGTATATTCGTGAACTTCGGTGCTTTTAGATTCTTTGACTTCTACTCCTCGATCTTTTGCTATGAAAGGGGCATTGACCATATTTATGCCTTCAACATTTCTTGTGAGAAGCCCTTTTAAAACAGATATTGTAATCGGATCTACTCTTTGCTCGGCCACTTCACCATTATATTGAACTTCTACACTAGTTAGAGGACCATCTAACAGTTGAGAGACAAAAACGCCTAAATCTTCCCCTAGCTTCAAATAGGGTTGAATTTTATTCAGGGTATCGGCATCAATTGATGGCATATTAACCGCGTTACAGATATTCCCATTTTTAAGGAAATCAACAATCTGACCGGCAACTGCGATTGCAACTTTTTCCTGAGCTTCTTCTGTTGATGCGCCTAGGTGTGGGGTGCAGATAATTTCATCAAAATTTAGTAATGGGCTCTCGGGGGATAATGGCTCCTTTACGTATACATCAAGTGCAGCTTGTGCTACTTGTTTTGATTTAATAGCTTCTATAAGTGCATCGTCATCAATAAGGTTACCACGAGCACAATTAACTATACGAATTCCAGGCTTAGCAGCACTAAATTCTTTAGTACTTAATAAAGGTTTCCCATCGAGCGAAGGGGTGTGTAAGGAAATATAGTCTGATCGTTTCAAAAGACCGTGAAGGTCAACGACTTCTACCCCGACCTTTTCTGCATGCTCTTGAGATATAAAGGGATCATGAACCAAAACTTTCATATGAAATCCTTTTGCGCGTTCAGCAACGATAGTCCCAATTCTACCTAAACCAACAATTCCTAATGTTTTGTTGTGAAGCTCTTTTCCCATGAATTTTTTTGGAGCCCAAGTTTTTTGATCTTTGAGCATAGAGCGCGCTTGTGGAATATTGCGTGACATTGATAGCATGAGCGCCATTGTATGTTCTGCGGTAGTGATGACATTTCCTTCTGGAGTATTCATCACAATGATACCTTTTTTTCCTGCTTCGGCTACGTCAATATTATCTACACCAATACCGGCACGTCCTACAACTTTAAGGTTTGTGGCAGCTTCAATAACTTCAGAGGTAACCTTGGTTGCGCTGCGGACGATCAATCCCTCATAATCAGGAATTATCTTAATTAGTTCTTCCCTAGTTAGGCCCGTGTTTACATCGACATCGATCCCAGACTCTTTCTTAAGTATGTCGACTCCTAAGCTTGAAAGATTATCCGCTACCAGAACTTTCATTCATTAACTCCTATTATTTTTGTGTTCTTCATAAAGATAATTAGATAAGGTTTTTGATAATTAAAGATAGACCCTACTCGTATTTTAAATCCAATGACACCCAAGTAGAATTTCTTGCACTGCTGCGACACCTTTACCTAGAACCACATCTAGCACTAGGCGCACTTTTTCTAACAACACCATAACGAATCAGAAAGATAATATAAAATAGCCATAGATCAAAATATAACTCTTAGGCCTTACTACGTTTTTCAAAATCCTTCATATAATCAATCAAAGCATCAACGCCAGCTTCAGGCATGGCGTTATAGATCCTCGCTCGCATTCCTCCGACTGAACGATGACCTTTTAGGGTGGTTAACCCAACATCCTCCGCACCTACTAAAAATTCTTTGTCTAAGTCGGCATTGGCCAACACAAATGGCACATTCATCCAAGACCGCGAAGCTTTTTCCACGGGATTACTATAGAAGTTCGAATTATCAATCGCGGCATACAATTTATTGGCCTTGT
>JABHTG010000109.1 GCA_018697205.1 Nitrospina sp. | reverse complement strand
CGGTGAATTTGATTTAGAGGACTACAAGCGCATTTTAGAATTGCAATGAGAAGCTGCCTGTATTTGCGATGAGCACCCAGACCTAGAACAAAAGACTGCCGATATTTTTCTAAGTGTCACAGGTGAAAATGCTGACGACGTATTAAAAGAAGTCCAGCAACAACAAAGCATTCTTGACTTAGGTCGCATTGCTGTGACTATTTTTTTGCTTCGTTTTCCATCAGTTCAGTCCTTCGTCAACAAGGGGCATCCGTTGGTTCTCGCAACCGACGAATATATGTTAGAAAACTCTAATGCTCAAAACTGGCATGATTATAAATTTATCGCCGAAGAATTTGGATGGAAATAATCATCTCAATCTACTCGCAAACTATAAATAGGCCCGTTAACTAAGTCATGGACTTTCGGTATCGCCTAGCAAAAAAAACATTCAAAAATAAAAAAATTCCTCAAAAACGTGCGACTGGAATGGATGTCATTAGCCAAGATCAGCAAGGTAATGAGTCTTCACCTGAGGTAAATCCACTTATTCTTGACAGACAAACCATCACGCCAAAACAGCGCTTACCAGAAGCAGAAAAACAGTTGTCGAGGCGCGATCTTTTTTCTTTTGGTAATTTCATGAAATCTGCTGCTGAACTTGATGTAAAACCAATCGAGGAAACCGAAGAAAAAGACGCTGAAGAAGAAGGTGAAAATTCCTTAAAATTAGATGGCCCTTCTCAGGAGCCTGAAGAGTCTGAAAAGTCTGAGGAGTATGAGAAGTCAGTTGCTGATCTTAAAAGCAGTCATCCCAAATCAGAAAAATCCGAGAAAAAGGGCTTTTTAAAACGCCTTATATCTCGTTTTCGTTCTAATCCTAAAATAGAGGAGCAAGAACAACTCTCTATAAAAACGGAAGAAAATAATTTAACGACTCCCGAAGAGCCTCCTAGTTTAAAAGTCACAAAACAATCTATTCAAATACCGGAAGAAATTGTCGAAAATGACGACATTGATCCCGAATACGACCGTCGCGGATTAATCAAGCAAGGTGTACATTTTTTTGCCAAACCTGCAGTAGAAACAGTTCAAAAGAAAATCGAGAAAGTCAACGAGACAGTGGACAAATTCACTAAAAGGGTTCCGCTTCTTCGCCCACCAGGAGCAGTTACCGAGAGGCAATTCTTGCAGGACTGTACCCGATGCGACAAATGTATTCATTCTTGCCCTAAAGATGCAATAGTGAAAGCACCTAAAAAATTTGGGTTTCTTGTAATGGGGACACCCTATATTGATCCAATTAAAAATCCTTGTGTTATGTGTGATGATCTTCCCTGTATCACTGCTTGTCCTGATAGCGCCTTATTGCCCGTTGATAGTCCCAACGAAGTAAATATGGGGTATGCCATACTCGATAAAAAAAAATGCCAAGCTTATGGTGATACCTTCTGTCAGCAGTGCATCATTGATTGCCCTATTCCTGAAGCAATCACACAAAATAAGGACCAACAACCAGAATTTCATAAAAAAATATGTACCGGTTGCGGTGTCTGCGTAAGGTCATGCAGTACAGTCAATATTCCGGTTGCCATCAAAGTCAAACCCCTTATGGTGATTGAACAGCAAATACGAAAAAAACAGATGTCAGAGGAACAAAAATCTTTTGAAATCGAAAAAAACAAACTTGAACAAAAAGCCTTAGAAGATGAGCTTAAAGCTCAGAATCAAGAAGAAGTTAGCGAAAAATAACTCTACATATTGGCCTCTAAGGCTTAGATTAAACTGGTTTTTAAGTTATCCCTTTAAGTAACTACCAAAAAATATAAATATTTGTTTTTATTCTAATCAGCGTTATCTCTTGCAAATCTCCCATATTCTCAGTATCTTATTTGGTCTTTTGACAAATTCCCAACCTTCATCTAACACGGACATAAAATGCAACAACGTACCCACACATGTGGAGAGCTAACACAAAAAAATATTGACGAAGTAGTTTCACTTTGCGGATGGGTTCATACGCGAAGAGATCATGGCGGACTTATCTTTATTGACTTATGGGATAAACATGGACTTACACAAGTTGTGCTCAACCCTCAAATTGACCAATTAGCTCATCAAGAAGCACATTCATTAAGAGGAAATTTTGTGATTGCGGTTCGCGGAAAGGTTAGAACGCGACCAGAGGACATGGTGAATCCAAAATTAAAAACAGGAACTATAGAAGTTTTTATCGAAGAACTTAAAATATTAAATCCCTCAAATACACCTCCATTTACAGGATGGGAAAGTCAGGAAGTTGGCGAAGCCACCCGGCTCAAGCATCGATATCTTGATTTAAGAAGTGACGAACTCCAAAAAAACCTCGAACTTCGTTACCAAATCACCCGCATCACAAGAAATATTCTAGATGAAGCTAAGTTTATTGAAATAGAAACACCAATACTGACTAAGAGCACCCCTGAAGGCGCTCGTGACTACTTAGTTCCAAGTCGCCTTAATCCACAAAAATTTTATGCACTTCCTCAATCACCACAGCTCTTCAAACAAATACTGATGGTCTCGGGGATGGATCGGTATTTTCAGATTGTAAAATGTTTTCGCGACGAAGACCTACGGCTAGACCGTCAGCCAGAATTCACACAAATAGACATGGAAATGTCATTTGTTGATGAAAAACAAATATTTTCTCTAGTTGAAAGTATGATTACTGCAATTTATAAGGAAGCTCTTGGAATTAAAATAGAAACTCCATTTAAAATATTAAAATATAAAGATGCAATCAACCGCTTTGGATCAGACAAACCAGATTTACGATTCGGACTCGAATTGATAGATGTAAGTGAAGTTATTAGAGGGGCTAAATTTAAAGTATTCGCTCAAGCATTAGATGCAGGAGGTCAGGTTAAAGCTATTAATATTAAAGCAAGTGCTAATTCTCTTTCTCGTAAAGCACTCGATGATTTAACCGAAATTGCCAGAACATACGGGGCCAAAGGAATGGCCTGGATCAAAATTCAACAAAATGAATTACAGTCTCCTATAATAAAGTTTTTCGAAAAGGAAATGCTTGACCGCCTCATTGAAACAGTAAAAGGGGAACCTGGAGATACTATTGTATTTTCAGCCGATAGCCCAAAAATTGTCGCTGATTCTTTAGCCAATGTAAGACTGGGAGCAGCAAAACTTCTCAATTTAGTCGATGAGAAGCTAATCAACCTTGTTTGGGTCACCGAGTTCCCATTAGTGGAATACGACGAAGATCAAAAGCGTAATACAGCAATGCACCACCCCTTCACGGCCCCACTGGAAGAAGATTTAGATAAGTTTGAGTCTAATCCAAAAGAAATGAGAGCACGGGCTTATGATTTGGTTCTTAATGGAAACGAAATTGGTGGCGGAAGTATTCGTATGCACCGCAAAGATACTCAACAAAAAATGTTCAAACTCCTTGGTATCGAAAAAGAAGAAGCTGAATTAAAATTTGGTTTCCTTTTAGATGCCCTACAATATGGTGCACCACCTCATGGTGGAATCGCTTTTGGGTTGGATCGTATTACTATGCTATTAGCAAACGCACCATCTATTAGAGAAGTGATTGCCTTCCCGAAAACCCAAAAAGCTACTTGCATGATGACACAGGCCCCTTCAGAAATAGACCCAAAACAACTCAAAGAGTTAACATTGAAATACGATCTTTCCTAATTAATTTATCTCGATAAATTGTTTTCCTTTAAGTTTTTAATTTGTTTAGCTATCTCTTCAACAAACAAGTCTAGATAGTGAGGTGACGCCGCAGAAATATGCGGTTGGATAAGAACATTATCCATTTCCCAAAAAAATGATTTCTCTGAAAGAGGCTCATTGGAAAAAACATCAAGATAAGCCCCTGCTATTTTCTTTTCTTCAAGAACTGCAACTAAATCACGCTCTTCGTAAACACTACCCCTTCCAATATTGTATAGGTAACAGTGTTCAGGAAGCTTACTGAGAAGCTCATATGTTAATATTCCCTGGGTCTCAACTCCTCCAGGCAAGGCAAGAATGAGATGATCAGTCTTCTCTAGAACTTGATCTATATTTTCAATTATTGTAATACGATCAGAACTTTCAAAATAATCAGGATCTTTGATAAAGGTTCTTTTTATTCCCGTGATAGTGCAACCGTAAGGCTTAAGAAACCTGCCTATACATTGTCCAATACTACCGAAGCCTAGAATTGTAATTCTGCTCCCCTTAAGCGAGCTCAAACGTTCAGAAATTTTCATACGAGCCCACTTTTTACGCAATTGCATTTTTTTTGAAAAATGAAACGCTTTTAAAAAGTAAAAAACAGCACCAATAACACTTTCAGCTATCATTGGCCCATGAAATTTTCCGTTGAATACTTTAACTATATTGGTATCCACTTTTATCCAATCCCTTCCTGCTGCCGGAGTAAAAATAAACTTAAGATTAGAGGCTCTTTCAAGCCAATCTGAATTGAAAAACCAGACAACTATCACCTCAGCCTCTGGTAAAAGATCCAAAAATTCTTTTAAGTCTAAACAAATAGAAATTTTTAAACCGGGAATACTATCTTCCAGAAATTTTCCATGACGTGGTAAAAAATTCCACGCTTGCACATGTGGGTGTGTTAGATAAACCAATATTTTTTTTTTAAAATTCATAAAATCAAAAACTTAAGAAAAACAAGCTAAGAAATTTTTAGGGTCCAATTAAACAGAAATCAAAATAATACATTTTGTAAACTCAAATCGACATCAAATCTCCCATATTTATAAAAAAATAAAATTCTCCACCGTAAAAACACCTCATGTTATAATTAACAGGTAAAAAAACAAACCGATCAAGCATATACTAGGTCATTAAGCCTAAATAAATTCCCGCATGTAACCAGAGGGAGTCACACTATGCCTGAAATTTTTGATACGTGCACTAGCTGCGGCGGACAAGTTCTTAAAGGCGATATCTTTCTTAGGTCTTCAAAAGATATGGAGCAGATCTTAGTAGTGCGCCGAGATCATGGGGTAGAAAAAAAAGTTCCTCTGCTTCCCAAAGTATGTTCTCAGTGTGGATCGGTATTCTTTTTTGTTGATAACCCAAAAATACTTAAAATCAGTTTAAACGACAAACCAATTGACCCTAACTTTAAAACGAAACCTATTTTAGAGTCAGATTTTTAAATAGAGGGGATAGTTTTATGCAACTCAAGTTTAGTTAATTCTCTTAACTTTAAATTAATTATTAATAAAAAATAACTAAATTAGTCTCCCTTGGATTTTTTTTATTTTTTTTAAAATCATACAAATTTTTAACAATTTTATGGATCAACAAACTAAAGATAAAATACATTATCTTATACTCAAGACACACTCTTTGACGGGAATTATCCCGGTAGGTGCGTTTCTGGTCCTTCATTTTTCAATTAATTCTCTGCGCACAGTAGGTGTGTGGCCTTACCAAGTAAGCATAGACATCATCAACAACCTTCCGTTCCTTATTTGGATTGAAGCTGGATTCATCCTAGCTCCTCTTATGTTTCATTCGCTAGTTGGCTTTTATATATATTTTTCTGGAAAATCAAATCCATTTCGATACAACTACCCACACAACTGGATGTACACATTACAAAGACTCTCAGGAGCTGTTGTTTTTGTTTTTTTGATCTACCATTTAGCAACAACGGTTGTGCCGAAAGTTTGGTACGGGAACACTCAATTCGAAGCGGCCCCCTATCTAATTTATGTAATGAATCAAGAGTTTAAATCTTGGGACGGGCGTATCATATATGCAATAGGCATTGTAGCCGCCACTTTTCATTTTTCTAGTGGTTTGTGGGGGTTCTGTATTTCATGGGGAATTTTAATAGGCCGCCGCGCACAAACAAATGCGGGCTATATTTTCGCGCTATTTGGCTTAGTTCTTACAATTATGGGTCTCGCTACTGTTGTCGAATTTTCACTTCACCCCGTTGGGGTTGAAGCAACCGAACCTAGATAAAATCAATGCCAAAACGTAAGAAAAAAATTATTGTCATTGGAGGTGGTTTAACTGGCCTTTCACTGGCAATGAAAATCTGCGAACGGAACGCTGAAGTCGTAATAGTTTCATACCAATCTTTAAAAAGATCCCACTCCGTCTGCGCTCAAGGTGGAATCAATGCAGCGATTGATGCAAGAAATGAGGGAGACTCTCCAGAGAATCATTTTTACGACACTATTAAAGGTGGTGACTTTTTAGCTCATCAGCCTCTAGTAAGAGACATGTGCTACCAGGCGCCAGCAATAATACACCTCTTGGACCGTATTGGTGTTGCATTCAACCGAACTGGTGAAGGTCACTTGGAGTTTCGTCGTTTTGGTGGAACTTTATACTCACGTACAGCTTTCGCCGGTGCAACTACAGGTCAGCAACTAGTTTATGCTTTAGATGAACAAGTCCGTAGATACCAACACGATGGAGCAGTTGAAACTCTTGAGTGGCATGAATACTTAGGAGCAGTCCTTGATTCCCAAGGAATCTGTAGAGGAGCTGTATTACAAGACTTGCGAACTAATACTGTTTTCACACTAGCAGGGGATGCAGTCGTCCTCGCCACAGGTGGGCCAGGACAAGTCTATGTAAGATCTACCAATTCTACTGTTAACACAGGAGCCGCTGCAACAATGGCCTACCTTCAGGGTGCCAAGTATGGTAATGGAGAATTTATTCAAATCCACCCCACTGCTATTCCTGGGCCAGACAAACTTCGCTTGATGAGCGAATCCGCCCGTGGTGAAGGAGGTCGTCTTTGGGTCCCAAGAAAAACTGGTGACGCAAGACCTCCAAAGTCGATTCCAGATAGTGAACGCAACTACTTTCTAGAAGAAAAATTTCCTCTGTTTGGCAATCTGGTCCCACGCGATGTTGCTTCACGGGAAATTCACAATATTGTCTACAACCAACACTTGGGGATAATGGGCGAACCAATGGTCTATCTGGATCTTACCCATAAGTCTAAAGACTATCTAGAAGATCGTCTGGGTGGGATCATAGATATTTATAAAAAATTCACAGGAGAGGACCCAAAAGATGTTCCCATGAAAATTTTTCCCGCCGTCCATTATTCTATGGGTGGTTTATGGACCGACTACGAAGCGGATGGAAACGGAATGATAGATCATGGTTCCCAAAGAAATCAAGCTACGTCAATACCAGGTCTTTATGCAGGGGGAGAAGCCGATTACCAATATCATGGGGCAAATCGACTCGGAGCTAACTCTCTGTTAAGTTGTATTTATACTGGGCTGATGATGTGCCGAGGAATCTTCACCTATATTGATAATCAAGATAAGTCTGTTGATGATATTCCATCAACAACTTTTGGTGATGCTAGAAATCATTGGGAAAGTCGGTTGAAAGAAATAAAAGGAATGCAAGGCAGCGAAAACCCATATCAATTACACAGAGAATTGGGTGATGTCATGATGGGTAATGTCTTAATTGTTCGGGAAAATAACAAGTTGAAAAAAACAATTAAGGAAATAGATGATATTAAAACTAGATTTAAAGATATCATTTGTGTTGATACTACAGACTGGGCAAACCCAACTCCGAGTTTTATAAACCAATTATATTGTATGATTGAGCTGTCCAGAGTTATTACCAAAGGGGCACTTATGCGAGACGAGTTTCGTGGTGCGCATTACAAACCAGAATTTGATCTTAAGCAACCCTCTAAGTTTGACCCACATGAATATATTGATTATCTGGAAAAGAAAAACTACGGAGAAGTATCCGAAGATTCTTTTCCCGAAGGCCATCTTGAATATATGAAACGCTTTGAAGCCAATAATAAAAAATGGTTAAAATCAACCATTACTGAGTACAAAAACGATAAACCAGAAATCAGTTATGAGTCTGTAGACACCTCTATCGTTACACCACGTCCACGTAAATATGACTGACGAAAGGAAATAAAGTGAGCAAAAAAACTGTAAAACTTAAAATAAAACGCCGTGACAAACCAGATTCGAAGGAATATTGGCAGGAATTTACAATACCCTATAAAGAACGTCTGAATGTGATAGCTTGCCTTCAAGATATTCAGAGAAATCCAACAACCCAATCAGGCGAATCTGTAAATCCGGTCACATGGGACTGCAACTGCCTTGAAGAAGTTTGTGGTTCTTGCACTATGCTGATTAATGGCAAAGTAAAGCAAGCTTGCACCGCGTTGATAGACTCCCTAGAACAACCTATAATTCTGGAACCCATGTCAAAATTTCCTGTAATACGTGACCTGCAAGTTGACCGAAGCCGCATGTTTGAGAATCTAAAAAAAGTTAAAGCTTGGGTAGAAATAGATGGGACGCACGATATTGGTGAAGGCCCTATAATGTCAGATAAAGTTAGAGCTCAGCGTTATACCCTTTCTGAATGTATGTCATGCGGGTGTTGCCTAGAAGCCTGTCCACAATTTTCCCTAACTAACAACTTTATGGGTGCTGCTACCTTCAGCCAAGTAAGATTATTCAACCTCCACCCTTCTGGGTCTATGCTAAAGGAAGATAGATTAGAAGCTGTTATGGGCGAAGGCGGAATTACCGATTGTGGTAATGCTCAAGTATGCGTTGAAGTATGCCCTAAGAGCATTCCTCTAACAGAATCCATTGCTGATATTGGAAGGCAAACTACTTTACAAACCATTAAAAACATATTCATGAAATAATCGAATTGTGTTTAAATTTCATTTTCCTAGGCAAGATCCAACGGTTTTGCTAAAATCCATCCGTTATAATAAGATAATAAAAACAACCATCCACTTTAAGGGTTAATACAATTTATGAAGGTATCACTTGCTAGTGCTTTAGGTACATGCTTTGGTGTAGAGGACGCTATAACTATGGCGATGACTCCAGAATTTGGGGAAAACCTCACAATTGTCGGGCAGTTGGTCCATAATCCACAAATCAATGAGTCCCTTAAAAAAAATGGTGTATCCCTAGTCAATAATATTGATGCTATTGACCAGATTAAAACTAAGAAAGTAATGATAACTGCTCATGGAGCAGCGCAGAAAACAAAAGACAAGCTTGAAGCTGCAGGATTCACCGTTTATGACGCCAGTTGCCCTCTAGTAATGCGAGTGCATAAAACTATCCAATCCATGGTAATAAAAGGATATTTTCCTGTTGTCATAGGCCAACAAGACCATGTCGAGGTGAAAGGTATTGTAGGTGACCTTAAAGATTACCTCGTGATCAGCGGAGAAAGTGATATAGAAAAAATAAAAAAAGGAGGCAAAAGAAAGTTGGGGATTGTGAGTCAGACGACTTTACAAGTAGAGAAAGTGGAGCATCTAGTCAGTAAAATCAGAGCCAAAAATTATGTTGACGAAGTATGTTTTGTCAATACTATCTGCCAACCAACACGTGATCGACAGATAGCAGTAAGAGACTTGGCCGAACAAGTTGACGTCATGATAGTCGTTGGAGGGTATAACTCGTCAAATACCAAAAAATTAGTTCAGGTATGCGATGAAAAAAACATACAGGCCCATCATATTGAATCTTTTTCCCAGCTAAAAAAGGACTGGTTTTACGAAAAAACCCATGTCGGAATAACTGCTGGCACAAGCACTCCCGAACATGTCATAGATGAAGCCCATAAGGCTATTTTAAAAATTGCTAAAGAAATAGATTCAAAACCAGCCGTTCATTAGCTAATTCTTCACTAGCAGTTCTCTCGGTTTTTTTTACCCAACATTAATAACCTGATTTCTGCTAGATTTTTTTCTAGTTCACTTTTTGTTTGGAAGTGTTCAAGTAATAAAATTCAACTCACTATTTTATTTATGGACGACTGGAACTATTGCGTATTCACATTACCTAAAGTAAGCCGAACCTTTGCTTTGAATATTTCTGTACTGAAAGGAGACCTCCATAAAAGTATTCTAGTTGCTTATCTGTTTTGCCGCACGATTGATACTGTGGAAGATGCCTCTAAACTAAAGGTATCTCACAAAACAAAACTCCTACTTAATTTTGCCTCTATCTTAAAAAATACAAAAAACAGAAGTTCTGCCTTAAGTCAATGGACAAAACATGCATCTATTGTTGACGGTAGCCCTACTGATATTGACCTTTTGAAAAATATCCAAAGAGTTTTTAATATTTTCGACTCCCTTCAAGAAGTCCACCAACAACAAATTATTTCTTCTGTCTGCACAATGGCGCAGGGCATGGCATATTTCCAAAAAAAAATTGGCCTAGAAAAAATATCCTTATTGGAAAATGCTGAAGAGCTGGAAGAATATTGCTATTTTGTCGCTGGCGCTGTAGGCGAAATGTTATGCGGTTTTTTTATAAATGAAATTTCAGGCCTATCGACTCAAAGTAAAAAGATAATGAGAGAAAATGCTGTTTCTTTTGGCCTTGGCCTCCAGATCACGAATATTTCAAAAGATATTGTTGTTGATCGAGGAAGAGGATGGTCATACGTACCAAGGACCTATATCGAAGCTAATGGGCTAACTCCTGACGAGTTTCATTCCGGAAAATCATCTGAAAATGATTTAAAGGTTTTGAATTGTCTTCTTAACAAAACTGTCGGGCATCTCAACGATGCTTTGGATTTTATACTTGCCATTCCAAGAAGTTATGCAAGGATCCGTTTATTTTGTATCTGGCCACTATGGATGGCAATGGAAACAGTAGCCAAACTCCACAACAATCATGATTTGTTAAAGTCTAATGCAAATGTTAAAATACCACGTAGGACTGTGAAGCGCATTTTACGACAAACTCCTTTTATCTATTGGTCAAATAAGTTATTGCATCGCTCATTCTCAAATATACTAAAAACAGAAGACTTTGGAAGTTTCGATCATTTCAGCATCGGACAACTAAAAAAACGCCTAAATGGGTTATCTTTAGATAATATTCCTTCAAAAACTCAAACATATGAATTTTAATTGACATGAAACCAGTTTATGAAGATAACGGAGATGGAACGATCACCGATACAACCAACGATCTGACTTGGCTCAAGGAAGACTCCTGGCAAAAGGAAATAAAATGGTTCAGTTGGGATGAAGCTAATGATTATGCTTTAAACTTGGGTGGTATTAAATTTGCGGGCCACAACGACTGGAGACTTCCAACAGTTGTAGAAGCTCAAACACTTTACGACATAGATAGTGAAAACTACGATAAATATGAAAAGAGGATATATCTTGATCCGATTTTCCCAAAAGGCCCTCTACCCACTATTTGGATTCATGAAGCAATGCTAGGAAACGAAGGTTATATTCTAGATTTAAGGAATGGTGAAGTAAGACTTTTATTTAAAAGTAAAACTGGCCGCATGGCAGCGAGACCTGTCCGCACTAAAGACTTGGTAGAATAATTTTTATAAATGCTAATTTAAAATTTAAAAAACCTGCCTGTGAAAATTTAATCTCGTAATTTAAACAGCAGGTATTTTTTAGGGGGTAAATGAATTGGATAAACGACGATTATTAAAAATAGCTGGGTTTATTTGGATTTTAGTCGGTTTATTTTTAATTTATCGCGGCTCAGGCCTTTATAACTTGGCTGTAATAGAACAAAACACCGGTAAAGAGACTCTTATTACTTCCATCATTCTTGGAATAGTTATAGGCATAATCAAAGGGAAGTTTGTTCTTAGTAAAACAGCCCTTCGAAATCGTAACCGAATTAACCAATTAAATCCCCCTCTAAGTATTCACAATGTTTTTTCTGGTCCGTTTTATGGCTTGATAGCAGGAATGATGCTACTTGGATTCTTACTGAGAGAATTCAATGCATATCTTGGTGGTTACGTTGTAGTAGCTTCAATTTATTGTGGAATTGGAATGGCATTGATTGCAGCTAGCAGCGTCTACTGGAAAAATGACCCGTTGCCGCCTACGGAAAAAATATCATAAATATAAAACTCATGACGAAAATATTATGAAAAACTTTACACTTACCTTACACATTATATCAATGTGCCTTGTTGTAGGAACTCTGTTCCTTCAGTCATTGATAGTCGTCTTTCGTTTACGACTCAAAAAACAAGAAGAAATCGCTGGTGTGAAAAACGTACAAAAAAGAATTCATAAGTTTATCTACTATCCTATCTTAGGAGTCACGATAGTTTCTGGGGCAATCTTATCGAATATAATAGATATATTTTCTCAAGCTCAAAGTAATTGGATATCTCTTAAACTAGGGTTACTTATCATTTTAATAATCTTTGGCATTCTTAATGGCAAGCAGATTCAAGCTAACATATTACCAAAAAAATACGCAATGATGGTACACATCCCGATTTTTTTAATCGGTGCTGGAATGATTTATCTTGCCACCATTAAACCGTTTTAAAGGTCACTCATTATGGATATGATCTTAACGAGTATTGCCAGCATCCTTATGCTTGTTGGTTTTTTTGTTATTTGTAGATCAAGTGATGACGAAGAGGAAGAAGAGGAAGAGGAAGAAGGTAATGAAAGTTAACCAATGTCCGACAAAAAAAAAGATTCAGAAAACTATCAGATAAATCCTCCCAGTGCAGGCTTTGCCCTGCCATGTCTGACCTCCCTGCAATACTAAGTTTAAAAAATGGCTCCATCTATACTGATCTTATTTTTGTTGCCGAAGCACCTGGTCGCTTTGGTTCTGGGCGAACTGGCGTCCCTTTTCACGGTGACAGATCAGGAGATAATTTTGAACACCTTCTTAATTATGTCGGATTCAAGAGAAAAGATATTTTTATTACTAATGCCGTATTGTGCAACCCACTTAAAAATGGGAATAATCGACGTCCTACCACAAAAGAAATCGATAACTGCATTCCTTTTTTAGAAAATTTAATTAGTATCATAGCTCCAAAAATAATTTCAACCGTAGGTGGAGTAGGACTTCAAGCGATTAATCGAATTTTTGAGACTCGCTATAAACTTTCAGATACCGTCGCAAAGCCTTTACCGATTGGAAAATTTATTTTATTTCCTCTTTATCATCCAAGTCCGCGTGTCATTCATACAAAACGCTCTCTAGAGCAACAAAAAAAAGACTTTAAGAAACTTTTCTACAATCTACCTCTATCAAGTCAACTTCGAACCTCAAAAGATCAATCTCAAAATAATTGATATAATGACCAATTAATTTCTAGCAGGCCTAAGTTAATGGAAAGTATCGAAAAAAAACTAAGACAAGCAGTTGACGCATTCAATGAAGAGAACTATCAAGTTTCCTTTAACATCTTCAAACCTCTAGCCGAACAAGGAAACGCAAAGGCTCAATTTTATCTTGGTTTCCTTTATAGAATTGGACAGACGGTTAATCAAGATTATTATCAAGCCTATCGCTGGTATTTACTTTCTGCAGAACAAGGATATGCCGAAGCACAATACAAAATAGGACTAATGCATTACAAAGGACAAGTTGTTAAAAAAGATTTTCAAAAGGCATTTGATTGGTATTCACTTGCAGCAAAGCAACAAAACCCAAAAGCACAGTTCAATCTTGGTGTTTTATATAGAAGGGCACAGGGAGTTACTCGAGATAATGGAAAAGCGTTAGACTGGTTTTTAGCTGCTGGGAAACAAGGTTATGCTATTGCACAGTTTACCGTTGGGGTAATTTATGCAAATGGCCAAGGAGTCTCAAAAGATTTTCAAAAAGCTTTAAAATGGTATTTACTTGCAGCAGAACAAGGTCATATTGATGCACAACACAATCTTGGATGGATGTATTACCACAATGAAGGAGGAATACCTCAAGATTTTCAAAAAGCCTTTAAATGGTATTCACTTGCAGCAGAACAAGGAGATTTAAAAGCCCAGTTTAGCCTTGGTGTTATGTATGACAATGGACAAGGAGTACCCCAGAACTACCAAAAAGCATTCAAATGGATTTCATTACCAGCAGAAAAAGGAGATGCAAAAGCTCAGTTTTTTCTTGGTTGTATGTATGAAGATGGGCAAGGCGTGACCCAAGACTATAAAAAAGCAATTAAGTGGTATACGCTCGCAGCAGATAAAAATGAGCACATGGCCCAGTCAAATCTTGGACATCTTTACGCAAACGAACAAACAGACGAATTAGATTATATTCAAGCTCATAAATGGTTCAATATCACTGGTGCCAAGGAAAAAGAAGAAATTGAAAAGCTAATGTCCTCTAACCAAATTTCAGAAGCTCAAGAATTGGCGCGGATGTGGATTAAAAAATATAAAGACCATTAAGTTAAAATAAAATTTTTCTAAAAATCCCGGCCTTGACAAATCTGTTTCTGAATTTTATCTATATATTAGATAAATACTAGGAGCACCTCTATGTATAAAAATAAGTTTAAATCTTCGCAAAATTTATTTTTCAAAGGATACAAACTAGTGACTAAAAGTACATTTTTTTTGGGATTTTTTTTAGTTGCTCTAGCAGGGTTAATCTTTATGTTTCCAGCTATTATAGGTACATTATTCGCAACATTTATTTTATTAGCTGGGATTTCTATTCTAGTAACCAGATATTTTTTTTGGAAAACAAAGGTTGATCAAAGCCACAACCTTAGTGCACTTAATACAGAGTTTAATTTTTTAAATCATAGTTATAACCCGTCTCGCTACTATCGTTTTCAAAATATTCGTTTTATAAGGTGGTGATTTGCGTTACATAAAGTATAAAGAGCTTAAAAAAGAGTGGAGTGTAATTACTTTTGGATGTTGGCAGATAGCGCCTAGTGAGGGTTGGGGAGATATTTGTTCAGCTCAATCCGCAGATGCTGTGGTTAAGAAAGCTCTTGAATTGGGTATTAGTGCCTTCGATACAGCAGAGGGCTACGGAGAAGGAGAATCTGAGCGCCGGTTAGGAAAAGCATTAGGACATAAAAAACAAGATGTGATTATTATTTCTAAAATTTGGCCCGATGCTTCTTTGACGTCTGACGATTACCATAAAAGATTAAATAATTCTCTTAAGGCCCTTAACCGTGATTACATTGATGTATACCTTGTTCACTTTCCAAGCGATTATTTTAAAAGTATTGAGCAAAGTGAAAAACTTTGTGGAATTATGGAAGAAATTAAAAGAAGCGGGAAGGCAGTCACAGTAGGCTTATCTAACTTCAAAGAGGAAGATCTTTTACGACTCGGTGAAGGAATTCATGAGTTCTGCATCAATCAAGTACCTTATAACATTCTCCAAAGGCACTACGAGGGTAAAACTCTAGATATTTGCCATAAAAATGAGATCGGCTATATGGCCTATTCTCCAACAGCTCAAGGTTTACTAGCAGGCCGCCTTTCAAAAGAAGCGACTACTTTTCCAGCACGCAAATGGAATAAACTTTACCAAGAACCCCTATTAACAAAGTCAAAACCTGTTAGAAGTTTAATAAACAATATCGCTGAAGAAGTTGAAACAAAACCAATTGCAGTTGCCCTTGCCTGGGTGCTAGCGCAAAAAAATATTCTAACCGCAATTGTTGGTTCGCGGAAAACAGATCAAATCTCTGAGTTTGCTTTCGCAGGCAAATTAAAACTAAGCAATGATCATTTAAGTCAATTGGGCAGTGCAAGCAATACTTTTCATGGAAAGTAGATTTTAATGGGAGATGACTGGGAAAAACCTTATGAAGAGGACGGAGTGACTTTAGGTCCTGAAGAAGCTTTACTTCGAGAAACAGAAAAAACTAAAGCATTAAAAGTTGAAAAACTTGGGCTTAAAGATACCATTGAGAAATTACAAAATAAAAATAATGATCTAGCCAATGACAATAACTCTTTGGAACAAAAATTAAACTCTTTGACAGATCAATCAACTAGCATTCACCTTGAAACAGGCCAAACAAATACCCTGAAATGGGCTTATCTTCTTCTCATTTTTAACTTAACAGCATTAATAATACTCATAGTCTTTCATCTAAAAACATAAAAAACACTAGCTTTATGAACATCTCAACTATGTTTATTGTGGAATTCATCACAATCAGAGTATAAAATGAAAAGTAATTCGCACAAATATGAATCTATCTGTATGTTTTAACCATCATAACGGTCGTATTATGTTGATATACTCATCAAATAATTAATACAATACTTACACTCTTCACTTAAGAAAATTTTATTCCATTAATTTAATTAATAAATTTTATTTGCAGTTTATTATCATTTTAAAAAGGGGGCTGGGAAAATACTATGTGGATATGGGAATTTCTTCATGTTTTAATTGGAATTTTATGGATCGGGCTACTCTACTTTTTCAATTTGGTGCAGGTTCAGTCCATGCCCAAAATGACTGAAGAGGGAGCAGCAAAACCATATACTCAAATCATCCTTCCACGCGCGCTGTTTTTCTTCAGACACGCAGCTCTATGGACCGTAATCACCGGACTTGTTTATTACGTTATGGGGCGTGGTGTTGTTGAAGGAATCCCAAGTGGTGAAATTATGATTGGTATGCTTTTGGGAATTATTATGGCCGGCAACGTCTGGTTTATTATCTGGCCTAACCAAAAAAAGATTATCGCCGGAGAGTTAGAAGGTGATGCTTTAGCAAAAGCAAAGAGAAATGCTTTCCTTGCTAGCCGAACTAATGCCTGGTTATCTATACCCATGCTTATAGGAATGATTGCCGCTAATCATGGCGGAATAATGGCGGGTTTTTAATAAACTTTGAGTTCTATTTTTTGATTAAAAAAAATGTCGGTACCAATGTGCCGGCATTTTTTTAGACGATATTATTCTATTGTCAATGCAACCATTGGGTCAAGACGCGAGGCCTTAATAGCAGGAAACAAACCAAATATAATTCCAATTATCATACATACACTTGTAGAGATATAAATTGAATTAGTATCAAGCAAGAGATTCCCTGCTCCCCAGATTGATGCCCCAAACGTGATTCCAATCCCTAGCACAACACCAAAAAAACCACCAAACAGGCCAATAACAATCGATTCAATTAAAAATTGCGCAACAATATCTCCTTTTGTAGCACCAACAGCTCTGCGAATACCGATCTCATGGGTTCTCTCTTTAACAGAAATAAGCATCACCGCAAGAATACCTATTCCCCCAACAACCAATGATATTGCCGCCACACCAACGATTAAACGAGTAAACAATTCTGAAGTCTCAGCCTTGAGGTTTTCCAGGTCAATTTGACTGATAACCGTAAAATCATTTTCTGCATCGTCTGGTATTCTGTGCCGATCTCTCAATATCGTTTTAATTTTTGCAGCTACTCTCTCAATATTATTTCTAGAATCAGCTTTAACATAAATTGTAGAAATATAATTCTGATTTAGAATTCGCCTCAACATCGATTTAATTGGTATAAGCAATATATCATCTTGGTCAATCCCATCAGAATCTTGTCCTTTACTTTCAAAGACTCCTATAATCCTAAAAGGAATTGCATTGATTCGGACAGTTTTACCTAATGGGTCTTCTCCTCTAAACATATTTTTTATTACAGTTTCGCCAACTATAGCAACTCTCGCTCCTAGTTTTTGATCCATTTCGCTGAACATTTCACCAGAGGCAATTTCATAATTACGTGTTTCTAAAAATCTTAAAGTTGATCCAGCTACATTTGTTGATGTTAGGGCTTGAAGGTATTTAGTTTTCATTTCCTTTATCTCAAAAGGAGCTACAAAAGTAATCCCATCAACTTCTTTTGACAAATAATCCACATCCCGCAGATTTAAAGTAGTAACATTCCCGGAAAGTCGAAGCCTACCCCCTCTTCGTTTCATTTCTCCCGCATTTATCGTCAAAAGATTCTCACCCATTTTAGCTATGACAGTCATAACTTCTTGCTGCGATCCTTTGCCGATTGCAACCATCACTATCACAGCAGCAATTCCAATCATGATTCCAAGAGATGCCAAAAAAAATCTTATTTTATTAGATTTCAGGGCGGTGAGTGCAATAATTAGTGATTTCAAAGTAAACCTAGCGAATAGTTTCGTCTGGACTTAAACTCGCAGCTTTCCTTGCTGGATGAATACCGAAGATAAGACCAACTATCATCGAAAATCCAAACGCAAGCACAAATGGATCCCAGGTAATTTTTGCTGGCAAAAAATCAAAATGCCTTAAGGAACTAGATAAAACCCAACCTAGTGCTGACCCCATAACTCCCCCAAGCAAAGATACCAAAACTGACTCGAATAAAAACTGTTGCGTTATATCCAATCGGCTAGCACCAAAACAACGCCGCACACCAATTTCGCGTATACGTTCTCGAATAGAAACCAAAAGAATATTCATTATAACTACTCCACCAACAAGAAGTGATACTGTCGATATAAGCAACAACATTCGATTGAGTGCTTGTTCCGATTCAGTGACCCATTGCATTATTCCTTCTGGAGTAACAAAACGAAAGTCATCGTCAGCCAATGGTGATAAACCATGATTTCGCCTCAAAACTTGAGT
>JABHTG010000088.1 GCA_018697205.1 Nitrospina sp. | reverse complement strand
TTTTTTTTGATTACCGACTCGTTTCAGCGCCTACAAACATTTTGAATCCATGGTAAAACACTTCGACCTAAACTTATCCCACAAACCTGACTTAAGCAAAACTCTTTGAATAATTGAAGTTTATTAAGCTATCTCGCAAAAAATTCCCTTTAAGTATTCTCCCTCTCTAAAGGTAAATGGGTGGTCCTTGGCGTGCCCAGCACGGCCAATTTCTTTATATCCACGTCCAGTCGAACGAATTCCTGAAAATACTGCCTCATAAAATCTATCGGTTTGAACGTGAACAGAACAAGATGCTGTAAAAAGAATACCACCGCTTTTAGTAACCTTAGCACCAGCCTGAGCAAGCTTCTTATATGCATTCAAAGCAGCCTTTGTTTGTTTTTTCCTTCTTGCAAACGCTGGTGGGTCGAGAATGACCAAATCATATCTCTTCTTTCCTAATCCTAGATTTGACAGCGCATCGAATCCATCTGCTTTTATCTGATCAAACTCCTCCGACAAAAAATTTCTATTTTGGAAATACAATCTTATATTTTTTCTTGAAGCCGCCAAGGCAATCGGGTTGGAGTCAATTTCCAAAACTGAATTAGCTCCTCCGGCAAAAGCATAAACTGAAAATGCCCCTGTGTAACTAAATACATTTAATACTGATTTCCCCTTAGATAACAAACGTATTTTTTGTCTATTATCTCGTTGATCCAAATAAAAACCTGTTTTTTGGCCAGAAATAACATCCACCACAAAACTAATTCCATTTTCTTTAAAGTAGATAGGCTCGCTTATTTTACTACCAAACAAAAGCTGCCCTTCACTATATTTTTTTGAGATTATTTTTGACTCTGTTAATTTTCGACTCTGCCTTAAAACACAACGTTCAACCGAAAGTTGTGTTTTAAATAATCTAATTAATATATCCAAATAAGGAATCCATGCAGACGTATATAGCTTTAAGACGATCGTACTTTCATAACGATCGAGCACTAGTCCGGGAAAGCCATCATTTTCTCCATTAATTAGACGGTATCCCGTTGTCCCTTCCAGTGATAAAAACTTGCGTAATTGTATAGCTCTATCAAATCTTTCTTTAAAAAGGTTACTATCGATGGCAACTGGGTTTAAAGTCTTCAAAATTCGCAAGCGGATTTTTGACTCTGGATCGTACAGACCGATTGCCAGAAAACGATTTTTGCTATCGTATACCACCGCTAGATCGCCCGCTTTTCCTCCTATTTTTTCATTTTGAACTTGATAGTCAAAGATCCAAGGATATCCAAGTCTAATTTTTTGCTCCAATGTCTTGGAAATCTTGATACGTATCATTATTTTTAGTTACTCCCGAGGCTTCTAACCTTACCAAAACTCTTAAAAAATTTTAGTACTGAATGAGTATTTAATTCTTATTCATTGCGCTAAGAATTTTTATTTGCCTATCTATCACATGCTGTTGTGGTTTCAACACTGACCAAGCTCGCGGGCTAGGTAAAATTGACGCCATCAAGGCCGACTCAACAGGAGAAAGAGTCGCAGACGAATGTTTATAATACTTAAACGAGGCGTATTGGCATCCAAATATTCCATCTCCCCATTCAATAACGTTTAAATAAACCTCTAATATACGTTCCTTACTCCACAAATTTTCGATCAAAAAGGTAAACCAAGCTTCAAGGGACTTTCGTAACCAACTACGATTTTGCCATAAAAATACATTGCGAGCTGTTTGCATAGAAATGGTGCTAGCTCCCACCATTTTATCAGTAAAAAAATTAGTCTTAATAGCTGCTTCAACTGCTTTCCAGTCAAACCCACTATGATGAAAAAATTTTTGATCTTCCGCGGCTATTACCGCACGAATAAGATTAGGAGAAATTTTTTTCAAGGGCACCCAATGTTTCAAAAATGTAGGGCGTGACTTTTCATAATCCGATTCAATCCAACGAATCCATAGCAAAGGGGTGGTGGGGGGATCAACTAATCGATAAACTAAAACAGGAATAACTGTAAATATAAGAAAAATAATTAAAAAATCAAAAAATATTTTAAAAAAATTAACCTTAATTGACGTCTTAATATTCTTCTTTTTAGATTTTTTTTTAGCACGAGGCATTGGCTCACTCCCTTTTCCAATACCAAAGAATTTATAAGCAGTTCTTACCCCTTACCTACATTCCTATCTGTCTTATTTTTTTGATAATAAGTAGCATAAGTACTGATTATTTTCTCAAATTCGCCAAGATCCTTATCAGAAATATTTCGATGGTAGGTTTTATGATATTTAAAGTTAAAGGGATTATAAACCTTATTTTTTTTATCTAGGCTACGAACTTCATAGTGAAGATGGGGTGCAAAACTACGACCTGTATTGCCAGACTCTGCGATTTTTTCACCTTGTTTTACGTACTGTCCTCTTTTCACTAGAACTCGACTCAGATGAAGATACCTTGTTTTAATTTTTTGGTTTGGGTGAATTATCTCGATACAATAACCATTAGCCCTTCTATTCCAATTGACACGACTGATACGGCCATCAAAAGTCGATCGAATGGTCGACCCGACGTCTGCCTTGAAATCTGTTCCAAAGTGGCCTTTACGTCCTTTTCGAAAATCCCCCGGTAGAGACACTATTTCCACATAGTTATCGATTGGTGATTGTTTCTTCAAGAGTCGTTGGGCAACTTCTTTACCGTCACGATCAAAGTACCCACCATATTTCATCTCTTCCTCTTTGAAGAAATTTGCCTCCAGTGTTTTGTTTAGAAAACTGCTTTGATAAACTAATTGTAATATTTTAAAAGTACCTTCATTATCTAAGCGTTTATAAACAACATCTAAAGTGTCCCCATTGTACATTTCTTTATTTATATCTAAAAACCAGACTAATAACCTTGCAAGATATGCAGAAAATGCGTCACATTCACTTCCTAGTTTTGTTTGCTGGCAAACCGTATAATTTAGAGAATTTTTGACTTTTAGCTTCAAAGCTTGAATATTAGGTCCATTAGGTTCAACCGACGGACTAAATAAAACACTTTCAACTGTATGAGAAGAGGTCTCCGTTGTATAAAAGTTCTGAGTCGACTCTTCTTCATGAATATTTTCCTTTAATCCTTTGTCTAAAAAAAA
The DNA here is from genome assembly GCA_018697205.1 of Nitrospina sp. Taxonomy (GTDB): domain Bacteria; phylum Nitrospinota; class Nitrospinia; order Nitrospinales; family VA-1; genus Nitromaritima. The sequence goes on along the minus strand of JABHTG010000088.1, from coordinate 14,566 downwards.
ATTTTTCAACTCTATAGAATTTTTAATCCTACTCTCCTCGGCAATCTTTTTCCCTGTCAACTCAACACTATCTAAATTAACTACTGAATCTAATTCATTTTCAGGAACCAAAAAATACACATTAAGTCCAAGAGATATTATGAAAAGTAAATTGAATAATCTTCGTAAGGAAAATGATTTTCTAATATTTTTTTCCTGATTTTTCATAAAAAGTGAGGCGCCAAAGTTCATTAGGTTAAAAGATTGTAGTTAATTTTATATTATGCAAATTCTAGTTAAAAGTTGGATAATTACAAGAAGCGGAGAAGCAGTCTATGAGCTTGCATTTATAAGATAGTTAGGTTACCCACGTTGGCACTATCAGAAATTTAATTATTTTGAATTTGTGCTATTGTTGTTTACTCAGGGTAAAACAGAATCATTTTGCGTTAAATTTTTAATAAAATCAACTATTTACATGCACTCCACCTCTCTTATCGAAGATAAAGAAATGGTATTTTCTCCTGAAATCATCTTTATAGATAAATCAGTGGCTGACCATCCGCTAACCTTGGAAACCCTTCTTCAATTCCCAAATACTCCAGTGGAATATAATATTACTCTTGATGAAGCCGTTCAAGTTATCCAGAAAACAACAAACGATGTTTTTGGTGCCGGAAAACGAAACTTAATCCTAACTCGATTTAAAGGTTCATTTTTAAAGAAATGCCCTGGGATTAGCCCAGGAATGGTTTGCTGTAATTATTACGTAGTTAATCTTTTCAAAAATTGCATATATGATTGCTCTTATTGTTTTTTACAAGACTTTCTAAAAAACAACCCTCTACTAGTTGCTTACGTTAATATCGAGGATTTGCTGGATGAGCTCGACCAAGTTTTTACTGCTAATCCTAATCGAACATTTCGCGTCGGTACAGGAGAACTGGCTGACAGCCTAGCTCTAGATGAAATTATTCCATACTCTCAAAAATTAATTCCTTTTTTTAATCAACAAAAAAATGCAGTTCTCGAACTCAAGACAAAATCAAATTGCGTAAAAAACCTATTAACCCAGAAGAGTCCAAATAATGTAATAGTTTCTTGGTCGCTAAACCCGCAAATAATTATAGATCAAGAAGAAAAAGGAACACCAAGTCTCGAACAACGGCTGGAGGCTGCTCTGTTGTGCGCAAACAAAGGATATAAAATAGGGCTACACCTCGACCCTATTATAATTTCCCCAAACTGGGAAAGCGCATACCACGGCATGATCGAAAAAATATTTGAGGTTCTATTACCATCGCAAATAGAGTGGATAAGTCTTGGAAGTTTCCGCTACCGAGGAGCTCTAAAAAAAATAATAAATGAACGCCACAAAAACACTCGCTTATTTACTAGCGAACATATTGTTAGCAAAGATGGAAAGCATCGCTATCTTCGATCACTCAGAAATGAAGCTTACCAAAACCTTCGAGGATTCTTAAAAAAAATCTCTACCGATTTAAACGTCTATATATGTATGGAAACTAAGGAGGTATGGGAAGGTGTTACGGGGAAAATGCCACGAGCAGATGAAAAGCTAGACAAGTTCTTTGACCTATAAAGCCACATTCATAATCGCATCGGCATAACGATACTTTGGTAGTCTTTATCTCCTTTTGATGTGATGAGGCATGAAGATTTTTCGTCTTTCAGGTTAAGAACCACCTCTTCATCATCAATCACGCTTAAAACATCAAGGACATACTTGGCATTAAGTCCTACTGAAACATCCTCTCCAGAATAAGAAATAGCTATCTCTTCCCGAGCCTCGCCCAGTTCAGTCGTATCAGTAGTCAAAGTAATTCTCCCTGACTGAATATCAAAACGAACCATTTTTGATTTTTCATCTGCCAATAAAGCAACTCTCTTTAAAGCGCGCTGAAACATATCACGGCTAATATTTACTTGTAGTTTATTATCGGAAGGGATAACTTGCTGGTAATTAGGGAATTTCCCATCAATTTTTCTGGAAACAATAACCTGGTCCCCTTGCATGAAGGCCATATGATTATTTTTTGCTGAAAAAGAAAAAGTAGCCTCCTCCTCTTCAATAAGTTTCATCACCTCCGCTAACGCTTTTTTGGGAATAAGGTGGCTCCATTTTTCTCCTTTTGAACTATCGCCAAGGTCTCGACGAATAATTGCTAATCTATGGCCATCAGTGCCCACCATCTTTATTTTTCCATTATCCTGCTCTAATAATAAACCATTCAGAACCTGACGTGTTTCATCAGGCGACTGCGCAAAAAAAGTTTTTCGGATCATTTCTTTGAGCAGTTTACTGCTCAGTTCCATTATGCTTTCTTGACTGAATTCAGGAAATGGAGGAAAGTCTTCCGAGGGCATTCCCGGCAAACGAAATTTAGATTTACCGCACTTAAGTCTAACCCAGTGGTTATCTTCTTTAGTCAGGTGAACTTCTTCTCTAGGTAATTCCCGCAGAATATCAAATAGTTTTTTAGCACTAAGAGTTACTTCACCCTCAGTAATGACATTGGCAGAATAATACCCTTTAGATCCTACTTCCAAATCCGTAGCCTGAATACCAATTCGATCTTTTTCCGCAGTAAGCAACAAGTGGGAAAGTATGGGCATAGCACCTTTAGCTTCAGCAATTCCTTGAACTTTTTGCACTCCATCTAGAAAAAAATCTTTATCTATCCTAACTTCCATTTTGGGGGTCTCCAAAACTTATAAGGTTCTAAGGTGGGCATCATATTGCGCTTGGTTTAGCACAATTAACCAAACCTGTCAAAACGAAATTATAAGCCAAGATATTAATCAATGTAAAATCTTCTTTAAATGGGTTATTTTGTAAAATGATTTTTTCCTTTCGGACCGATTGAAAAATAATAAAAAACAGTATACTCTTGTATATACTTTCCTTAATTTTGAGTTGCTTGGAAACTTAATTTACATTAATCAACCGGTTGCCATGATAGTGTCCCATGAGTGACTTCCATCAATCCAACAGAGTTTCCAACGAGAAGTACCGTACTGAACTTTTCAACTACGTTAAAAGGTTGGTGTGCCCTGAAAATTTCTATAACTCCAAGATAACTGACCCGCAAAGATTTTATTTAGGTTTTAAAAACTGCGTCGCTCCCATAGTCAACACTGAAAATCAACGCCTAAAGGAAAGTCTCACCAAAACTAATAATACTCATCTTTTATTGCTGAAGAACGCCGCCTTAGTTGACTCCATTATTCGAGTTGCATTTGATTGCTCCATATGGCTCTGCAATCGTACTCTACAAAAAAAAATACACTCAAAAGACATACCAATCGCAATCATAGCTCGCAGTGGGTATGGCAGAGAAGAACTTTATTTTCAATCAAACTTAAAGGTACAAATTATCTCTCGTGGTGGTCAAACCAAAGAAACAAAGCAAGTTGTAAAGCACTTAGAGTATCTCTTTATTCATCAAAGTATTTTTCAAAATTTAATAAATGCTAGTTACACAAGTATTGAATCACTAGAAAAAGAACTTGGCTGGAACAAAACAATTGACTTACTTGCTCTTCTAGAAGGAAGGCTTATTGTTGGAAATTCTGACATATATTTAAAGTTTCTGAAGACAGTTAAAAAAGCTTCTTTGCTTCAAAACGAAAACCTTCTCAACTATTGCTACGAACATAATAATTATTATGAGGTATCAAATACTGTTTTCCAGCAAGAACCCAATGTTAAAGAAGAACTAAATCGGCTATATTGGGCTCTTACCTTGGCTAGGCTCAAGCATGATCTGAAAAATACTAATCAGTTTGAGCTTCTTGATGAACTGCTAACAAATAGTCTAATAAGCGTATCAGCCTTTAAAAAAATTCAGTCCTCGCTCGCATTTTTGTCTAAAGTTAGACTGCATCTACATTGCGAGCAAAAAGGTTCATATCGAGACATGATGAGCTATGAAGTGAGGGAGAATATCGCTCAGTCAATGGGATATGAAGTTAAAAAATTTTTTCATAAATATTTTTATGAAGCCGCTTACCCTCTAAAAAAATATAGTCGAAATATTTTCAGGGAAAGCATGACCCAAGACATCCAAAAGGTAAAAAATCTTTCTAGAAATTTTGGTGTGAACGCACAACATCAAATCATTCCAGACAAGGATCCAGCCACGCTATTTTCCCAAAATCCTATTAGGATTTTTAAAATTTTCGCATGGATATCGGAGAAAAATTACTACTTATCGCACTCCATTGTGCGGTCCATCGAGGACCACGTCGACCAAATGTGCCCGATCTTCCTAAATAAAGATGACGTGAAAGAAGTGCAACTATGTTTTAAGCGAGTAATTAACGGAAAATATTTCTCAAAATCTTTAAGACTTTTACATGAGTTTGGACTGCTAGCGAACTTCTACATTCCAGAATTTAAAAATCTCTGTGGTCTTTTACAAGATATTTATGTGCATCATTTCCCAACGGACATACATGTTCTTTCTGCTTTGGATATTTTAAATGATATAGAAGTAAACGATAATACTGACCCCTTTTTAAGAAATCTTTATCATTCAATTCGTGATAAAACAACTCTCAAACTTTCTGTACTTCTTCATGACATTGGCAAAGGAGTTCGCACTCCTGGTCAAAATGAGGAACTCTTAGGTGCTCGCCTTGTCCCTAAAATTTTAGAAAATATAGGGTACGCCAAAGATAGTCGCCGAGTAAATGATGTAGCATTTTTGGTCGAAAAGCATTTAATGATGCATGACCTCCTTCTTCTCGATCCAGAAGAGGACGATACCTACGATATGATTTGGGACTTAGTTGATCATGATGTAGAACGTCTAAAAATGCTTCTCTTGCTTACTTATTCGGATAGGGGAGGTACTAAAATGAAGATGTCACTTTCTCAAATTGAGCAGTTAAAAATATTTTATCAACACACACTGCATCATAAAAAACGGCAAACTGTTTCAAGATCGATTAAGGCGGACTTTCTTAAAATGGTGCGACTGCCTCGAGAAATGCAGTCTCACCTCGAAGTTTACAATGAATTCTGCCAATCAAATGAAGCATTTGCCTGTCAACTTCTCTTTAAGCCAGCACAAGGCTCTGAGTTAGTTATTTGCTCCAGAGATCGTCCAAACTTGCTCTATTGTTTTTCAACAGCCCTAGCCTTTAACAAACTGAATATTATTGAGGCCAATATCCATACTCTGCGTAACCACGTTTTTGATATATTCAAAGTTGTTAGTTCCTCAGGCGCTCCTATTAATTATGCTGATGTTTATACCCTTCAAAATCAAATTAAGGATGATTTAAGGAGAGTGTGTGTCGACCAGGAGCCCTTGTCTCAGGTCTTTAAAAATCGATCCCTTTCAATTTCTGAAGAACAAACAAAAAAACAAAAGATCAAACTCAAAGTAAAACTAATCGGCCGTGCGATAAAAGTGGAGACTCACGATCTATTGGGAACATTTATGACGCTAACAGGAGTATTTTCAGAGTTTAATATGGAAGTACAGCGAGCCGTCTTAGATACGCGGGAAGGAACAGCTTCAAATATTTTTTACATGAGGCCCAAGGATGTTCGCGATATAATTGAAAATAAGGACCACTTTCTACGCACTCTTGAACATGCTTTACAGCAATTGGTTAAATCAGAAAAAGTTATTTTCAAAGGACCCTCAATTTCAACTATTCCTACAAAACCAACTATTATCGTCTAGTTTATTTCTAACTATGTTTTTCCTAAGATTTTTTTACTTTTTGTTTTTTTTAAATACTCTTGCAGCTAATGCGTTCGCAACAAGCCCTGAAGAATTGCTTAAAAAAGCTCAAACTCTAGAGAGCAATGGCTTCGTAGAAGAAGCCACAAAGTCATGGGAAAAACTGATTCTGGTAGACACCAATCGTAACTTAGTTATCTATAGCCAACTAAAACTAGGTATGGCGTATCTAAAGTTAAAACAACTCAAAAAATCTATTAAAATATTGGAGGGAGCCACGCTGTCATACCCTGATAATTTTGATGCTCATTTTAGCTTTGGGAACTCTTTAAGTTCGTTTAAAAGTTTTCCTGAGGCTATCAAATCGTATCAGCAAACCACCACCCTAAAACCAAAGGAAGGTTTAAGTCATGTGGCACTTAGTTTATCTCTCTTCGGAAATGGTGACTCAAAAAAAGCGATCAAAGCTCTTTTAAAAGCTAACAAATTATTTAAGGAAAAGAAAAATATTTCTTGGTACCGAGACACCCGAGTTATGATCGCACAAATCAAACACTTTGCTAAGTTTCCTCCTCACTTTTCAAATCTATGGCTTACTACCAACTTAAAACTTGTTCACGAAACTTACGAAAAAGCTGTATTCAATCCAAAAAAATACTTACCATCAGCTTCCACAAACTAAAAAACTGAATAGATCCAGAGTTTTTTTCTCATCTTGAAAAAAATGCACTTTATGTCACCTTTTTTAGCCTTCTTCATTAACTGAGAATAATTGTTTCTCACTGAAACAAACTATTCTCTATTTCTCGCCTCACTACTTTGCTAAGCAGATCATTCAAAAACAGTGAAATTATTTCAGTTTTATAATAAACTGGGTTAAAATTCCAACTAATAAGCCACCAAAACTAACTTATTGAAAAGAAATAGTTTTTGTAAGTGGCAGAATTTAAGTTGAGCCCAGTCCCACTCCGAAGATAATTGAACTTCTTCTATTACCTCCTGTGCTGAATTTAAGAAATTTTTTTTAAGTATCTTTGTCTAAATTAGCTATTTTTTTTATGTTATAAAGTTATTAATTTTCGGAGAATTATGAAGAAACAATCCGCACTCAATTTGGTCTGGATAGACCTAGAAATGACAGGTCTAGATCCTGATATAGAAGTAATCATAGAAATTGCAAGCTTAGTGACCGATCATGATCTGAATATACTAGCTGAAGGACCTTGTTTGGCTATTCACCAATCAGATGAAATTCTTAATCGTATGGATGCTTGGAATCAGAAGCACCATAACGCCTCTGGACTGGTAGAGCGAGTACGAAAGTCCAAAATCAATCACGAGGAAGCGTCACGACAAACTTTGGAATTTATCAAACAATATTGCCCTGAAAATACTACTCCACTTTGTGGAAACTCCATTGCACAAGATCGTAAATTCCTTGAAAAATACATGAAAAAACTTCATAGTTATTTCCATTATCGAAGTGTAGATGTGACTTCAATCAAAGAATTAGTTATGCGTTGGTATCCGGATGGGCCGAAACTTCCAAAAAAAAGCGACAGTCATATGGCGTTGACCGACATTAGAGAGTCACTGAAAGAGCTCATATTTTATCGCAAAGAATACTTTGTCTCTAATGGTTTAACGACCTCACACGCACCTTCAATTCAGAAAAAGAATCATGAGTAAAGGAAGTGTTCTCACATTTCTATTTCTAATATTCATCGGATATCTCTCCTTTTCAATGATATGGTCTGGCAGCAAATTCCAATGTGAAATTTGTGTGGAGTATAATGGGGTTAGGTCATGCCAAGAGGTGGAGGGGATGGCAAAACAAGATACTATAATGACGGGTATGAGCACTGCTTGTGCTGCCGTAACTAATGGTAGAACAGAATCTATCGATTGCTCAATGACCCAGCCTGTAAAAATTCAGTGTAAAGACATCTAAGAAACATCCGTAACTTCACCTGAAGTTATCCTTCTAAATATTTTCACTCCTTATTTGAGCAGACAAGGTTATAAACTTCGCGGTATTTTTCTTCAACACTACCCATACTGAAACGAAAACGATCTTTATCCATCTTTTCACCGGTCTCTGAATGCCATAAACGACATCCATCAGGACTGATTTCGTCTCCTAAAAGAATCTCTCCTTTATGTCTACCAAACTCAAGCTTAAAGTCCACTAGTCTAATCTTCCTCTCCTTGAAATATTTAACCATCAAATCATTGACTTTGTATCCATATTTCCTCAGAGTATCGAGTTCCTCCTGACTTGCCCATCCAAAGGTAACCGCGTGGCAATCATTAATTAACGGGTCGTGCAAATCATCATTTTTATAAAAAAACTCTAGGATTGGAGGATCAAATTGTTTCCCTTCTTCAATTCCTAATCGTTTGCAAAGACTTCCCGCCGCTACATTGCGAAGAACTACCTCCACCGGGATGATATCTAATTTCTTGACAAGAGTTTCTCTGTCATTTAGTTGCTTTACAAAATGTGTCTTGATCCCTTTCTGCTCTAAGTATTGGTATATACAATTAGACACTTCATTATTGATAACTCCCTTATCAACAATGGTTCCCTTTTTGATCCCATCAAAAGCACTAGCATCGTCCTTAAAATACTGAATCATCAAATCGGGATCTTCTGTGCCATATAATATCTTAGCCTTACCCTCATAAATTTTTTCTAGCCGTTTTGTTGTCATTTTTTATTTTTAAAAACCCTTTTAAAAATTTTATCAATATTTTTTAACTGACCTTTCATGTTACACACATTATCCAAGTCTTTGCCTGAAAGATATTTTTTAATTTCACTATCTTTTTTTAAAAGAGATATAAAAGTACCTTTTCCTTCCCAAGCTTTCATTGCATTCCTCTGAACCAAGCTATACGCATCCTCCCGTGATAAACCCTTGCGAACCAAAGCAAGTAATACTGACTGAGAATAATAAAGTCCACCTGTAACTTCCATGTTTATTCTCATATTCTTTGGATAAACGAGCATCTTCTTCACTAACCCTGTCATTTTTCTCAGCATGTAATGCAAAAGAGTCGTGCTATCAGGACCGATCACCCGCTCAACAGAAGAGTGACTAATATCTCTCTCATGCCACAAAGCAACATTTTCCATCGCTGCAATTGAGTTAGCTCGAATTACTCGAGCTAAACCACACATTTGCTCAGAGATTATTGGATTACGCTTATGCGGCATTGCAGAAGATCCTTTTTGTCCTTTAGAAAAAAACTCTTCAACCTCCAAAACTTCTGTTCGTTGAAGATGTCGGATTTCTGTAGCAAACTTATCTATTGATCCTGCAATTATCGCAAGTGTTGTAAAAAACTCTGCATGTCTATCTCGTTGGACAATTTGAGTAGAAACAGGTGCTGGTTTAAGCCCTAGTTTCTTACATACATATTCCTCAACTGTAGGATCGATATTTGAGAATGTTCCTACCGCACCAGAGAGCTGACCATATGCAATACATTCCTTTGCTCGTTTTAATCTATTTATATTTCGACAAATTTCTTCATACCAAACAGCAAGCTTTAGTCCAAAAGTAAGAGGTTCTGCATGTATACCATGAGACCTTCCTATGGTCGGTACATCTTTATGAAGAAAAGCTTGCTCTTTTACTGCGTCTCGAAAACATTCTAACTCTTTGAGGATTAACTTTGCTGACTCCTTCAATTGAACTGCCAATGTTGTATCGAGAACATCTGAGGAGGTCAGCCCTAGGTGCATGTAGCGGTTGGCTTCTCCCACATTTTCTGAGACACAAGTTAAAAAGGCTATGACATCATGTTTTACTTCTTTTTCAATTTCGTCAATTCGCTTGATATCAAATTTGGCTTTCTTTTTTATCTCGGCAACTGCTGAAAGTGGGATTTCCCCTCTTTTTGCCAAAGCCTCACACACCAAAATCTCAATCTTGAGCCAGATATTAAATTTGTTTTCAGGTTCCCAGATTTTTGTTAATTCGGGAAGAGAATATCTAGAAATCAAGTGTTACTCCTATTTTTCTTATTTTTAAACGAGTTTGAGTTGAATGATCAGCAAATTGAACCTAAAATGATTGAATCAGCTGATCAAGATTTGGCTATACTAAACATTATCGACCTCTAAATCAATCTCAGAGATGAGTAAAATTGTCACAATTAATTTCGTGTGTCTTGGAAATATCTGTAGGTCACCATTAGCTCAAGGAGTATTTCAAGACTTACTCAATCGTGAAAAACTCGATCAAAAAATTTTTGTTTCTTCATCTGGAACTGGTGGTTGGCATATTGGCAATTTACCAGATGAACGAATGCGTCAAACAGCTAAATCTAAAGGTATTATACTAGAAAGCCGAGCCCAACAGTTCCAAAGTAACGATTTTAATCGATTCAATCTTATACTGGCAATGGACCATAGCAATCTTGCTAGACTCTCGGAAATTGCTCCTGGTAACCTCCTTCCGGGTCAGCTGATGCTTTTTCGTTCTTTTGATCCAAAAGATAGTGGAGATAAGGATGTTCCTGACCCTTATTATGGTGGCTCAAAAGGATTTGAAGAAGTCTACAGTATGGTTGAACGAACTTGCCCTCAAATTTTAGTCTATATTAAGTCTCACTTTTTGAATCTCTAGATGAAAGAACAGGTTCTCCAACTATTGAAATCTATTTACGGAAATTCCATCCAAATTAAAAGCTTTGAAGCGATTCCAGGTGGATGCATTAATAAAACTCAAGCTCTTAATTTGTCAAATAGTGAACGAGTATTTTTAAAATATAATTCCTCCCCCCCAAAAAACTTTTTTACTGCTGAAGCTGATGGACTTCGATTACTAGAAAAGCCAAAGAAGGGACCAAGAGTTCCGCGCCTACTTGGCATTTCAAACGAATCCAACTCCAAATTCTTACTCCTTGAATATATTGAATCATCTGCTCCAAAGAGTGGATTTGCCAGTCGCTTTGGGCGAGCACTTGCTAAAATGCATAGGGAAACTCAAGAGCAATATGGCCTTGGTTATGATAACTTCATAGGAAAAACCGTTCAAAAAAACAACCTAGAACCAGATGGTTTAGTTTTTTTTCGCGAGCACCGTATTCGCTTTCAACAAGAATTAGCAAGAAAATCAAGGGGATTACCAAAGTCTATAGATAAACGTTTAGACCTCTTTTGCGAAAAACTTGATACCCTGCTTGACCTGAAAGATGAAAAACCCGCTTTACTCCATGGCGACTTGTGGTCAGGGAACTACTTCGCTAGCCACGACCAAGCACCCTGCATTTTTGATCCTGCCGTTTATTTTGGGTTAAGGGAAGCTGACCTAGCAATGACTGAAATGTTTGGGAGACTGCCTGAAGAGTTCTACAGATCATATCACGAAGCATTTCCTATCCAACCAGGTTATATCAAACGAAAAAATATATATAACCTTTACCATCTTCTCAATCACTATAATTTATTTGGTGGGTCTTATCTTGAGCAGGTAAATCAAACGGTAAGAAGTTTTTTAGATTAAAAAAATATTGACCAATAATTAACAGCTAAAAACCACCCCCAATTTTCCGCATAAATGTTCTCAACTCCTGTTGCGTAACTTGATCAAATTGTTCCATCTCATTGTTCAAAGTAGTCAAAACCGGCCTTCCTATACTGCTTTCCAATGCTGACGCAATACTGACAATTATACGCGATCCATATCGTTCTACTAGATCGTAGTCCTCGACCTTGGAAAACAATTCTTCCGAATCCATCGTCATAGCCCACGCCTGAACCACTGAAACCTGGTTGGACTCTCGAAACTGGAGCGACTCAACTGCCTCCATATATTCTTCCGCACCAATTTCACCAACCTCAAATTTTTCAATAAGCTGGTTTAAATTAACATTCTCATTACCTTCTTCACTATCAAGGATATACTCCAAAAATTTAGGCTGCAGTTTTTTCATTTCATCCTTATCCCAAGGATTCGTGAAGTCTTTATTGCCCGAAGTTGGGCTTTTTGTTTCTCTTTCTATTTTTTCAATACAGATTTGACAACGGCTCCCTGCATCACAACTAAATTTATAACCACAACTACATGACGAAAGACACGTTTGTATGGCCAAGGAAAGTGCTTCATCTCTAAGCCCTAAAACTATTCGTAACCCAAGGCGAAGAGGATTTGTCCTCCCCACCGCAACCCAGTTGACACAGGATGAGCAATAGATACGATAACTTTTTTCTCCCTCTTCCGGACCTAATACTGGGGCATAGGTGCTCTTACATAGCACACAATTAATTTCACGAGTGGTAGTTTCCGTCATAGAGCAGCTCTTTTTTTATTTAAAAAAAACAATATTCAAATCTTACCTAGCAAAAATTTTGTCAGCCCAGAAAAAATTAGTCCGCAAGGTAAAAGGTAATTTTAAAAAAAAAATGCCCATGGCATAATGCCATGGGCTTTATTTACATGAATCAATTTACCCTGAGTAAGCTTGTCCAAGACCGGCCGTTTCTGCTTCCTCGGCGCCCATAATTACCTTGCCGGTTGTCGCATCAACAGGAAACATGGTAATAGCGTTGTGTGTACTACAAACCACTTTACACAAATCACAACCCTTACAACGTGGCTCAATAACTATGGCCTTATTAGTGCTTTCATCCATCATTATACAATCAGATTCTGGACAGTACATTATGCACAATCGGCACCCTTTATCTGCAATACACTTATCATTATCTACCCACGCTATGTTATACACGCAAAAAATCTCCTCACAATTAAATGATTAAAGCTTAAAACTATCTATTAATTCTTATTTACTACTACACTTCGATTAACTGCAGGTTTTCTTGTTTTGCTGCCCATTCTTCTGACCGACTATACGACTCTTTTATGCAATCCATATTAGCCTTGAGAAGATCATTTTTTTTCTTATATTTCTTCTTAATAGCTTCATCAAGTGAAGCAGTACCACCAGAAGCAACAAACTTCTTACCAAATCTTTCTTGAAGAGCACCTTCAAAAGCTTCCAAGGTTACAATTTTCGTCACACCTGCACAAGCACCAATCATTGCCATGTTGGTGGAAAGTTCTGTCTTACCAATATCAAGGGCAAGCTTAGTCGCATCATGATTAAAAACCTTAACATTTAGGCTAGCTAAAGTTTCTTTATCTTCATCATTTAACAAATCAGCAGGTGTATTGATAATAATCATACCGTTTTCTTGAATTCCATCATAAAAAGGTGCCGTGTAGCTTTTTTGCATGGTGATAACCTGCGGATGAAATATCATAATGACATCTGGAAACACTAGCTCGCCACGGTCATAAATGCGTTCCGAGCCAATCCTGCAATAGCTTTCAGCGGGTGCCATTCTTTTTTCTGCTCCAAAAAATGGATTAGAGATAGAAAATTTACCATCTCGATTGGCAGCCATAGCCAAAAGATGTGCAGCAGTTACGGCTCCTTGACCGCCCAAACCAGAAATACGAATATTCATCCTTGCCATAGCTTACTCCTATCTATCTAATTTTGAGTTAACCGACTTTTGCTGCTTTAGCGGCGTCTTTAGCAGCTTTTTTTCGAGCCTTGGTCTCTGCTTTAACAGAATCAATCAATTTTTGAGCCTCTTCAGTAACAAACTCTTTTTGAACAAATCGACCACCTATAGTCTCTGAGTCCTTCATTTCGTCCAAACCTTCCATGCTCTGTTTTCCAATTTCAAGAATACACGGGGTGTAAAGCTGAACAAATGTAGGCCCAATCTCTCTTGCTACAAGTACAGCATTTTTAATAGCTTCTTCAACGCGATTAGGTTTGCTTACCGTCAACATAGCTACATAAGCACAACCTGCTTCTCTTGCAATCTCAGGTAGTCGAACCTTGTCAAAGTTTTTACCTTTTGGTGCCATTTTAGCAACAAAACCTTTCTGCATTAGACCACTTTCCTGACCACCAGTATTTGCATAGAGTTCATTATCAAAACAAATTGTGGTGAATTTTTCCTGACGAAACCAAGATTGCATAGTCATGTCTAGACCAATATCAACCGTAGCTCCATCTCCAGCCAAAACTACTACATCTTTTTCTACATCTGGGAAACGGCACTTCAAAGTACGCTTCAAGCCCGATGCGATTGCATTTTGATTTCCAAAAAGAGAATGAATATTCTGAACAGCTACATGTGGAAACACTAGACTGGTGCAACCAGTGGAACCAACAAAAACGGTATCCTCAGGAGCAGGTAAGCTAGCAAGAATATAACGAAAAGCAATAGATTCTGGACAACCCGCACATAAGGAATGCTGCTCAATTAATTCTTTAGATGAACCAATGTCCTTCCAGCCTCTATCCTGCTTGCCATAAGTTGCACTTTCAACTAACTCCTGATACTCAGGAGGCATAATATCCGCGAACTCATCACAGAGTTGAATTTTTTCTTTACTCATTAGAAAACCCCTTTAAGTTAAAACCTCTAACAGAGAATTAAATAGTTGTCATAGTTAAAAAATAGTCAAAAAAACTAACTTCTGCGCTTGGATGCGTCAACTTTCATTCCAAGATGTTGTTTGATTTCATCTCTAATAACCTCAGAAGGCATAGTCATTCCACCTGCAACATGAGGTCCCGCATAAACCCTCTCGTTATTAGGGAGAACCGCCTTAATTTCTCGCGCCAACCAGCCAGCCACATTAAACTCTGGGACGAATATATGTTTGGCATTCTTGGTTGCCTGACGAATCTCTTCTGTTGGGAACGGACGGATGGTTTTAATTTTAACCAAACCAACCTTGATCCCTTCTTCTTCCAGAAGTCGTATCGCTTCGCGACTCTGCGAAACAGCCGTCCCAGAAGAAACAACCAAGATCTCTCGATCTGTATTA
>JABHTG010000009.1 GCA_018697205.1 Nitrospina sp. | reverse complement strand
TAATTTTTATTTGGATACAGTTCAACGGACCAGCGCGATTAGCTAGAGCTCAAGAACCACCATCTTTTATGCAAACATTAGCATCTCTTGCAAAACTGGACGAATTCTATGTAGACAGTGGTGTCTATTTCATGAAACAAAACCACGGTAAGAATAAAATTTTACACGAAATATTATTTAAATATGGGCTTACCGAAGGAATCTTCAGGGATCAATCAAATCAAACCCACATTAATTTACTATCTACAAAAAAAATAATTTCTATTCCCGATATCGAAGTACGAAAAATTCATGCCGCCAAATATCGTATTCGAATCCATAATGCACGTGGAGATTTCCCTTTAAACTTCAGTGAATCTTTCCATCAGGGTTGGCGCCTCTACCTAGTCCCATGGACTTTTAAGGAAGTTAAATTTGACTCTATAAAAACTCAGCAATTACTTTCTTCATATCAAATTTTCAAAGGAAATGAAAAAACCCAAGCCACCCTAAAGTCTTTAAAAAAGTTTTTAAAAAAAAACTGGGTAACAGACATCGAACAAGACCCGCCCTCTTTAACAAACCCTTATCATTTGTTCCAAAGGATAGGACAAATCGCGTCAGACCAAAAGACTCCAACAACTAATTTTATTTCCAAGAAATTTTTCAATACTATCCAAAATGAAAACCTGCCCACAGGTACATTTTGGGAAACATGGTTTTCTGGAAATATTGATATGCGTTGTAAGAGGAAGAATCAAAATAAAGAAAATTGCGTAGAGACCAACTCAGATAACTGGAAATTAATAAAGGGCTTAAATTCAGATGTTATCGAATGGCCAGACGTTCTTCATTGGCGAATTAACACACAAACTAATGGGTGGTGGGTCGATTCGAGTTTTCTTCGTCACGCTTCTTTATTAAAAAATGATAAACCAATATTCTACCGATTAAACTCGAACGGAACTCTAAGTTTTGAGTTGGTGATGGAGTTTTGGCCACAACGGCTATTTTATATCGGCGGGATCATTAGCATCGTAGTTTTAATTGTTAGTTTGATACTATTATTCCTTCGCCATATTCGGAGAAAGTTTACTCCTGCAGTCTCGTGAAGTTAAAACCTATTTTATTTTTTGCAATCATTTTATCTAACTAACAAAATAATGTGATGTTGGCAGAAAAATACAAATTTATTATGGACTAACCGTACGATGAAAAAATTGTTTATCATTGCCAATTGGATGCAGGGATCTGGTTTGAGTGGAGGTGACCGCATTTTTATTGAGCTTGTGAAAAGGTGGCAACTAAAACTAAATATCACCCTGTTTTTGTCCAAAGAAGGCTCCGCTATCTGTCGACGCCATGAGTTAGGAAAAATTAATCAACAAATTTGGGCCTCTGATTTCATGAGTCGATGGGGCTATTTTGTAGATATTCTTTATCGGACTATTAATAGTATAATTAATGTATTCTCAGTTAAAACCGTTTCAGGAGACATCATATTTTCATCTTCCGATTTTTGGCCAGACTCATTTCCGGCGCTTATTCTCAAAATGAGGAACCCTGAAATTATTTGGATTGCAGGGTTTTACCTTTTCGCACCAAAACCTTGGGAAAAATATTCACCCTATCGCGGCAAAAATTTTCTAACCGGGTTTCTCTATTGGATAGGTCAACTACCTACCTATTACTTTATCAAAAAATTCGCCGATATTGTGTTTGTAACTAGTCAACCAGATGTAGACCCATTCATAACAAATATCAGACCTAAAGAAAGGGTTATTGTAATTCGCGGGGGTGTAGATACAGTCTCAGCCAAACATTACCTAAATTCAAAAAAGGTCATCCCCCCAGAAAACAGAACTTATGATGCTTGTTTTGCTGGACGGTTTCACTATCAAAAGGGAGTTTTAGAACTTGTTAAAATCTGGAAATCTGTTTGCCTAAAAAGCCCCCAAGCACATTTGGTAATGATTGGGAGTGGGCCATTGGGTAAAGAGGTAAAAAATCTAATTGAAAAGCTTGGACTGTCAAAAAATATATACTTGATAGGATTTCTGGACGGGCCAAAAAAATTTGAAGTATTTAAACAAAGTCGTTTGGTGGTGCACCCAGCAACTTTTGACAGCGGAGGCATGGCCGCTGCAGAGGCTATGGCTTGGGGCCTACCTGGAGTTTCTTTTGATCTTAAGGCACTCAAAACTTATTACCCAAAGGGAATGCTTAAAACCAGTTGCTTCGATACAGACGAGTTTGCTGAGAACATTCTTAGCCTCCTCTCAAACCCTTCTCAATATAAGGCGATGAGCTTAGAAGCATTACAACTAGTACATGAGGAATGGGAGTGGAATGATCGTGCCAAGGAAATCTTTACAAAAATAATGGTCGAGAGTCCCGAGTCTAAAAAATAAACTGAGCCAACCTTAAAACAAACCATTCAGTTACCCAAGACAAAAAGAGTGAATTAATAACTCGTCCAGAAGTTATTTCACTTATATTCTCCGGAATAAACAATAAGATTTCTTCTAAATATAATGTGCTGTTTGCACGAAGGTATTCTTTAAGATCAATCTGTCAAACCCAATGCCCCGATGACTTAAAATTTCAACCTGGAGTTCTCCGTGTGCTATCAAAAAATCATTAAAAGACCTTCCTCTAGATAAGAGTAAACCACAACTTACTGCTAACCCTATCTCTTCATCACAAGAGGCATTTATTCCGCCGGCATATTATGGAACCCTTCTTCGGCGTTTTATTTATTTCATGGTAGATACTATAAATATTTCAGGACACATTAAATATTAAGAGTTGTTCTTAATGACCTTCCCACAGAATTTTTAAATAAGGAGATTTTTCTGAGTAAATCTTATTAAGAAATTTAACCGCATAATCATTATATCCCATCCCAGTAGGATGAATAGCGTCGTACCAGTATCCCTTACCAAAGCACACATGGCATTCTCTGTTTTTATTGCTATTATTTTCATTTAAATCGTAGACCGGAAAATTAAATTCTTCCGCAATTTCATTAAATATTTTTTTGTCTTTTAAATAGTACTTGTGATAAGGGGCTTTCTCCTTTGTTGGGTGTGGGAATAGTAGAAATACCAGTTTAGAACGTTTAAGAATTTTTTTTACCAAAAGTCTCAGCCTATTTTTGTAAAGTCTTAAGTTTTCTTTTTCAGCGTATGGTAAATTTTTCATACGAGCCTTATCGTGCAAATAACCATAGATACCACTATAAATGTAATGCCCAATCGCATTGTATTGAAAAATAAAATTTTGCCGGAAAGGTTTTAAAACTTGATTAATTGAAACCTTGTTATCGAACTGTGACCCATAACATTGCGGACACCCATGGAACAGGACTTGGTCATTATAACCAGGAGCCATGATAACAATATCTGCTTTTAAGTCTTTTAACACAAACCTTGAATTATCTGTTGCCGCTTTTAAAAAATAGGTCCCATCCCAGGGGCTCCCGGCGAATGTATCGGTTTTGTCATATTGATATAAATATCCATGTGCCGCATTGCCGGGTTGTCCTGCATTAACAATATCAAACTCCTTACCATCTGCCGAAAAACCAATTGATTTTAGCATACCCTTAAAAAGGAGCGGGAAGGTTGTGGATGGTCCTGTTCCCACACCAGCCATGAGGGATCCTCCTAGAAAGAGTACTCGCGTGGTCGAATCATCTTTCTTCCGATTAATTACTTCTTGATGAAATCTATTTCTTGATTTTTTAAGTAACTTTCGATAGTAAGAACCTCTTTTAAAAGAATGAGGTTTTGCAAATGCAATATTTGATTCACTCACAAAAAAACTGCTTTTCAACTCTGGTTTATTTGGCACAGCAAATAGAGAAATTTGTTCAATAACATGCCTTTTGTTGAATAAAAAATCTCTATAGCGTCGACTCTTTATCACATCTTTTAATTTACTGAGGTCCAGGAAAATACGTCTTCGTTCCTCTCCCGATTCATTAATCATATCCTTCGGTTGTTCTATCCTGGCAAATATTCTTTCATCGTGGGTGTATTCGTCAATATTCACACCCTTAAAAATATTGGTGGGATTGGACCTCTTCGCCTGTTTTCCAAAAATGAGTGAATTAATAACTCGTCCAGAAGTGATTTCACTTATACTCTCCGGAATAAACAATAAGATTTCTTCTAAATATAATGTGCTGTTTGCACGAAGATACTCTTCAAGATCAATCTGAAAAATCCAATGCCCAGATGACTTAAAAATTTTAGCAGGAAGTTCTCCGTGCGCTATCAAAAAATTATTAAAAGACCTTCCTCTAGATAAGAGCAAATTACAACTTACTGCAAACCCTATCTCTTGATCATTAAAAAATTTATCACGTGGATGTTTCGCCAAATTCTCCAAATTTGGCAAGTAATCAAACTCCGGGCTGAAGATAAAATTTATACTTTGCACATCATTTAGGTTTTTGTGGAATCGCCTTTGAATCACAGTTCGTTTCCCGGATTGCGAAAATCGCCAACTATCATCAAAGGGCAAGCCAAGAACGCGTTTTGCTAAATATAGAGGGCCTTTTTGTAAAAAAGAAGAAGAAAAATCAAGAGTTTCTGAAGGTAGTTCGGTAAGATCCCTAAGGTCTTTGCCTGCATTAATATCTCTAATGGGGATATGAAGTTTCATCCCAGACGTATGAACACCAAATGAAATCTGCATTGGATTATTTGGGTTCGAGTTTTTATAATTGAAGTGAATACCTTTCAAGTTTTCCAAGTTATCCTTACTAAGAGATATATTCTTAGCCACAGTAATCTTTTGACTAGACTTATTATTATTTGGATCCCAATCATAAAAAATTCCTTTATTTTTCGAACCAGACATTTCAGAAAAACCTAACTCCTCTACTGACACCAAATTCTTACTTAAACTTTCTTTTGTGTCAGGGGTATTAAACTTTGAAACAGGAAGGTAATAAGTCTCTGCTCTCTTCATCCACAAGAGAGGGTCATAAACTCTTACCGCCGTAAATTTTGGCTTTAAAAAAAGAACTTCCTGCCCTGTAGTATATAGTCTTGCTTTAAACTCATTAGGGGACCCATTCAATACCTTTCCTATGTCCCTATAAAAATAACTGCTCAACAAATAGTTTTCACACTTTTGGAAACTAGTATCGCAAAAAGCTGGGTTTTGATAGGTTTTACCACCCATTATTTCAAATGTAGATATATAACTGAGACTATCCAATACATTTTTAACAAAAAAGGAAAGTTGAACCTGATACATTCGGCCTGGGTAATCTAATCTTTTAGTAAGCATCATCTCCAAATAAGCCAATTTACCGTCAGTAGAAGATAATAAAATATTCTGACCATCTTGATTGATTTTATATTTAGCGTTTGCCGAGGATCTCCAATTGATTTCTTGATGAAAAAAGTTCCCAAGATCTACCACATCGTTACTACTATCTACTTCAATCAAATCTAAGTCTTTTGTGACTTTATGTTCGGTTCGAGCTATGAATGTTGATTTATTATAAAAAAAAGAACCTTTGTTAATATAAAAATACGATTCTGCTGCCAATGTAAGCACAAACAAACTAAAAAAAAATCCCCCTAACCCCAGAAAACAATTTGAACTTCTTGTTCTTCCTTTATCTTTTTTTAAGAAAAAACTGAAAATCAAAAAAACTACTGTAAAGACAGTTAAAAGTATATAGAGATAGGAAATTTTTTGAAATACGTACCAAGCTTCCATTAATATTTCTATTCCTTTGATATTTTTAAAATTTATTTTTTCTAAGTTTTTCTTTATAAAGACATGCAATGATTTCTATAGCATCTAGGTCTATACTTTAGATTAATTCATTAGCGTTAACAGTTCGCCTGCAATCAATAGGAATAAGATTTTCTACACGCTGAATATTTGAATCTAAAAGATCACAAACATATCTAATTTCACATCTCGGGTCAGCAGAAAGGCTTCCGACTATATTAGGGCCAATGGCCCAAGCCAATTTTCCCAACTCTAAATTTTCAGACATACTTATACCATGCTTATAGGCCTACGAATTAGAAGTCCATTGCTCATTTATGGTGAGTCTTAGGGTAGATCGGTCTACACTTTTCAACGTGGAGCTACTAAAACTTTTGGGCCATGTTGTTATAAATCAAGCGCGACTATTTGTTAATGATAAACTTAACTTTCCGCCAGGTATTTCTCCATGCTTAAAAGTGGCCTTGACGTAACAGTATTGCCGACCAGTAATATTATTCAGGTGGGTCGGAGAAAATGCCGTGTAGGTTTGTTTCGATCAAAGGCTCAAACTTTAGAAAAGGCTTGTCATAAAAAACCACATGACCAATATCATCGAGGGATATTTTGGCATGCTCTAGACAATATCGAATCGCATTGACTGGAAAACGAGCATCATGTTTTTTTCGACCAAACCGTTATCCTTGGGCCGCCGCGAGAATATCTCCATCCTGAATAAGCGCTGCAGCGCTGTCATGATAATAGGCCGAGAGATTCAGTATACGCAGATATGTTTCTCTAATTTAAAAGAAATTATAGACTAAAGGAATAACCGCTGAACCCTGAGCCAATACAATTAACCCGCCTATTAGCAAAAGAGAAATAACAGTGGGCCACATCCAAAATCGAGCACGCTCCCAAAGAAACCCAAAAAACTCTTTTAAAAATGGCATGCGACAAACTCCTTTAAATTAATATTGCTTAATCATGTAACCGGGTTTCGGGCCGGGGAGATTACGATCAATCCAATAACTTTCAAGATCAGATTGAAACTCAAGGTAAAGTGTATCCTTATTTAGTAAACTTCGAACAACTCCCACGGGGGCCAGAATAAGAAAAAAACAAGCTCAAATAAAATAGGATTGATAACTGGACCAAGAAGAAGACCAAGTTTCATCGAAACCCAACTAGGTTAGGCTAGTATGGTAGGTCGAATTATAGCAATAGTAAAAACAAAAATAAATCCTAATAAAGAATATCGCGCAGCAGAAAAACTATTCAACTCTCCCCATGTTCCAATTCCTAGTAGCATGAGAGCTAATACTATTCCGAAAGATCGGTCTGAAAACATACTAATTTTTCTCCTCTATCTAAATTCTCATGCAATTTCTTGCCTCTCGTATTGAGTTGGCAGGTTCGTTCCAGCTTGACACCACGATTCTTGAACAGGTCGGTCAGGATGCTGTGGGTAATGGTCGCCCTAACCTGGGACTTAATGTCATCACCGACAAAGTGTTATCTAGTTTCTGGTGGTATCCAGAAAAAAAATAAGATTTCTTGTGAGTTTGATTAAATTTTAATTATTATTATTTTTGATAAGATGGACGGCTTTTTAGAATCAGAAGCTCAAATCCATAATAAAAAATTGAAGAAAATAAATTGAGGATTATGAAATAAAATAGAAACAATGAAAGTATGTCTAATTTAGATTCAGCCAGAAACATTAAAATCATTATATGGAATAGGTAAATTGAATAACTAATGTTTGCAACAAATCGAAAAAATAACACAACTAAATTATTTGATATTTTTACCTTAGTTGCTATTAGAATAAGAGCAGAAAATGTAAGGCCACAAATAAAAATAAAAAAATTTTGGTGAAAAACGTTCGTCATAAGGACAATTGGATTTAGAAAAATGAACGCCAGATAAAGTAACCCAAAGAACAAAGCAATTAAGATGTGGATGGAAAATATTTTATCTTTTATTTGATAAGCCACTATGCCAAAAAATATAGCATCTAATCTATAGATTACAGATCTTCTGATCTCCTCTCCCCAATCTTGTCCATCATTTAAAAAAAAACGTATCAAATTTAAAGCGACGATATATATAACTGCCGTAATTATAATGGCTTTTTTTTCATTTAGACACTTGCGGATCAACAATAAACTTAAGGGGGCTATGACATAAAACCACTCTTCAATTGAGAGAGACCAACCAACATGAAAAAAATTTGGCTCACTATTGTCGGAAATAAAATTCTGTGTGTATGTTAAAAACCTTAGAATATTAAGCTCGTTTCCATAATCTAAAATGATACAAGTCCCGAGAATAGCCAAGCAATAAGGTGGAACTGTTCTTATCCATCTTCGTGCTAGAAATGTTAAAAGTGTGCTTTTAGAATTTGTTTTGGTTACATAAAAAAGCTGAGGAGCTAAGACAAAGCCAGAAAGAACAAAAAATAACTCAACACTAATACTCGCTAATAATTCTGCTTGTGGTAAGTTGTATTGTTGAGATAGGAGGTGTGCAATACTTACCAGCATTGCAGCTGAGTAGCGATAAAAATCTAACAAGGGATAGTGTCGGCTACCCAGAATGTGCATAGGCTTGCTGTTCAAAATGACAGGAATATTCTTTGCTCAAAACGCTTTGCCCATACGGGGTCGCTGGCGATAAATACCGGTATATTATGGAACCCTTCTTCGGCGTTTTATTTGTTTCATGGTAGATACTATAAATATTTCAGGACTCATTAAATATTAAAAGTTGTTCTCAATGACCTTCCCACAGAATTTTTAAATATGGTTTTATATAAGAGGCGCTGCAGATTTACTCTCCGATATTTCTTCAGGTGATTTGTAAAGCCGAGCCTTAGAGAAGGCATCTTTTTCATTATACTTATCCCATAACATATTTATGTGCGCCCGTTTGACCGTTAAAAACTTTCTAATTGGATCCGCGAAAGCCCCGCCAACTTTTATAGTATATTTTAGATCCTCGTAGGAGTTAACTTTTCTTAGGAAATGGAAAGGATTCATGACCCATTTTTTCAATCGAGCTTTAAAAAAAGTTTTGTATGCTTCAGTTAGCATTTCCTGTAATTCTTCAGGCGAGCAATACTTTGTCTGTGCTCCTCTTTGCGAAAGAGTCTCACCGATCGCCGCAAAGTCTTCAGCTTCTTTGAATACGGTCGGATCCATAATTGGATCCAAATCTAGAAGACCTTCTTTTTTAAAAACCGAATAAACATCTGATGTAGGATGAGGTAGCAATAAATAAAAAACGGCCATATCGGTCCCACTATCAATTGCATAGCGAATCGAATCCCTCATATCTTCTTTTTTTTCATAGGGGAACCCAAGAATAAAAGTACAAATAGTCCATAATCCGATTTTGTTTGCGTGTGCAATCATCTTAGTGGCCTGTTCAAGTGGAACTTTTTTCTTAATAAATTTTCGGGTCTCCTTATTCCCGGATTCTATGCCAAAGGTGAGTCGGTAGCATCCCGAGGCTTTCATTTTATCAAGTAAATTTTCATTTAGTAACCAATGGGCAACTCCATTTGGAGTAGTCCATCTAATATCAACCTTTCTACGTATGATTTCGTCACACAAGGCAGCAAGTCTTGGGATGTCTCGCCCCAAATCATCATCCAGAAAGCTAACTTCTCGCATATTATATTTTTCTTGCAAAAATTCAATTTCGTCTACAACTTTAGAAGGGTGACGTCCAGTCCAGTCCCTACCCCAGACAGCACGAACAGTGCAAAACACACATTTCTGGGGACATCCACGGCTGGTTACCATAGCGCCAGCAGGTTTACGCATGATGAATTCATGCCTCATACTCTCGTCAATATAGTGTTCCATAGGAAGGAGGTGGCGAGCAGGCAAAGGAAGCGAGTCGATGTCATCCATACGCTCTCGGGGCGGGTTTTGGATAACTCGACCTCCGTCTCTATACGTCAAACCAAGGATGTCATTCAGAGATTCCTTATTTTCTATTTTTCTTAGAAGCTCAGCGAATGTAACTTCCCCTTCACCCTTGACCACCATGTCCACATTTTTATCCTTCATAACTAGCTCTGGAAACTCTGAAGGGTGTGAACCTCCAAAAACAACAGGAAGTTTAGGATGTCTCTCCTTAATCAGCTTTGTGATCCGGTGAGGATCCCCAGAATATGCTGTAAACATATTGCTGATACCTAAGACATCTGGACCAAAATCATCCACTCGCCTTAAAACTTCTTCATCAGGGATGCCAAATCTAGTGTGGGTTGGAGTACGGGTAATGTCTTCTCGAGCACCTCTACCATCAAGGATGTTAACTTCGTGCCCTTCCTGTTCCAAATATGCCCCAAGATAAGCCAGTCCAAGAGGTTGAACCACTGGAGGCACAGATGGGTCGTCACCGTAGACTGTCGTAGGGGGGAAAACCAACATGACTTTCATCTTAAATACCCTTTACGAGATTGAAATTTGAGTTCCATTCCACGTTCTTATGACGATTGTTTTACCACATAGACATTGAATTTTTCACGACCCAAAAGGTGCCGACCATGAATATTTTCTAAAACGAACAGCAGTTGGGTGTTTGAGCTTGAACAAAGCCGACATTGCATAGGCATGTTTCTCGATTCAGGGATTAAAACTTTTGGTTTATAAACTCTTGGACTAGTATGTTTGTTTGTTTAGTATAATTTAGTTTTCTTTGCGAATGCCAAAGGCTCCGTATATATTTTGGATTAAAGAATATGGATATGTTTGGGTAGATTTTGTTGTATTTTTTCATTTCTCTTACCGCGAATACCCCTAAATCTACGTTGTGTTTAGCGAAACGGAATTTTTCTGGCATTTCCGCAGCCAATTTTATAGGGTTCTTCATCAGCAAGGGATATTCTTCTCGAGTAAGTCCCTGCGTCTCCGCGAAAATTTCTGTCCCGGGGTATGGGGTAAAGATATTAATAGAAACGATATTTGGTTTAATCTCCCCAAGCAGATCGATGGCATCCTGAAGATCTTGTTCGGTTTCCCCAGGAGTATTTATCAATATGTTAGCAAAAGCTCGAACACCTAACTCGCGACAATTTTTAAAAGTTTCTTTTACTTCACGTACCTTTGTGCCCTTTTTCAAAAGCTGCATTTGTTCGTCTGACGCTTTTTCGACTCCAAAGTCGAGCTGGATACAACCAGCTGCCTTCATTAGTTTGAGTGACTTGTAATTAACCGTATTAACCTTCGAAGAACAACCCCAAACCAAGTTCATTTTATTTTTAATCATTAGTTCGCAAAATCCGGACACCATATCTTCATCCAAAGTAAACAAATCATCTATGAAATAAAATGAGTCAATCTTGTACTTTTCTTTTAAAAAAACAACTTCTTCAAAAAGGTGCTTAGGGGTTCTTAAACGAACACCTGCATTTTTTTTAATGCCACTAGCGAAATTAAAATCTCTAAGTTCTGGAGCAACGCAGAAGGTACAAGCCGATGGGCATCCACGCGAAGCAGAAAGATACATACTTCTTGTAAATACACCACGAATAGCGTACGGAGAAGCGTTAGTATAGTATTCCATGTCCACCCCCTCATAATCTGGACAAGAAATTGAATCTAATTCATAATCAAGAAGCTGCCGCTCAGTAATTATCTTTTCACCTATTTCATTGTCATAGAAGCCCACACCTTTTAACTCACGTATGTCCTTGCTAGACCGAATAGCCAAAATTAGTTCATATAGAGAGATCTCCCCCTCTCCAAAAATTACAAAATCAATATCAGAGTTTGGTCCCAATAAATCGTCAGGATACAATGTGGGATGAATACCACCAGCAACAATCTTAGCATCTGGTTTAATTTCTTTAATCCTGCGCGCAAGTCGCTCAACTTCATCTACTTCCGGTGTATAGCAAGTTATCCCAATTATGTCCGTATCAATTTCCGATATTTTTTTTATTGTTTGTTCCTCTACTGCATTAAAAAAATTTATCTTATTGAAAAAAAATGACTCGTCTCGAACAATTTGATCCTCCATAACGGAGTCAACAATCTGTGTTTTTATTCCCTTGTGCTTCAAATAGCCTGAAATATACATCAATGCCAGGGGAGGTCGATAATGATTCATCATACGTGACGGCGGAGAAACCAAAATTACAGTTTTATTTCCATTTTTTATTTGAGGGCTGACTTCGAGCATATAGATATGATATTGAAAGGCTTTTCTCAGAAACAGTTACAGTTTATTTGAAATCTCTCTCGCCATGAATCGCACCGATCGAATCTACAATTCCAGCATTAATTAGGTTACCACAACCAAGACTACAAAATTCGTATTCACTCCATTATATTCGGCAAATTGAAGCAAATCTAAAACCTAGTCCCCTCAAATATAGCAAACCGTATCCCAACCTGGCGTTCAAATAATTGATAAATGGAAGGGGGCCTTCTTAAACGCGGATGTTATCTTAACCTCCAAGAAGGTAAGAAATTCTAAGCATTTCCCCATTAAAAACCAATGACCTTAATAGAGACCAGCACACCTATACTCTGAACTTGTCTTCCATATAAAACACCAGCTAACATAGGATCCAACTCGCTTGACTAAAGATACTGCAGTGGTGTCACTAGGCTAAGCCGCATAACAGGCCAGTTGATTTCAGTAGTAACGTAGATTTTCATCCATTTAATTTCAATAAGTTATGTGACATGCAACAGTAATGTGTAACTATTGTGTGAGTTTCTAAAGGAAACCTTTATTCGAAAAATGACCAACGTTCCTATTTGATTTCAATAGTCCACATGTTTTATGGTTACACATTGTGTTACATTTCCTGATTAGCTACGGCAAGTATCATTCCCATTCTATTTTTCGCTTTCACGTCGATACAAATGACCAATAAATTCGATCCCATTATAAAGCGAATTAAACATAACCGCTTTTTATACCCACTGGGAATGATTCCGGTTCTCACTTTAGCGCTTTCCAAATACTATCTTGATGGATCTTTAATTCTTGGTGGTGAAGGAAACATTTTTCTAAACTTCACAGAACTCCTGAAAACAACATCATATCAATGGTTTTCCATCTACGGCCAAGGGATGATTAACCTTGCTCCATCAGGCACTGGAGCCAATAAGCTGCTGCTTGCGTTACTAGAAAATCTCTCCAAAAGCCCATTTATCACCAACTTCATGCTCGTATTTTCCTTGTACTACTTTCCTTTTCTTGGAATGTATCTGGCGGCTCGTGAGATCAACCTTATACCTCTATCAGCTTTTTTAGTCGCATTATTTTACCTCATCAACCCGTCGATTTTAGAGTACCTTACTAGTCTCAATCAATTTAATGCATCGGTAGTTACTCTGATGCCCTTTCTTTTCTGGATCACCCTAAGATTTTATAAAGATAACCTTAAGCTTTTTTTGTTTTCTGGTGCCACAACAGCGATATTTTCTTTTGCATACACAAACCAACCTCTCGGCGTTATAGCCAATCTATCCTCCTTGGTATCACTTTATATTATTTCCTTCCACGTCAACAAAAAAATGGTTTACTCAGAGTTTCTAAAAAAATACCTAGTCGTTTTATCTGCATTTATTTTTTTTAATCTCTGGTGGTTGCTCAACCTTTTTTACGGAGCTATAGACGCTTTAAGCCATTACGATAGAACTTTCGCTCAAGCCTGGCTAAATCAAACCGTAGATAGTACTGCCGCTCCTATATTCAAATGCCTAACACTAACATTTTTAACTTATGACTACGGATTTGATTTTATTGGAAACCTATACAATTCATTTCCTGGCTATATCGTAACATTGATCCCGATAACTCTAGTTGTTTGGATTTGTTTCTTTTCTAGACAAATTAGGCAAGAGAAAATCATTCCTCGCATATTTTTTCTAGTACTTTTAGCAATATTTTTCACAAAAGGACCAAACCCTCCATTCGGCACACTTTACTTATTTCTATTCGAACATTTCCCTCTTTTTCACATGTTCAAAAGCCCAATAGAAAAGTTTGGTCTGTTGTACATTTTTTTATTCACTCTGTTGCTCCTTTTTATTTTTTTAAACATAAAAAATTCAAAAGAGAATAAAATTTTTCATCTTTTTATAATTGGGTATTTAATATTTTGCTTCATCCCGATTGCGACAGGAAATATTCTTCCCGAACATAATCATGGCCTCGATGGGAAAGCCACCAGACAATACATTGACAAACCTGAATACATAGATTTCAAAAACGCTATCATTCAAGAAAAATTAAATTACAAAATAATGAGCTTCCCGGGAATGGGTAATTACCAAATTCTCGTACAAACTGGCGAGAAGAGTTATTATACAGGCTGGAGTCCTTTGCTAATGAACATCAATAAAGGATTTTTCGTACCCGCCTTCGGCACTCATATCACAGAATTCTACACCCTTTTAGCTCAGGACTCTGCTCAAAAAATATTTGGCATGCTTAATATTGGAAAACTTCTAGTCAACCCTGACTCGATCCCATGGTTCGGGAATGTAGGATCAGGCGATCCGCGCATAATTCGTAAACGCTTCGAACTTTTGGAGGAAGAAATATTTGGGAACATGTCAGTTTTTAATGATTATGTAAATTTTTTACCTATAGTGTATTCTCCTAGAAATATTTTTATTATTCAATAATTAGAAGTATTTGGACTAAGTTTCGAAATGACGTTAGTAAACCCATTAATAGTCAACATAATATTTAGCACTTGGTATTCAGGAGGTTTGCATTGCAATTTAAAAGGCTAGACTTTGTATCTCTAAAAATGGACTCCTATGAAAAAAAAATATGCACAAAAGATTTTCTGTCTTACAGCAAAAACTCTATGCTATTTTTTTATGACTTCAATTGTATCCATTTGGAGTATAAACCCGCTCATGTTAAATGGTTTCCTACGACCATCAAGTTTCCCTTTCCAAAAAATAAAAATTTTGCAAAATTAATTTCACCATTTACATGGGTAATATTTTTTGGAACCTTTTTATTTCTTTCAGTAATTATTTGCATTATATACCGTCCTAAAGTTTGTTTAACAGAGGTTACTTGGGTGGCAGCAGTTTTTGGGATTGCTAGAAAAATCGGACTCTGTAAAAAATTCATATATTGTACCGGTGACTGGTTGGCCAATCAGGGCAACAAAGGCTTGCTTAGCCGGCTTGCCAACAACTATTTATTTGTTTTTATGGATTACATCGCATTCACTACCTGCGATCTCGTAGTCAGCGAGTCAAAACTTGCCAATGAAGCTAGAGAACGCTATTGGGGCAGACAATTATCTAGAACTATACACCACCTCCTTCCACCCCCCGTCGAGGTATATCCGAATGCTATACCAGACACAAGAACTAACATTTGTTTTCTAGGTCAAGTTCGAGAAGATTCTGGTTTAGATTTAATTTTACCTTTGTTACCCGAGTTACACAGAGATATTGGTGCTAAACTGAAAATCATCGGTCCTCCATCGATTGAGCGAACCCTTATAGAGGAAACAGTTGAAAGTCTTGGTTTGAAAAATTTTGTAGAGTTATATGATTTTCTTCCGTTAAGCGAACTAGAGGAGGTTCTGAAGGATTGTTTCTGTGGCATCAACCTGATCAAAGACGAAGAAAGTTTTACATGCTTGGCGACATGCGGAAAGCTTATCCAATATCTTCAAATGAAAATGCCAATACTAGCAAGCAATAACAATGGCATAGTCGATGTCATCGAAGAAAATAACTTGGGAATTATAATTGAGACTAAAGCAAGTGTGATAACATCATCCATACGCAAATTGCATAAAGATCAAAAAAATTATACAACCAATATTATTAAGTACGCTGAAAAAAACCCTTATCTTTCTATAAAAGACTACCTAAAAATTATTGAAAAATGAAATCTATTCGAGTTGGGTTTATTAACTCAAGCGGTTCTTATAATGCTGAACCATTCAGAAACCAACCGCTGACTATAATCTACCTTCTTACTTACCTTGAAAAATATTTCGGGGAAAAGTTGGAGCTATCACTCATCGACTTAAGAGGCCTTCCTGAAAATGAATTCGTATCTCACATCCCTGAAAACGACATTTTTCTTTACACCCTTACTACCCTTGATTTTAATGAAGCAGAAAGGCTTGTGCAAAAACTTCGTGACATTTATCCGATAGCAAAACATATTTCGGGAGGCCCCCATATCACACTTTTCCCTCAAGATGGAGGGAGGGTTTTTGATGCAATCGCTCTTGGCGAAGGCGAAAATTCTATAATTGAGTTATTCAACGACATTTTTAATTCTGAGTTGAAACCGATTTACAGACAGGGGCCACTATCTGACCTTCAAACCATACCTATACCAAGCAGAAAATGGTTGCCTAAATCTTCGGTAGTCATTCAAGGGCTGTTAAACAAAGAATATCTTAAGCATAATGGAACATCGACACTTTTTTCAAGAGGCTGTCCATTTGACTGCCATTTTTGTTCTAATCTAGAAAAAGGATCTGTAAGGTATATGCCTTACGAAACTATTACCCAAGAAATTGAGTACCTTAAAAGAGAGTACGGCGTAAACGCTCTCGCTTTAAAAGACGATAACGGGATTCCAGTGGGAAGAAGGTTTGCTCGGCCATGGTTAGAGGCGATTGGGAAAGCAGATATTAAATGGCGCGGCCAATCACGTGCAACAGGCGTTACGGAGGATATGGTTAAACTAGCCAAAGATTCTGGGTGTGTTGAAATCGCCGTGGGCTTAGAAACGATAACCCCGGAGTCAATGGATATACTAAACAAACCGTTAAATTTAACCGAAGCGAAAAAATATCTTCTCACGCTACAAAAGCATGAAATTGGGATAAGAATACACATCATCGTTGGTTTACCTGGAGAACCTGAGAACGTTGTAGACTCCACTTTGAAGTTTTGTGATGAGTTTGGAGTCAATTCGGTATTATTGTCCCTTTTGACTCCTCTTCCTGGCACCGCAATGTATAACAACCCAAGTAGCTTTGGCATGAAAAATATCACCAAAAACTGGGATGATTTTAGAGTTGCATTCGGTAGCTTTGATGCAAACGAAAAACCTAAGATGACGTTTGAATACGAAAAAGAAACTTCTTGGGGAAAAGGAAAAAGTAGCGAAGAAATTATAGACAACTATATGATTCTCCAAGAAGCTTTTCGTGAGGGAAGCCGAAAGTTTTAAAAATTAAATCGTTTTTGTTTAGGTAACGACGCGGTATAAACCAATGGATTTACAAAGACCAAAGATAACCGTCGGCCTAAGCCAAATCAACAACAGTTTTTCCGGCGCAAACTACCTTCCCTACTCGGTTGGCTTGCTTCAAGCTTATGTTGAAAAACACTCCCCTAGCAAAAAATGTTTTGAGTTCCTTAAACCTATTTTCAAAAGAACATCTATCGAAGAGACTGTAAGTCAACTCTTACTAGCTGAAGTAATCGGCTTTAGTTTGTATGTCTGGAATGAACAAATTTCCCTTGAAACTATCCGACAACTAAAAAAACGAAACCCACAGATTTATATTATATGTGGGGGGCCTCAAGTACCCGACCGATGCGAATCATTTTTACGAAAAAATCCTGGAATTGATGTCGCCGTTCATGGTGAGGGTGAACGCACTTTTTTTGAGCTTTTGAAAAATTTTCCATCCAGAAAAATAAATCAAATTCCCGGCATCAGCACAATTGACGAATCAGGCAGCTTTTGCAACAACCCCAAAGCAGAACGCACCAAAGACCTTTCCATCATTCCTTCCCCCTATCTTTCGGGAATATTCGATGAACTTATTTCTACTTCTGATGAGGAATGGTTAGTTCTCTGGGAAACAAATCGAGGATGTCCTTTCAAATGTACTTTCTGCGATTGGGGTTCAGCAGTAGCCGATCGTATTTTTCGCTTCGAAATGGATCGCATAATAAAGGAGCTCGATTGGTTTTCTAAAAACAAGATTGAATTTATATTTAATTGTGATGCAAATTTTGGCATCCTCCCGCGGGATGTTGATATAGCTCGACGTGCTGCAAAAAATAAAAATCAGACCGGTTATCCAAAGGTTTTGTCCACGCAAAACACCAAAAATGCCACAGAACGCAACTACCTTACCCAAAAAATTCTATCTGATAATGGGCTCAATAAGGGGGTAGCCCTATCCATGCAATCCCTCTCTGTATCCTCTCTCTTAAATATTAAAAGACAAAATATCTCCCTCCAAACTTACGAAGATCTCCAACGTAGGTTTAGTTTTGACAATATCACTACTTATTCAGACTTGATTTTAGGTCTTCCCGGAGAAACCTATGAGTCTTTTGCAGATGGTGTTGCAACACTCATTAAAAATGGACAACATAACCGCATCCAGTTTAACAATCTCTCAGTTTTACCCAATGCCGAAATGGGAGACCCAGAATACCAGAGTCAATATGGCATGGAGTTAACCGACTCCAAGATTCTAAATATTCATGGTTCTTTAGATTATTCAAAGAATAATATCGATGAAATACAACAACTGGTCATAGCAACCAACTCCATGCCTCGCAATATGTGGCGAAAAACGCGTGTCTTCTCCTGGATGACCGCCCTTCTTCATTTCGATAAATTGCTTCAGATTCCTCTCGTCCTCTTGGCGGAATCAACAGGTATTTCCTATCGTCAAATAATCGAATCCTTTTGCGACGCAAACAATAATGATTTTCCATTGATCGCGGAAATTCGGGATCATTTTTGTTCGCGAGCCCAAATCATTCAAAACGGGGGACCTGAATATTATTACTCTAAAGAGTGGCTGCGTATCTGGTGGCCTGATGATGAATATCAATTGATACGCCTATCTGCCGAAGGAAAGCTGGGTATTTTCTATGAAGAATCCCGAAAACTCTTGGAGACTCTACTAAAAAAAACACAAAACTATGGCTCTATTCCTTTAGTTGCTGAGTCTATTAAGATTAATCATGCTCTCCTTAAACAACCTTACCTTTACGATGATTTAGAAGCCGAATCCGAATACAACATTCTTGGAATATACAATCAAGTACTTAAGGACCAACCCTCCTCCTTTAAACGTATCAAATCCAAATACCGAATTGCTAGATCGACCCAAACTTGGAAAGACTGGCAAACTTGGTGTCGTGAAGTGGTCTGGTATGGAAACAAAAAAGGCGACTATCTGTATGGTTCAGCTAGTTTGGAAAAGTATTATGCAGGTCATTACTAGATGGTAATTTTAATTTAAGAGACCACTCTTCCAAAGTTAAGCCTGGGCAGTAAATGGAAAAATTTAAACGGATGCACTTGGAGATGGAGTCTGGCCATATGAAGGAATCGAAATTAAATTTTTACCGACAAAACGGCTATTGTTTGGTAGAAAATGTTGTTAGTGAAGAAGATTGCCGGCTATTGATCGCGAAAGCTAATATAGAGGCAAAAGGGAAATATAACCTTCGCTTGAATATGCACCAATCTCCAGAGTTCCATAAAATACTTATTCGCAAAGATATTTTAGCCATGGCCGACCAGCTTTGCGAACACCGAATGATTCCAATCGGCTCGGTATTTTTCTTTTCTCAGCCCAATAGCACATTTGGAAGCTCGGCTTGGCATCAAGATAATTTTGCCCCGAAAGCTCCTCATGGTAGTTACCTAATCATCGGTTTGGCGCTGGACGATGCAGATGAAAGTAATGGAGCACTTATGGTTGTTCCGCGAACCAATTTTCTAGGGGACCTACCTGTCGAGAGTAAAAGCTATCTAAAAAAGGATAAAACAGGAAAAATTTTACAAAATAATCCTATAGGAATGGAGTGCAAAATTCCCGAGGGTTATGAACCGGTTCAATTAACCTATAAAAGAGGTGATATTATTTTTCTTCATGGTCACACTATTCATAGGGCGAATAAGAACTCGCATCCTGAAAGATGGAGACGAAAACTTTATATGCACTACATTAAAAACGAACACCCTTTTTGGCCGGGCTGGAATGCCCGTCGGCAACTTGTCGACCGGGAAGATTAAACGGAGTTACGAAGATTTTACGAACGCAAAAAATATATTTAGAATCAACAACCTACAGACGCGAAACGATTGAATGGGAATAACAAACTCCTCTTTAATCTCAATTTACAAATGAAATACCGCCGACTGGGTAAAACAGAAATCTTTGTATCCGAAATTGGTTTTGGCGCCTGGGGCATAGGAGGTATCAGCAAAGGTGCCACAAGTTATGGCCCAACAGATGACAACTCATCAATAAGAGCCTTGAATTGTGCACTCGATAGTGGAATAAATTTTTTTGACACGTCCAACGTTTATGGAGGAGGACATAGTGAAAGTCTTATAGGCAAAACATTGTTGAAGTTTAGGAATCGTGTGCTCATTGCTACGAAGGTTGGGCTGGTCAATTATGATGAACCCGCTGATTTTTCTATAAAAAATCTCTCAACATCTCTAAAAGGTAGCCTCAAACGTCTTAAAACTGACTATATCGATCTTTTGCAATTACATAATCCCTCCCCCCATGTAATTCAAAATAACCACGACATCCTGACTTGGGTTGATCAACTTAAGAAAAAAGGGATTATTCGAGCTTTTGGAGTATCTGTTAAATCCCCCAAAGAAGGAATTGAGGCGATAGAACAGCTAAGGGTCGAGAGTGTTCAAGTCAATCTAAACCTACTTGATCACAGAGCCATAGAATCTGGGTTAATGAAAAGTGCCACAACGAATCAGGTTTCTTTAATCGCCCGTACACCACTATGCTTTGGTTTTCTTAGCGGAAAAATTAATAAAACAACCCATTTTGACAAACAAGACCACCGGAGTCGTTGGTCTAATCGACAAATTCAAAACTGGATCGAAGGCTCTAAAAAAGTTCTTTCATGTAAAACGGATTCTTCTTCACAAACAAACACACAATTTGCACTTAGATTTTGTTTATCCTACTCTCGAGTCACAACTGCTATCCCAGGAGCACTGAACGAACTCGAAGTTAAAGAAAATATTAAAGCCAGCGATTTAGGACCATTACAAGATGATGAAATTCAAGAAGCACAAAAAACTTACCACAAGTTTCAGTTTCTCTTTGAGAATAAAAATCTAAAAAATAATTATGAACGCTGAAAAAAAAGTTTTAATTGTTACAGGGGGAAGTCGTGGCATAGGAGCAGCTACCTCCCTCAAAGCTGCACAAATGGGATATTCCGTGTGCATAAACTATGAAAAAAACTCTAAGACTGCCAACCAAATAGTTGGGGAAATAAATTCCAACGGAGGAAAAGCTATTGCTGTACAAGCCGACATTAGCTCTGCAAAAGAAGTGGAACAGCTTTTCAAAATAACAGAAATAGAATTGGGTGCCCTTAGTTCGTTGGTTAACAATGCTGGAATTTCTGGCCCAAGGTCTAAATTAATCGATCTTAACGTCTCAGAAATAAAGCATATATTTGAAGTCAACCTTTTAGGCTATTTCTACTGTGCCAAGGAAGCAATTAAAAGAATGTCCCGTTCAAGCGGAGGGCAAGGAGGCGCAATCGTTAATATATCTTCACAGGCAGCGGAATTTGGAGGAAACCACCTCACACCCTATGCTGCCTCCAAGGCTGCAATTAACAATTTCACCTTATCCCTCTCAAGAGAAGTTGCATTAGAAGGAATTAGAGTTAATGCAGTCAGCCCGGGCATTATTGAAACCGATCAACACGATTTTCCCAATGAAATGGTTCTTAAAAATAAAAAAAAAGAAATCCCGATGGGAAGATTGGGTACGCCTCAAGAAGTAGCTAATGCAATTTTATGGCTATTATCAGATAAAGCGGAATATGTTACTGGAGCCGTTTTACCTGTTGCGGGGGGAAGGTGAACCAAAGTCATAACGAAGCTTAATAAAAAGCTTTGGATTAGCGATTTAGGTCCATTAAAAAAATAACGAGAACCAAGAAGCATAAAAAGTTTACAATTAAGTTCGATTTCTCTTTGATAATAAAAACTATAAAAAAACTCAATCTTAAGACCTTGGTGAAAAAGCCGCCTTCAAAAAATACTACGGTAACCGAAAAACTCGCTCTTCCAATTAGCTATTTCAAAACGTTAAAGATAATAATAAATTTTTCTCACCAAAAACCGATACAATAAGTGTAGTTAAGAAGTGTTATTGACTGTAAATTATTTCAAGTTTTTATTAGTATACAGTTGAATATTTTTAAAAAAGACGCATAAACTTTACTAAGTAAATAAGGTTGCTTTTCAATGAAAATCTGGCTAACGATCTTCACTCCTTACCAAACGGTTCAAATGCAAATTGCTGCTTTAACCAGCTATCTGAAGCATAGCAATATAGAAGTTGCTTATTCTGAATATTACATTTTTTCTGGTGAGAGTTTTGAAAAGCACCGTGATCAGGTGCGTGAAGATATACTCAGAGAAAAGCCTGATATAGTTGGTTTTAGTACCTACGATATGAACTACCACCATACTTTGGACTGTGCCAGTTTTATTAAAGAATTAGACTCAAATATTAAAATCATCGTTGGTGGGCATACTGCATCGGTTGTTCCGTTCGAGTTTTTAGATCATGAATGTATTGATTTTGTTGGTAAGGGTGAAGGCGAAGAAACTCTTAAGGAGCTAGCACATGCGCTCGAAAACGACTTACCCCTTAACGACATTAAGTCTCTCTACTGGAAAAATGAAAGCGGAGAAGTCATTACTAATGAAG
>JABHTG010000001.1 GCA_018697205.1 Nitrospina sp. | reverse complement strand
GATTTAAGTTTTCTGCGTTCTTTTATTTCCAAAATCTTAAGTATTTTTTCATACGCCTTGGTGAAGTTGGAAGCATTCCCTCGAATTTCTTTATGAGTTGAGTCGTCAACTGAGTCGATGGAATATTTAATGTAGTCTAATCCACATTCAAAAAACTCAATAGTCTTGTTTACATCAATATTAGCAGGATTACAACTAAAGTAGGTTGGAATACCTTTGGCAGATAAATACTTCACATAACCAGGAAGGTTGCGATCCAGTAAAGGTTCACCATACCCATGCAGCACTATCACTCGTGGAATAATATAAAGAAAGAAATGGTTTTCACTCATTTCATCAGGGCCAATTTTGTATCGAGTAGTGGCAAAATCTTCCCAACGCTTCCAGTCGGCCTCAGAATGAGCCTCTATCTGATCAGCGACAAGATTGAATAGCTCTGGAGGCATAGATTCAATTTCCCGTGTCATTAAATTTGTTCGTGGACAAAACCCACAAACCATATTGCAAGCGTTAGTACTTTCAAAGTTGTAAATAACTGGTTTTTGGCTAAGAGCAGATTCAAAAGCTTTTAGTACATGAGCTGAATCAGGTCTTTCTCCAACCATCAGCTTCTGCTTGATGCCAGCTATCTTCATATAAAAATTAATGTCAATCATATCTTTCCTTTCATCTGACTAGCAATCAAGCATAACCATAATTGTGCAGAAGCTGGGTAATGTTAGAGCACTCCATTAAAGAAAGCTCCCTGTTATATTTAAAGCCAACTAATCCTCAAGTATAGACCCCTTTTACTTTAATCCTATTTTATAAACGCAACTCATAAAAATCAACAGCTCATTATAGAGTATGATTTTTCAATCTGCACACATCTATTTCTATAGTTGCAAAGAATATTCATTACTCTAGGGCTTGAACCTCTCCTGTATCTATGGACGCTAATGCAGCAAGAGCCATTTTAAGACTTTCATGCCCTAATCGAATATCTACAACTGGTACTGTTTCCCCTTTAACAGCAGAAAGAAAATGTTTTAGTTCGTCTACAAACAACTGATTTCTTTCTAAAGAGCTGAAATCCAACGTTTCTGTCTTTCCTGTACTTCGATGTTGCAAAACAGCTGATTTCCCATGGTAATCCCAGATAATACTTCCTTGATCCCCAACTATGGTGCAAGTCCTACGAGGAGGAGATTGTAAAAAATCAAGCGTCATACTCACAGGTAATACTTTTCCATTGCATTCACATTCCATAAGCACGGAGGCAGTATCCTCAGCATTTATCTCTAGATTACTTAGCTGTCCACCCAGTGCAAAAATCCTCTTCGGTTTACCAAATAACCACAAGGCATAGTCAAATTCATGAATTTGACTTAAAATAACGCCACCGCCTAAACTCTTGATAGCTGGATAAGTTTTTCGGTAATCTTCGTAGGGGTGAAAACCAGGAAGATACTCTCCTAACAATAAATTAGCAAAAATAAGCTGACCTATACGTTCTTCCCTCAGCCAAGAAGAAACTTGTATAAGACCTGGATGAAAACGTAGTTGGTATGCAACTAAAGCAACTAAACGCTTACGCTCGACTAACTTTATTAGCTCATCAACTCCCAAATCGCTCGCACCTAGAGGCTTTTCTATAAACAAATGGCTTCCTGCCTCAGCCGCTTTTCTTGCAACTTCTATGTGAAGACTAGTTGGGTTAGTAACAAAAACTATCTCTGGTTTTTGGGCTAGAGCTTTATCTAGATCGTCAAATTCAATTACACCATATTCATCCTTAACAAACCTATCTTCGACTACCTTAAGTTGATCATTCAACATAGGCACTTCACGCTTAACTCGATAAGCAAATATTTCGACCGAATCGCCTAGTAATTTTCTCAAGTTACGTAAATGTCTTTGACCAATGGAACCTAGTCCAGCAAAAAGTATTTTCATTATAAAGTTATTTATTGGGTGGCTGGTGTTTTAAAATCTGATATACAGTGCCGTTGGCTTAGTTAGGAATGAAAATAATCATTAAATAAATTTTTATTTTTTTTCGCCAAAAATGTGGCGATCTCAAAATCTTCTTGATTGTCTATATCAATAACTCTAGGGGTATGAAAAGCAAGTACTCTGTCTCCATGAATTTTTCGATTTTTTAAGATATAGTCTGTTTTTAAAATATCGACATAACCATTGGGCTCATACGTTTTTGGGAAAAGCTCCCGTCCCAAACTTGTAGCTTCTATGTCGCGCGACTGAGTACACAAACAAGCTAAGTAATCCCCATCAACCTCAAACCACTTGTAAGCAGATTCTGACATTTCGTGAATGGAGCGCAATGCAGTTGCCATATTATCAGCTTCGATTGCCTTTATTCCATCTTCAATGATTTTAGGTTGTCGAAGAGGGGCGGTAGGACGTAAATGGACAATCAAACGAGGAATGGCGCCTTCATGCTTTTCAAACCAATCCAAAGCGTGGTAAATCCAATCTAGATCTTTTGAATCGTCTTTTGAAATTTCAGGAGGCCTTAAAAACGGAAC
The DNA here is from genome assembly GCA_018697205.1 of Nitrospina sp. Lineage (GTDB taxonomy): Bacteria > Nitrospinota > Nitrospinia > Nitrospinales > VA-1 > Nitromaritima. The sequence goes on along the minus strand of JABHTG010000001.1, from coordinate 1,921 downwards.
TTCTGCCCCGTACTTGGTGGCTATGGAAGCATATTCCTCAGAATCAGTCGATACTAAGACACGGTCAATGCCTTTCGCCAGACAAGCACCTCTTATCGAGTATGCCAGCAAAGGGTGCCCGTTAAGTGATTTTATGTTTTTATTAACAAGGCCTTTTGAGCCCGACCTCGCAGGAATAAGCGCAACTATATCTGACATAATTTACTCCAGCTTGGTTAAAAATACTCTTTTATGCTCACGCAATCGAATTAATCAACTCTCTTAGCAACCTCCTAAACTAAAAAAACCATCTCAAGCCCTAGCCTTAGGAGATAGTAAAAGTTACTAACAAAAACTATGTCTCAGGATATTACTTTCTAAGAAAGCTGAGGAGCCTACTTAATTAAAACAAGCCTTTTTACGTAGTCAAAAAACTGTATCGCCAAGAAGAAAATTATATCTTATAATCCAAGTAATACCAAGGGTACGCTACCTTAAAACCCGTGTTTGTCGGCTATTGGCAGACCTTTTTCTCATCACTAATGAAAGACATGATCCACTGCGCTATCATAGGTGCCGGCCAAATTGGGAGTCGCCACCTTCAGGCATTGTGCCATTTAGAAACCCCAATAAGAATTGGTTTAGTGGACCCATCCAACAAATCTCTAAAAAAAGCTCTCGACCACTATGAAGAAGTAGTATCTCCCGGCAAGCAAAATATCGAACTCTGTTGCCACAAAAGCTTAGATGGCCTACCAGACACACTAGATCTTATTATCATAGCAACCAATTCCAATGTTAGAAGCAAAATCTTAATGGAGGTAACCCGGAAATGTTCCGTAAAAAATTTAATCTTAGAAAAAGTATTGTTTCAAAAAAAGGTTGACTATATTGCAGTTGATACCTTTTTAAAAGAATCCTCGATCCCCACTTGGGTTAGTTGCTGGATGAGAACCACAGACCTATTTAAAAAAATAAAAACTTTATTGAACTTGAATGACCGCATACAAATGAAGGTCGAAGGATCAAAATGGGGAATGGGATCTAACAGTATACATTATATGGATCTATTCTCTTATCTTTCAGGGTGTAATGATTTCAAATTCGTTAGAGTTAATCTAGAAAATAAAGTGCTAAATGCAAAGCGAAAAGGGTTTAAAGAGTTCATAGGACACCTAGAGGGGGGAAATTCACGCAATGATTCTCTTGATCTTTTTTGCAACGATAGGAACGAAGATTCTATTTCAATTGAAATCCAAAACGGACCTGAAACATATCTTCTCACCACCAATTTTGTGAATCATTTTGATTTAAAATCTTCAAACTTACTTGCAAATCGCATTGGAAAAATTTCCCTTCCCTACCAAAGCGAGATGACCCATATCTGGGTCAATGATATTCTTAAAAAAGGTTCTTGTGATCTACCCACTTACACTAACTCTATGAAGCTACATTTGGAGTTGATAAGAGTATTTACTTATCATATTGAAAGAATTACTGGAGAACAAATTGACGCATGTCCAATAACTTGAATTCAAAAAAATTACTTCTGTTAGGCGCTGGCCCAATGGCTATGGATTACGCCAAAGTTCTCAAACACCTTGGCATAGACTTTACAGTCATCGGGAAAAGTGTTGAAGGAACAGAAAATTTTTATAAGCAAGTGGGAGTAACTGCAATACCTCATGGATTATCAAATTGGAAGCAAAAAGGCTCAGGTAGCGTACGATGTGGAATTATCGCTGTTAATTGCGACGCCTTGGCTAACACAGCCATCGAGTTAATGGACGAGGGGGTTCGAAAAATATTACTTGAAAAACCAGCAGGTTTGACAACCCAACAAATTAAAAGAGTTTGCGTTCACGCAAAAAAAACTAGATCTAACGTTTATATAGCATATAACCGAAGATTTTATGCATCTGTTAGAGAAGCTCAAAAGCTT